>CACYXI010000007.1 GCA_902778265.1 uncultured Bacteroidales bacterium | reverse complement strand
TAAGAACTACTACGGTTCAGTACGTTGGGAGTCAGGTATCGAGATTCCTGCTCACGATAAGGATTTCTATGCTCTCAAGAACGTTCCTCACGGTAACGTGCAGAAGATTATCTTCCATTCTCCATCAACCAACACAGAGCGTGAGGCATACGTCTATACTCCTGCTGGTTATGAGAAGGCTACTGTAAAGAAGGGTAACAAGCTTGTCGCAAACAAGTATCCTGTACTCTATCTCCAGCATGGTTGGGGTGAGGACGAGACTGCTTGGAGCAATCAGGGACATGCAAACCTCATTCTTGACAACCTCATTGCAGAGGGTAAGTGTGAGCCATTCATCATCGTTATGACCTACGGTATGACCAACGAGCTGAAGTGGGGTCACATGAACGAGTTTGACTGGACTGCATTCCAAAAAGTTCTCATGGATGAGCTTGTACCTTACGTAGATTCACACTTCCGCACTATCGCTGATCGTGATCACCGTGCTATGGCAGGTCTCTCTATGGGTGGTATGGAAACACGTATGGCAACCCTCGCACGCCCAGAGGTATTCGGTTACTGGGGCTTGCTCAGCGGTGGAGTATATGAGCCAAAGGATCTTGAGGGCAAGCAGACTCCAAAGCACATGTTCCTCTCTTGTGGTAGCAAGGAGACACCAGACCGCATCAACAAGGCTGTAAACGACCTCACAGCAGCAGGTTTCAAGGCAACAGGCTATGTATCAGAGGGTACAGCACATGAGTTCCTCACATGGCGTCGTTCGCTCAAGGAAATGGCTCCGCTGCTCTTTAAATAAGTGAAGGTTATGAGGTTTGTTGGTTATAAGGTTATCAGGTCGGAGCACTATTAGCGGTACAGACCATATAACCTTATGGCCTACAAACCTTATAACCTATGAAGTTAAGCTTGCGAAAACTTCAGTATGACTAATGGTCTATCAAAATAATTAAAGCAGATTGTCGGGAGGCAATCTGCTTTTTCGGTTAACTAAATGTACGGAATCATTTTTTATAATCAAGAATTAGAGAATTAGCGATTTTTTTGAATTAATGCGAAAGAGAGAAGGTTTAGCTCGACGGCCGAAGGGAAAGTCAATTTTGCTACTTGCGTAGCATTGAGAACTGCCGTGATTAACAGGAGCGTAAGCGACCTTTCTCAAATTTCTTCCCTATGGTCAGAGGGTCTTCGACAAATCTCTTATAAAATCAAAAGAAAAATCTCAAATTCTCTAATTCTTGATTATAAAATTAAATTTGACTACCTATTAATAGAAGAGTTTTTCAGAAAAACATTTGTCTTTTCATTATTTTTTTGTATCTTTGCCCACGGATAAAATCTAAACAAAAATGAAGAAAACTCTATTATCGTTTATACTTACTTTGACTATGCTTGCAGCATCAGCTGTAAACGAACCTATTGTATGGCAGAATCCTTACTATGTTTCTGCCACTATTTCCCGATTGAACCTGCAATCCGTTGAACTGCATGATACCGCGACCATCATCACGGCACAGATTAAGGATCCTGAAATCATTATCAGTAGTGATTTTCGCCTTGATGGTGAAGATGGCAAAAGCTATAAGGTGAAATACTGCAAGGAGTTTGCTCTTGATGCTCCTATCCCCGTGGATGATAAAGGTGTTGCCTCTATGACGCTCGTCTTTGAACCTATGCCACTCACTACGAGTTTTTTTGATATGCTTGAAGGCTTGGGAAGACACCAAGACCGAGTAATGGGAATCTCTGACACAAAGAATCCTGTGCAGATAAAGCCATACGCACTCAACGAGGAGAAAATCAGTGAGTTGCGTAAGGATTTCTTCCATACTGATACTGCGTGCATCAAGGGTAAAGTAAATGGTTTTGTGCTTTCAAATGGAATAACTTCATTTAACGTTAGCCACTACAATTGTCTTACTGGTGAATCTGAACCTATTGATATCCAAATCAATGAAGATGGTACTTTTGAGCAAAAGTTTGTTCTTCATTATCCTATCTTTAACTATTTAGGTGCAGAGGATACTCCGATAAATATACCTTTCTTTATAAAGCCTGGCGAAACGCTTAATTTTGATATCAATTGGCATGGTTCTGCAGAAGTAAAAACCATAGTTACCGACTCGTCTGGTAAGCCGGCACCATATTCCACACTATCTACAAAATTGCCTTTTTATATTAAGGATAGCCGATGTGCATCTTGGCTACCTTATTACAATTTGGGATTTAAGAACTATTGTAAGCGTGTGGAAGAAGCATACAATGCAGCCATCACTACACATGATTATCTTGCAGCACGATACCATTACAATGATGTAGAATATCTTTTGGGAAAGCTTGAGATACAATATGGTTTTGCACTCGATCTTGTAAATTATGAGTTTTGGAATGGTTTGGGGCGCTTAAATAATTTGTTTGATGGTGAGTTGGCTGATTCGATAAGCGAGTATTTTAATCCCGCGAACTATTCATTTCTGCGTAAGATACCATATAATGACATAATATCATTGTGTGTTTGGCGGTACTATGGCTTTTGTGCTAATTATGGAGATGGACGTATGATTAATGAAGGTTTGATTGACTGTCCTGCCTCTATGGTTGATGAGATAATAATGAGTCGAGATAAGGAGGTGTTTGGCGAAAAAAACATATCATTACCTTTTATAATTCATTATCTCGCTGATTTCTATAAACAAGGCAAACACGGAAGTCATAACTATCTCAATATCAAGAGTGAACTGATGAATAAATTTTCGGGTAATTCATTAGATGTTAAGGTAGAAGAGGCAATAGCAGAGATAAAGCGTAGGGCAAATGCGATAAAGGCAGAGATGCACAATCCCATGTTCGAGGCTTTGATTGACAAATACGTTGATGCGGGTCTTAATGATAGGGAACTGACCTATACATTGCCTGATTGCGAGGCAACCAATATCCTTCGCAAGATAACCGATAAATACAAGGGAAAGTATGTGTATCTCGATTTCTGGGCAACATTCTGTGCTCCTTGTCGCTCAGGCATTGAGCAGAGCAAGGCATGGCGTGAGGAGGTTCGCAACAATCCCAATTTTGAGTTCGTCTATATCACAGGCGATAAGAGTTCACCAAAGACGACATACGAAGAGTATGTAGCACAGAACCTCAACGGAGCTGAGTGTTATCGCATTCCAGAAGAAGATTACAAGAAACTCAAAGTCCTGTTCAAGTTCACTGGCTTTCCTCATCATGAAGCCCTTGACCCAAATGGTAACGTGCTCAAGGTCAATAACACCTATTACGAAGGTAAGGACATTTTCCTTCGGAAGATAGAGACAATGAAGAGGATGCAGAGGGAAAGTGTAAAGTAGATAGTGTAAAGTGTAAAGAACAAAGCAGAAAGTGTAAAGAGTTAAGATTTTTACGCTAATCTGTGTTTTTGGTAAGAAAAATTTGGTGGTTTCAGAAAATGTGTGTACCTTTGCACCGAAAACGTAAGGACACTACAAGAGTCTTTTCGGAAAACACATAAATGGAGACAGGATTCCGGTATCGCTAAAGATTAGGTGATGTCGGGGTTCTACTTTTTTAGTCTGCAAGCAATCGGCCTAAACATGATGGATGCAGCTAAACAGTAAATAGTAAATTATAAATAATTAAACGAAATATGGCGTACATGTCAAAAGAAGGCTACGAGGCACTCGTAGCGGAACTCCACCGTCTGGAGGCTGTGGAGAGTCCTAAGGCTTCGGCTGCTATAGCTGAGGCTCGTGATAAGGGAGATCTCTCTGAGAATGCAGAGTATGATGCTGCCAAGGAAGCACAGGCAAAGCTCATGGAGAAGATCAATCAGATGAAACTCACTCTTGCTGATGCAAAGATCATAGATAAGAGCCGTCTCTCTACAGATGCAGTCCAGTTGCTGTCTAAGGTTGAGATGACTAACCTCACTACCAAGTCAAAGATGACTTATACCATCGTGGCTGAGAATGAGGCAGATCTTCGTGCAGGTAAGATTTCTGTCAAGACTCCTATCGCTCAGGGTTTGCTCAACCATAAGGTTGGCGACGAGGTGGAGATCACTATCCCTCGTGGTAAGATTAAGTTGAGGATAGATAGTATAACTATAGAGTAAACGGTTGTTGGGTGATAGGTGTTGGGTGTTGGTGTATAGTATTTACACGAGCATCTACAAACCATTAACACCTATCACCCAACACCCATCACCCAAATTTCAATTATGGACATTTTCTCTAAAATCGCAGCAGGCGAGATTCCAAGCTACAAGTGTGCTGAGAACGAGGAGTTCTATGCATTTCTTGACATCAACCCTTTGGTAGTAGGACATACATTGGTTATCCCACGCCGTGAGGTTGATTACATCTTTGATATGGAAGATGACGAGATTGCTCGTTATCAGGTATTTGCAAAGAAGGTTGCTAAGGCCGTGAAGGAGGCATTCCCTTGTGTTAAGGTTGCCCAGATCGTTCTCGGTCTTGAGGTTCCACACGCTCACATCCATCTCATCCCTATGCAGAGCGAGAAGGATGCAAACTTCGCTAACGAGAAACTTAAACTCACGGAAGAGGAGTTTAAGAATGCAGCGGAGAAGATATATAGTGCTTTCAAAAAGCAGAATTAATTACTAATGACGAATTACTAATTACCAAGTCACATAAGTTGGTGATTGGTAATTCGTATATGTTACTTGTGACTAAGTAATTTGTAATTAATAATTCGTAATTGACGAGACTCGTTTAAATGAATTTTGATTAGGTAATGACAAAAAGAATCGTTTCACTATTCCTTATGATGTTTGCCGTGCTCGCCGCTATGGCTCAGGGCATGGTTAAGGGAAGAGTGTTGGACAAGGCAAATGACGAAGCCCTTGCCTTTGTAAACATCGCCGTATCACCAAAAGGTAGCAAGACTATCGCGGGAGGTGCTACCACCGACATTGATGGAAAGTTCTCTATCAAGAATCTGAAAAATGGTGACTATACCCTCACGCTTACCTTCGTTGGTTACAAGACAGTAACCAAAGACTTCCAAATCTCTGACAACCACAAGACTGTAAGCTATGCGGGTATCCACATGGCTGAGGATGCTAATATGCTTTCCGAGGTCAAGGTGGTGGGTCAGAAATCTACTATGAAGCTTGAGGTTGACCGTAAGACATTCGACGTATCGAGCAACCTTGCCAACGTGGGTGAGACTGCCTCTGAGGTGCTTGATAACATTCCGAGCGTGGAGGTGGATAATGACGGTAACGTGTCGCTTCGCGGAAATACTTCGGTAGAGGTGTGGATCAATGGTCGTAGTGCAGGACTCACTTCCGATAACATGGGACAGATCCTTCAGCAGATTCCTGCCGAGAGCATCGACCGTATTGAGGTTATGGATAACCCATCTGCCAAGTTCTCTGCCGAGGGAGGTGCAGGTATTATCAATATCGTTCTGAAGAAAGACCGCAAGGCAGGCTACTACGGCTCTGTATCTGCTGGTGGTGATACGAGAAACGGTGTTCGTGGCGGCTTCAACTTCAACTATAACTCACGTTACGTTGATTTCTTCGTGAATCTTGGTTTGCGACATAATGAGAACGTGAGCAAGCAGAACAGCGAACATACTGATTTCTCAGACTCGTTGACAAACACAAATCCTATTGGATATAATCGACACAACACTCGTACTTCCGATATGCGTAACAACCTCTTCTCTCGTGCAGGAATAACATTTCATCTCACAGAGAATGATGATATTGCACTTACAGGTATGATGATGCGTGGCAAGAACAAGTCATGGAGCAGCACACCATATTATTATGGCAATATTGTCAATGGAAGGGAGGAGCCTACAATGTTGAGATTACGTCGTTCTACAGGTGAAGGACCTATGAATATGCTCAACGGCTCATTCAACTACCGTCATAATTTCTCGCCAACCCATTCTATTGATTTTGTTGTAAGCGGAAACAGATGGACGAGCGACAGAGAGAACATCTATCGCGATTCTATCACTCTATACCCAAGCTCTCCTTTAGGAACTCAGTATGCCTATGAATATCGTCCAGCTGACATTAATAACCGTCGTTATGAAATAAAGCTCGACTACGAGAATAAGATTACCGACGTTCTCAAGCTCGAAACGGGCTATAATGGTTTCTTCTCTAAGGAGGACACTCCAAACGAGATGTGGCGTGATTCTACATGGAGCGGAGTGGGGCGTTATGTTGACTCCACCTATTACAACCGCTTCATCTACAAGAATGACACCCATGCCCTCTATGTAACGGCTAACCTCACACTTGGTAAGCTCGGCATCATGGCAGGACTTCGTGGTGAGTACTGGAAAGTGAACACCGAGAGTCTTAACTGGAATCAGGATCATGAGGATAACAATGGCAAAAAAGAAGAGAGCCATCCTTACAAGAAGGATTTCTTCCAGCTCTTCCCATCGCTCTTCATGTCGTATCAGTTGACTGAGAGCCAGCAGTTGCAGTTGAACTATACCCGTCGTCTTCGTCGTCCTTGGGGTGGTCAGCTCAACTCATTCCGCAATACGAGTGATGCTACAAGGATTTCATTCGGTAATCCAGAGTTGACTCCTGAGTACTCTAACTCATTCTCGCTCAACTATCTTAAGACATGGGATCAGCACTCACTCCTCGTAAGTGCATACTATCGTCCAACGACCGACGTAATGCAGCGCATCAACTATCGTGGTGTGGATGAAACAATGTATTCTACAACAGTGAATATGACAAAGAGCCAGTCATCAGGTCTTGAGCTTACGGCAAAGAATAAGCTTTTCAAGATCGTTGATCTCAACACCAATGTCAATGCCTATTACTACAAGCTTGACGGTTTCTCACACGACATCAGTATTGATGAAGAAGGCCGACCAGTAGCAAGCGGAACGGGTAAAGGTGTTCAGACGGTTACTGGATCTTCTGATGAAAACTTTACATGGAATGCCCGCATGACGGCATCAATCCGTCTGCCTTACGACATTTCCATTCAGACATCAGGCCGTTATAGTTCACGTGCAGTAATTGCGCAAGGTCACCGTCCTGCATCCTATCAGGTGGATTTCGGTATCAGGAAGAACTTCCTCAACCGTCTTTTCACCCTGTCTATCAACTGCCGTGACGTGCTCAACTCTCGTTATTTCGAGAGCTATCGCTCAGGCAACGGCTTTGAGGAGCACGAACTTCGTCGTCGAGGCGGACGCAAGGTAAACTTTAACCTCACTTGGAACTTCGGCAACGGAGGCAAGAAGAAGAAGAAGGGTGCCGATGGTGAAGATGAAGAAGAGGATAATAACAACAATTCTCCAGCAGGTGACGGCGGAGGATTCGATATGTAAGTAACTTAAACTCAATATAAAAAAGAAACGGATTTATCCGATTTATCTGATAACTGGCGGAGTAATGTTTTGCGCGATTAGTTTCAGATAAACCAGATAAATCCGTTTCTTTTTTTCGTTTATCCAAAGGTTGTGGGCTTTTACTCTCATAGAATGGCGAAAACACGCTAAAATCCATAGATGCACCCGCTTTTCCGTTAATATAAGTTAATTAAATTGCAGAAATACGCTAAAAATTTGGTAGTTTCAAAATAACAATCTACCTTTGCACTGTCATACTTCACTATGACACTATGTAAATATATCAATAAACTAAAACAATAACTCAAAAATAGTAGGGATATGATACAGATTTCGAACCTTACCTTTGGCTATAAAAGCTCGAAGAAGAATGTACTTGAAAACGTGAGCCTGCAATTGAATCCAGGTTCTATTGTCGGACTGCTCGGTAAGAATGGTACAGGCAAGACCACGATGCTTAACCTCGTGACTGGACAGCTTTTTGCCAAGGAAGGCGTCGTCACAATAGATGGCGAAGATGTAAAGACCAAGAGCAAGTCAATTCTTGAGAAGATGTATTTCCTTCCAGAAGAGCTTGTCGTGCCAAGCATATCTCTTGAGAGCTTTATAAAGCTGTACAGCCCATTCTATAAGGATTACAGTCAGGAGGTTATGGATGAGTGTATGCGCGAGTTCGACCTGCAAATAGAGAAGAAAAGTCTGAACAAGCTCTCTATGGGTACTAAGAAGAAGGTTATGATATGCTTCGCAATAGCTACCAACGTGCCTTACCTGCTTATGGATGAGCCAACCAACGGACTCGACATCCCTTCAAAGCGTATTTTCCGCAAGTTGATCAACAGTCACATGTCAGAAGACCGCACTATCGTTGTCTCAACCCATCAGGTACACGATGTAGAGAAGATGGTTGACCACATCGTTATCTTAGGAGAAAAAGATCTGCTTGTCAACGATTCGGTTGATGGACTGGCAGAGAAATTCTCTTTCGGCACATCGCCAAAGGGTGAGGTGATATATTCGGAAAAGAGTCTTGAAGGCAATCTCTGTGTGGCACGTCGCACAGAATCAGAAGAAGAGACACCAGTAAGTCTTGAACTTCTCTTTGAGGCAGTAAGCGAGAATCCAAGTGCATTTCGTGATAATAAAAAGTAAAGGCTATGAACATCTATAAATACATTCTGATATCAAATAAGTCGAAGTGGATATTAAAGACCGTTTTTCTGTCTGCTATCTTCGCAATAAGCATGATATTCAATGGACTTCTTACCTCTCAGACTGCGCAAGATGGTATGAAAGAAAGTATGAATAAAAGCATCGCTATACAGCAAATGCCAAAAGAGCAGCGAATGGAAACTATGCAGGGTATGCTTCATATAGATTATTACTTTACTGCGCTATTCATTATCCTGCTTTTTGTACTTGTGTCAGAGGTTGCATCGAGCACTCTTCGTAATAGGAGTTTCAACCTGCTTCCTGAAAATCGTGACAAGAAGTTCTTTTCTGCGGTCGGTATGGCAGGTGTCTGTTTCATTCTGATACTTTTGCTATCTGTGCCTATCGAGGCTGTTGGGCATCTTATCCAAGGAGGTTCAAGGTTTAACCAGATAGAAGTAGGAGGTTTCCTTAACCGAATATGTGAAAATCCTGATATGATATTGTTTGCCATAGTAGGATTCTGTGCTTCCCTGTTCCTTAGGATAGCCGTAAGAAACAAAATCATATATCGTGTGTTTATCTTCGTCTGTGCATATTTTATGATGAATATGGTGCTTGATGTACACATGGGTGGAAAAGAATATCCTGCCATTGTAAGCTACGTTTCCTATGTCTTGCCTGTCGTATTGCTCGTTGCGAGTTGGCAGATATACAGACGCTGGCAGATAGCCAATAGTGGTTTCTTTATGGTGTAATAAAAATAGCGAGACAATGAACATATTCAAGCAAGTACTTAAAATAAATGTCTGGTATCTCATACTGATGATATTACTGTCGCAGACATGGGGATACATGAATCTGCTATTGATTGCTCACTACAAGAATCAGGAGATTGCATTTAACGAGCCCTTGGCTGTTGCCAATATGATGTTTTTCTATTTGATTGTATCGGTTACTTCAACCTGGGCGGTAATAAAACTCCGATCATTCAACATTTGTATGCTTCCGGCATCTCCCTTCCGTAAATACTTTGTGGCATTAGGATCGGTAATATGCGTGGCAGTTGGATGTCTGCTGTTCTCAATGGCTATTGAATATATCGGTTCTATATTGACTGTGGATTTCCCCGTAGATAAGCAGATTGAGGTTGGTGGATATATTGGCTACATATATAAAGAGACAAGGTATTTCACGCTCTTGTTCATTTTGATTGGCATAAATATGATTCTGGCCTCTCTCATCAAGAAGAAAGCTGTTTGTTACGGGTGTAGCCTGATTATAGGCTATATTTTCCACTTAATTGTCATTTACTTGGAAAGATGTGCGACCTCTTCTGCCCAGCATTGTATTTTTGGCGTTAGCGCCATAGTGCTTCTCACAATTGGCTACCAGATCTACAAGCGATGGCAGCCAGCTAATAGCGGAATATTAATGATATGATTACAGCCAACGAAAAAACAATATTCGGCAAGGTTGCATATCAGCTTTGCGAAGAGATTCTAAAGGGTAACTACCAGGGCGACGACCGCATTCCGAGCGTCAGGGAACTGGCTGTTACCTACGAGATTAACTATAACACCGTACTTAGGGCTATGGAAGTATTACAACGTGAAGAGATAGTATATCAGAAGCGTGGCATAGGCTATTTCGTGTGTGCCGACGCTAAGAAGAAACTGCTCAAGGGGCAGAAAGAGGACTTCAAGCGCCAACAACTGCCAGAGCTTTTCCGACAGGCACGTATGCTCGGTATCAGTATCGAGGAGATCGTGGAGGTATGGAACACTATGAATAATTGATTCATTGAAGGAGTACAAGGAGTAATAAGGAGTACAAGACGAATGTCTTACATGGAATAAGGTCTTGTTGAATAAGGAATAAGGTTTGATAGAAACAAACTCTCATCCTTTACCCCTTATCACTTCACCCTTCAACGATAAATACTATCGTCTTGTACTCCTTAAGCGACCTTGGGAACGTTACTTCTTGTACTCCTTACTCCTAAATAAATAAAAACATCAATTTTATATACTCACTAAAAACTACAACAAAATGAAAGCAAAATTTATCTTATCGTTCATCGCTGCTCTCTTTATGCAGTTCACAACCGTTAGTGCTGACAACTACACAGACGGTATCACAAAGCTCATGGAAAATGAGGCTATCGCTACTCTCAATGCGAAGATGTTTGACCAGTATTCAAAGCTGCCTAATGTTAATGCGGAGTACCTTAAGTCTCAGTTCAAGACTGATGCCGTGGAGTGGTTGTCTGATAGCTATCGCAAGAGTATGTCGGAGAAGGATTTCAACGACATGATTTCTTTCTTCATGCAGCCAGAGGTGCTTAGCGTTCAGAAGAAGGTGATTGCGTGTGCTTCTAATATGGATGGTCTTCAGCAGACCTTGATGCCTCAGATTCAGGCAATCGCTATGGGCGGAACGCCAGAAGACCTCAAGATGCCAGATTGCGATCCACAGTTGAAGAAGGAACTCCTTCGCTGGTTGGAGATTAATTGTATGCCAGAGGTTATCAAGACGTCGATGAGTAGTGCTCAGGATGTGGTTGCTGATATGGCTCCAGCAAATATACCAGATGAGCAGAAGGCTATGATGAAAAAGACGGTGGAGCGCTTATCTTCTTTCATGGAGAAGAATATGGGTGCTATGCTTCTGACAACTATGGTTGGAAAGGTAGATCTGAAGGATTTGCAGACTCTTAACGCTATTGAGAGCAAGCCTTTCTTCGCAAGCTATAAGAAGGCAAATCTCGCCCTTGTCAACGACATGAAGCCGTTCTTGACTAAGGTAGTTGCAGGTTTGAAGAAGAATTAGTTTTCCGATTCATAATAACTAATCAAATGTGGTGATAGGTTTTCGAAAAGCCTCTTCGATGTTTAATACTTGCAAGATACTTTTTGGGAACATATCACCATATTGATTTTATGACTTCCGCAATTACGTGACAGACGGGCTGAAAGCCCAAAAGCACTTAGCCTAGGGCATCACCCTAGGTCTGGTGAGCGAGTTTGTTCGCCCTGCAAGGGCAAAAGCTCCAATATGAGGTAATGCTTTTGCCCCTACAGGGCGAAATTTCCAACATCCATCTACCTCGGGCGATGCCATAGGCTATGAGCTTTTGCCCCTACGGGGCGCTATCGGGTGCTTGCAGATAATCATTGATATTTATTATCACATTTGATCTTTTCGGTTGGAATTATGCAATTCCCTTCTACCTCCCTTGCAAATCCGTTGCAAATCCGTTGTAAGTCCCATTCATTGGAAGGGATTAGAAGCGAATTAGAAGCGAATTAGAAGCGAACCTGAAGCAAATGAGAAATGAAAAGTGAAAAATGGAGAAAAATAGCTTCAGAAAAAACTTTTTCGCGGAAACCCTACACCCCTACACCAGCACCCTACATAACACACACGAAATTAGAATGTTACAAGGATTTCAAATATACGCAAACCCTACACCAATCCTACATCAACCCTACACCCTTTTCTGCATTTGTAATGCAGAAAAATGAATAATGAATAGAGAATAATGAATAATGTAGTTAGTATTTGCTATTTAAATTATCAATTGTAAATTATTCATTATCAATTAACCTGAATTTCTGAAAAATTCAGGTTCGGGTGTAGGGTCGGTGTATGGTTTGCGTATATTTGAAACCGCTGTAAATTATTGAGGCTGAATAGAATACATGGGGTGCTGGTGTAGGGGTGTAGGGTTTCCGCGAAAAAGTTTTTTCTGAGCGCGGATTACATGGAATTTCAACAGTATTCTGAAATCAGAGTCGGTTATAATTTCTCTGTCGTTCTGCGCGATATTCGATACCTAAAAGAAAGTATTATTGTTAATCTCTATTAATCTTTTGCATTAATTGTTTGCATTCTCAGATTTTGATAGTAATTTTGCCTTTTAGATATAAGAAGTAATAAGGAGTACAAGACGAATGACTTATTTGGAATAAAGTCTTGTGGAATAAGGAATAAGGTTTGATAGTAACAAACTCTCATCCTTCACCCCTCAACGATAAATACTATCGTCTTGTACTTCTTAAGTGACCTTGGGAGCGTTACTCCTTGTACTCCTTATTACTCCTAAAAAAGCGTAAAGTGTAAAGAATAAAGTATAAAGTATAAAGAAAAATGAAACTAAGAAAATTAATGTTGTTTGCCGTGATGCTGTTCACGGCTTGGGCTTATGCCCAGCAATTGCCTACGGTACCTGTTGACACAGCAGTGCGTATCGGCAAGTTACCTAATGGACTTACGTATTACATTCGTCACAATGGATGGCCAGAGCATGTGGCAAACTTCTACATTGCGCAGCGTGTTGGCTCTATTCAGGAAGAAGAGGATCAGCGCGGACTGGCTCACTTCCTTGAGCACATGGCATTCAATGGTTCTGACCATTTTAAGGAGAACGGCATCGTAGAGTTTTGTCGCTCTTTGGGTGTGGCATTCGGTCGTGACCTTAACGCCTACACCAGCATCAGCGAAACGGTGTATAATGTGAATAACGTGCCTACCAAGCGTCAGACTGCACTCGACTCATGCCTCTACATCCTGAAGGACTGGAGTAACGGATTGTCGCTCGAGGATAAGGAGATTGACAAGGAGCGTGGTGTGATTCATGGTGAGTGGGCTTCGCGTAACAATGCGTCTATGCGTCTGTATGAGAGGAATCTGCCAAAGCTATACCCTGACTCCAAATGGGGCGTGCGTCTGCCTATCGGACTTATGAGCGTTGTGGATAGCTTTAAGTATGATGCCTTGCGTCAGTACTATAAGAAATGGTATCGCCCTGATAACCAGGCTATCATTGTGGTGGGCGACGTGGATGTGAACCATACTGAGGCTATGATAAAGGATTTGTTTGGTGGCATAGCCCTCGACCCGAATGCTGCCAAGGTGGAGAAATATCCTGTTGCCGACAACTTCGAGCCTATCTACTTTGTGGATAAGGACAAGGAGCTGACCAATAACCAGATATGCATCTGCATGAAGACAGACGTGCTGCCCGATAGTCTGAGACCTACGATGATGTCGTTTCTCGATGGCTATGTGAAGCGTATGGTGTCAAGCATGATAAACTCGCGTTTCTCAGAGCTGGCACAGAAAGCGGAGTGTAGCTATGTGGCTTCGTATGTGGGTATAGACAACTATGTATATTCTGACACGAAGGATGCGTTTCAGCTATCTGTTGTGCCTAAGGAGAACAGAGATCTTGAGGCTATGCGCGATGCCGTACGTGAGATTATGCGTGCAAAGCAGCATGGATTTGCAGCTACGGAGCTTGTACGTGCCAAGGATGAGTTCCTGTCACGGATAGAAAAGGCATACATCAATCGCGATAAGCGCAAGAATGGGCAGTTTGGCGATGAGTACTGCCGTCACTATCTTACTAATGAGCCTATACCGAGCATTGAGGATGAGTTCGCAATATGGAAGCAGGTATCGCAGATGATTCCGCTTGAGGCTATCAACAAGTATGCAAGTGAGGTGATCAGCGTAAGCGACACTAACCTTGTGGTGTTCGAGTTTGCTCAGGATAAGGAAGGTCGCCTTGTGCCAAGTGCCGATGAGCTGCGCAAAACGTATGAGTCTGTGCGCGTGGAGAAGCTTGAGCCTTGGGTTGACAATGCCAAGAATGAGCCTCTGATTGCTACTCTGCCTAAGAAGGGAAGTGTAAAGAAGACTACGGAGAATGCAGCTCTGGGCTATAAGGAACTGGTGCTGAGCAATGGTGCTACCGTTATATTAAAAAAGACAGACTACAAGACTGACGAGATTCAGATGTCTGCTTTTGCCAAGGGGGGTACGTACCTCTATGGCGAGAAGGATTACTCTAACCTAAAGGTGGTTGGAACTATGGGCAGTCTGTCAGGACTTGGTAACTTTAGCAACAACGAGCTTGAGAAGGCTTTGGCTGGTAAGCAATGTGGCTTGTCTTTCGGTATGAGTGTAACTCGCTCTAACGTTAGCGGAAGCACCACACCAAAGGATATAGAGACGTTTATGCAGTTGCTGTATCTGAAGTTTACGGACGTGAGGAAGGATGAGCAGGCGTATGAGTCGGTCATTGCTCAGATGAAGCTTATACTACCTAACAGAGGTCTTCGTCCAGAATATGCTTTTCAGGATTCGCTTAACACGCTCGTTACCTGTGGCAATCCTCGCCAGAAGATGCTGTGTGAGGCTGATATTGAAAAGATTTCGTACGACCGTTGCTTAGAGATTATTAAGGAGCGCACGGCGAATGCTGCCAACTACACGTTCGTGTTTGTAGGTAACTTTGACGAGGCTACACTCGTTCCGCTCATCGAGCAGTATGTGGCATCTCTTCCAGCTGCTAAGCCCGATAATGTTGAGCTGAAGGATGTGAACACGCTGTTCAAGGGAGAGAAGAAGCTTGATTTCACAAGGAAGATGGAGACTCCTAAGCCACAGCTTGCCAATATGTATTATGCTCAGGCAGAGAACACGGTGAGAAACGATGTGGTGATGAGATACGTTGGTGAGGTGTTATCTAACGAGATGCTGAAGCAGGTGCGCGAGGATGCGTCGGCTGCATATAGTTGTGGCGCATCATGCGGTATGAACCTTACTGGCAGTAAGCCATTTGTTCAGCTTAACACAAGTGCTCCTATCTCCGACCCTTCAAAGCTTGATATGGCTGCTGATCTGATGAAGAAGATTGTGGTTGAGGCTGCTGAAAAGGTGGATTCTGACAAGGTAAAGAAGATTAGGGAGAATATGCTTAAAGAGGCTGATATCTCTTTCAAGACGAATGGTTTCTGGATGGGTATCATCACAGATTGGAAGATTTACGGCAAGGATGGCTTTACCGACCGTAAGAAGCTTATTGAATCAGTTACTCCCGAAGAGATTTCATCTTACATCAAGAACGTGATCCTCAAGAGCGGAAATCATGCGGAGGTGGTGATGAGACCTGAGTAAAAGACCCACCCCCTTACCCCTCCCATAAAGGGAGGGGAGTAGAATGTTTTTTACCCATAGAGGTGGGATAGGATTATAAAAAATAAGTCTGTGCATTTAGGTAGATAAATGCACAGACTTATTTTTTTATCATGAATTTTTTTATAGAAATAGCCCTTCCCTTTTGATTAGAAGAATGTATCTACTCCCCTCCCTTTATGGGAGGGGTAAGGGGGTGGGTCTTTTATTTCACTTTCATCTCAAACGGGCTTGCCGGCAGTCCGTTCTTACCCTTCATGTTATGCTTCTCTGGGTTATCCTTCCAAGCGAAGCGAATGGTTGGGTTAGCGGTGATAGGGGAGGCTGGAGTAATGACGACGGTCTTGCCATCTGTAGAAGCCTGTGCGTTATGGAACTTGCCATCCTCGCCCTTAACCTCGAACTCCATGAGGTTGTCGCATGGTTCGAGAGGCTGATCCATTGTAAGGATAATCTTGCCACCATCCACGTGTGCCTCTACAGGCTCGGCAGAGAGTATGTTCTTCTTGCCAAAGACGCTGTTCTCAAGTCCGAGAACGATGCGCTCAGTAAGTTCGCGCTTGCTGAGAGGGTGAATATCTGAAGCCTCGCCAAGGTCGATGTTCACGGTGAGGGTAGAGTATGGATCGTTATCGGTAAACTCACGCTGAAGCTCACGCACCTTAGCCCAAGAGCTGTTCTGTGGCTGATCGCTTGGCTCCATGTGGTTGGCAAGCTGTACGATGTTGAAAGGAAGGTCTGGACGCTTCCAGAGTGTGCGCCAGTTGCCTGTGAGTTTCTTTAGCAGAACACCGTAGTCATTAGGAGTGCCTGTGTTTGACTCACCCTGATACCAAACAATGCCAGAACAAGCGTATGGAGCGAGTGGATGAAGCATACCGTCATAGAGCATTGAAGCCTGATTCTCTGTGTCGAGCTTACCGCCGAGAGGTCCTTCGAGCATCACAGCGCCACGCTTTGTGAGCCATTCGTAAGAGATTTCGATAGGAGAGAGTGACTCATCGTCAAACTCAATCTGATGAGGCTTCTTTGTATAGAAGAATGGTATTCCACCCTTGCAGATAACGCGCACGGCAATAACATTGTCGCCCTCCTTGAGGAGTCCGGCAGGGATTGGATAACGGCGAGGAGGATACTGATAGCCAGTAGTGCCTACAAACTGTCCGTTGACGTATGTCTGGTCAACATCATGAAGAGTGCCCATGTGCATTATGCCTGGCTTTCCTGCATGAGCAGCATCAACCTTGATATGCTGACGGAGCCAGAAAGAGCCGAGGGTAGAAGGACGAGAGCCTTCAACAGGAGTAACAGCCCATTCGCGGTTGTTATACTGGTTAACCTTCTTCCATGAAGAATCGTCATAATCAGCCTTTGAATAAACGTTAAGCCCTGGGTCATTCTGATCCATTGTCTTTGTCCACACGTTACCCGCAATGGCATTGGCCTTTGCCTGTGCTGCTATGTATTCCTTGTCTGTATAGAGGAGATACTTGGCATAATAGGTGTTGGGGGTTGGGTGTTGGGGAGTAGGTTTGAGAGAGTCGATGTCAATCCATGACTGTATAGGACTGCCACCCTTACTACTCTGTATGATACCCTGTGGAATGCCTGTGCGCTTGAGCATCTGCTGTCCGAGGAAATAGCCAACGGCAGAGAATTTCCAGCAGTTCTCCTTGTTAACGTGTTTCCAAGCCGTTGGGCGCACGTCATCCTTACGCTCTACGGAGAAGTCGGTCTGCACCTGGAATACGTGGATTTGGTCGCTTGTATAGGCATCGAGATCCTTCTTATAGCGAGGGTAGATACGCTCAAGGTTTGTGTCGATATTTGACTGTCCTGATACAATCCACACATCACCCACGAGAACATCGTTCAGGGTGATGTCGTTAATCTTCATCTCGAATGGACCGCCATGCTTCTGCTTTGGAAGATCGATGCGCCATTTGCCGTCGGCACCAGCGGTAGTGGCGTAGGTCTTGCCACGGAAGGTAATCTTCACCGTCTCGTTTGCATCGGCAGTTCCCCAGATAGGCACAAGTTGGTTACGTTGAAGCACCATTCCCGATTGGAATAGTTGCGGAAGTTTTACTGCTGCATTGGCAACAGAAGAGAGGAACAACAACAAAAGTAAAGCCCCCCATCCCCCCAAGGGGGAGTTCTTTTTTATAGTTTTCATTGCTAAAAGTTATAAATTATCTATTAGTATTACAATCTTTTTAACGCTCAGACGCAATGGTTTATTGCGCGTATGGGAAAGGAAAATAGTAATCGCGTATAGCGATAAGTTCCCGAAAAGCCTTGTAAAGGCGAAATAAATATAGGCGTGGGTGTAACCCACGTAACATTAGCCACCATCCCCATAATAGCACCGTAGGTGCGATATAATTTCATATCATACAGAGGGAAATATAATTATGTCGCCCCTACAGGGCTCGTAAACTACAAATCCTCAATATGGTAGCGCTTCCGCACTACCCTATAATATGCTGTCCTTTCAGGACTTGTTGCAAAGAGTAAAGTATAAAGAGTAATGTAAATAGTTTGGAACGCTAACATTTTGTCCCATTTTTACTATCTACATTACTCTTTACACTTTATACTTTACACTTTTTATTTCACCGGCAAGTACCAGTTCTTCTTATCCATGAGCCTTGCGCGAAGCCCGTCATCCATTGTGCCGTTACGCTTTGCGATGGCATCAGCGAGATAGGCAGGATCGTTTCTTCTGAGAGCAATGCGCATAAGGTCGTAGAAACGCTTGCCCTCGTATGCAAACTCAAGACCATACTCATCTACGATCATCTGCTCCACGAGTGGAATCTGATACTGAACGGTGTCCTCGTAGGTAGCAAGCTTGTCCTTTGGCTGTGGAACGCAGTAGTTGCTGTCGCACTCCACATCGCCGCATCCACGTGCATGAACACCTGCAACAAGAGCCTTGATGAAAATCTCATCATCGAAGTTAAGTAGTGAACCAGCCTTTTCACGTTCCTTCTCCGAAACGTATCTCTCGATGTTCTGATTGCGGAGACCATACTTCAATACGCAGAAAGCAGCCTCTGGATAGCCAAGGCGATTAAGTGCCTCTGCATACATCAGATATACCTGCTGTGCACGATACAAAGGTATTACGCCTTCATCGATCTTATCTACTCTTACATACTCTGAGCCATAGGTGCTTGTTTCTGATCTGCCGTATTTAGTCCACGAATAAACACAACCCAGGCGAAGGTCGCCAGCATATATATCCTTTGCCAAGCCAATCTTAGGTGCATATACCGTGTCTTTTTCCGTTAGAGAGACCTCTGTGTAGAGAGTGTAGTTCTGTGCTTTTGATAATTGCTTGTATGCCTCAGATGGACCTGCCTCATAATAGTATTTGTTCACAGCGGTTGACGCGAACACATTCTGAATATTCGACTTTATACCATAAGACTCCCTTTCCTCCATCGGGATGTATGTGATAATTTCAGATTCTCTGGGGGATATAATAGGCATAGAATAACCATCTGACAGACTTGCCTGTGTGAAATCATTATTGCTAACTATCCATCTAGAAGAGCCTAAAGAAGGCAATAAAGGGTTATCCTTGAGAGTAATATATTCATAAAGATAGCGTGCTGCATCATCATAGCGACCTGCCCATAGACAAAGCTCGCCAAGAAGCACCCTTACAGGAATAAAGAATTTCTCTGATACCTCGGCATTGATGTAACCATATTGTGGAAGAGGTGTATCAATGTATGGCTTAATGTCATCAATGAAATAGTTGCATATAGCGTTGATGTCAGAGTATGACTTGTTCATCTCGCTCTTTGCCTCATCCTCTGTGAGAACTGGTTTCAGTACGAGGGGCACCTCGCCATAGTTCTTCACCAACTGAAGGTAAGTCCATGCACGGAATGTCTTTACTGCTGCAAAATCCTTCTCGAATATCTGAACGCCCAACTTATAGAGGGCTGTGTCAGCATTCTCGATAAAATAGTTACAGTTGTTGATGATAGCGTAGTAATCGCTGATCTTGTTATACTCATTCTGTGTATTAGCCTGGAAAGAAGCTATCTGCTTAAGGTCGGTAGAGGCATATTCGGTAGTAACAAACTGATCGCTGCGAACATCACCGAGAATTACGGTGCGATCGGCTACCTTCTGAATGCCACGTACTATACCCATCACGCTAAACAGGGTATCTGTTGTAGAGTTAAGCTTATTATCCTCAGCAAACTCTATCATGTCGCTCTTTGTGTCGAGCATGTCAGAGCAGGAGGTAAAGCCCCCCGCCCCCCCAAGGGGGAGTATTATTGATAGTAATGCTATCAAAGGGTTCTTTGTATATTTCTTAATATTCATAATCGTTATTCATTTTTCATTTATTATAGATTAATCTTCACTCCCATTGCGAAGCTTCTGCCTGAACCAAGGAGACCGCAGTCGATACCCTGATAGAGAATGTTGCTCGACATAGAGCAGTCAGGATTTGAACCAAGGTAGTGAGTGAGGGTGAAGAGATTGTATGCTGCACCCCAAACTGTGATACCCTGAATGTACGTGTTGCTGATAGGAAGTGAGTAGTTGAGTGTAACGTTGCTTAGACGAAGGTAAGAGCCGTCCTCTATCCAACGGTCAGAGAAACTTGCATTGCCCTGGGCATCACGATAGCAGACACGTGGAATATCCGTAATCTGACCTTCTGTTGTCCAACGGCGGTTCATTGCTGTTGTCTGGTTGTAGAAGTATCTGCCACTCTCAAGTATGCTGCGCTCGTAGTTATAGATGTCGTTGCCGAGTGAATAGGTAAACGTTGCGTCGAGAGTCCATTTCTTCCAGTTGAGACGTGTGTAGATATTACCGTAGATGTCAGGATTTGGATCACCGATAACTACGCGGTCTGCCTCAGAAATAATGTGGTCATCGTTCTGGTCAACAAACTTCATGTCACCAGCCTCGTATGCAATCTTTTTGCCTGACCTATCCTCATAGCTGAGGTTGGCCTCCTTTGCCTGTGCAGCCGTTGCAAACACACCGTCGGTCTTGTAGCCATAGAATAGTCCCACAGGGTTGCCTACAGCTGTAATCACAGTACCGTTACATACGTCCGTCAGGATGCTCTTGTTGTCAGTACCAATCTCTGTCACTTTATTCTTGTAGTGACCTACGCTTGCACCGAGTTCCCAATGCCAGTCCTTAGTGTTGAGCACACGATATGACATATCGAGGTTGTAACCCATGTTCTGAAGCTTACCGCCATTGATATAGTTGGCATCAAGACCACTCGTCCATGACATTTGGCGGAGCGTTATCAATCCTGATGTCCAGCCCTTGAACCAGTTGAAGTTCACGTGCAGACGATTCTCTATGAAGTTACCCTCAAAGCCTGCGTTCACCCTGCGTGTTGTTTCCCACTTTAGTTCGCTGTTTCCCACATTGCCCAATGACTTGGTGTTAATGCCGTTTCTCAGCATTGTCCTTGCAACGAAATAGGTACGTGAGGCTGTGTAGTCGATGTCATCATTACCCGTGATGTCGAAACCGGCATTCACGCGCAGATAGTCAATACCCTTTACACCAGAAAGCCATTTCTCGTTCGTGAGCACGTAGGAGGTCTGCAAGCTTGGGAACACACCCCATACCACGCCGAGAGCCTTCAATCCCTGCGCATCCTTACCAAAGCGTGAAGAAGCCATAGCCGAAAGACCTGCCGTTACGTACAGTTTCTGAGCATAGTTATAGTCGGCAACAACGTAGTTGGTCAGATCTACGAACTTATCGTCAGCACCATCCGTAGTAGGATAGGCAAGACCTGTTGACATATTCGGAGTCTTATCGTTACCTGTGTTATATCCTTTTTGGAAGTTATATCTGTAGCTGCTGTTGATATAGCGGAAACCGCCCATCACCTTCACCGCATGAGCACCATACAGGTTCTCCCACTTAATGCGTGTATCGCTCTGCACTGAGTTCTGACGCGCAGTCATAGCCTGACGCACGTTATCGGCATAGTAATAGCCATTGTTAAACGTCCAGTTTGGCATGGTGAACGAAGGCACACCCGAAACAGGCAGATAGTAGTCTTCGTTCGTGTTAACGAGCGAGAAGTTGAAGGCCTCCTCTACGCTGAGGTTCTTGTTGATCTTATACTTCGGATTAACAGAGAATGACACCAGTCTGTTGCCGAAGTTGTTTCGGTTGTCACCCACACCGTAGGCAAGAATGGCAGTAGGATTGGCAAGACTGAAATCATTATACTCCATCGAAGTGCCAATGTAGTCGTCCTCCTCTGCCAGATACGAGCTTACGTTACCTCTGATGTCGATAGCGTATGGTGAAAGGAATGGAGCCTTTGCCAGTCCGAGGAAACTTGGAGCGGTAGCCGTACCACTCTCTATGCTGTGGCTTACACCATTATCGAAGAGACTACGATCAACATCGCTGAAAGAAACATCGAACCTCACGTTCAGATCCTTGATAACCTCGATGTCACTATTGATACGAAGGTCGAAACGCGAAAAATCACTCTCCTTCAACGTCTCATCCGCCATGCTGTAGCCTACGCTGATGTTATAGCTTGCCACGTTATCACCACCCTGCACGTTGATGCCGTATGCCTGAGTAAAGGCATTGCGATACACCTCCTTCTTCCAGTCCGTGTTGTTATGATACTGGTTGTAGTAGTAGTACTTTGGGTCTGTGTTCAGGAACGGCATACTGTTAACCGATGTCGTAAGCCCCGTAAGAAGTTCCGTAGCGTATGTACGATAGTCCGTAGCATCCATCATATTAGCGGTGCGAGGCTGAAGTTGGAACTTACCACCGATAGTAACATCAATCTTCGTAGCCATACTCTTACAACGCTTGGTAGTGATGAGAAGCACACCATTAGCACCCTTGGCACCATAGATAGCCGTACCATTCTTCAGCACCTCAACCTTGTCAATATCATTCACGTTGATATTAGCCAACAAGTTGTTATAGTAGCCCTCATGAATCATAGACCGATCATACTGCATATCCATGATAACACCATCGACAACTACGAGTGGCTGTGCATTGCGCGAAAGCGAGTTGATACCATTGATCAGCATAACGCTACCACCGCCCTCAATGCCGCTACGGTTGATAGTCCTTACCTGACCATTAAGGCGTTGCTGAATGAATGGATCAATACTCATCTCTGCGTTATTGTTGAATTCATTAGCCGTTGAAAGTTTAGCCGTCTCAGTAGTACGGGTATATGAATTGGAGAATGCATCGCTGTATAGCTTTGCATTAACATTCATAAGATCGCTACCGATAGCCACCTGCTGAGGGAGCGAACCCTCCACGCGCATATAGAGACTACCCACGTAGTCAGGAACGCTGATATAGTATTTACCGTTACGGTCAGTAATGGCAGTAAACTTATCATTACCGTAAGCCTCGATGCTGACACCCTGCAACGGTTCGCCCGTAGCAGCGTCAGTCACCCTGCCCCTGATATCCTTAGCAAGGGCAGAAAAGCCATTTAGTGTAAAGAGTAAAGTGGAAAGTGCAATGTAGGATGACACTCTACCTCTACTTATATATTTTTGAATGAACTTATTCATAATTCATTAATTTCTTAATTTCTTTTTCAATTACTAATCACGAATTATTAATTACCTGTTTACCATTTTCATTCAGTTGCCTTCAACGGGGAGAGCTAACTAGGTAATTCGTACTTTGTAATTCGTAATTATATTTATTATTCTTTAGAACGTTCGAGAACGATAGCATCAAGATAGAAGTTACGATCGTATTTTGAGTTCTCGTTCGGACGGATGCTACATGTCAGTGTTATTGATGTTATAGCACCATTCTGACCATAGTTACAAGTAGGGAACTTGAACGTTGCAATCTTTATTGCATCTATGGAATATGGATCACTATTGATAGGTGAACCATCGTTGCATTTATAATGCTGCAAATTACCATCCTCATCAATATAGTTGATTGTTGCGGTGAAACGGCATGGACGCTTGTTCTCACCGCCGGCAATTGACTTAGGAAGGACTACCACCTTAATGTCGTACTTGCCCGAAGTAAGATCTCTCTGAGGATAGGTATTTATATCTTTTATACCATATGTAACCGACCAGTTGCTATTACCATTCGAAGGCTTAATGTGTGTATAGCGACCTTTTGATACACTGTCGTTAAGAACCTGCATCTCTGTCATGGTACAAGCATTGTATTCGCCCACCAGATTAGACTCGCCTTCAACCACGATTTTCTTCTGATAGGTCATGGCAGGATCAAATGCCCACTCGTCAGTAGCATAGATAGTACCGTTGCTACAACTTATTCTCTCCTTTGCCTTGCCAAATATACCATCGTTGTTGAATGGCTTGTAATAGACGCTGTATTGAGGATACCTTCTATCATAGTTCAGTGACCTTACGCTATCATTCATGCTCACCTGAGTTGTCTGACTGAATACTGCGTCATCCATAAGGGCACGATAAGCATAGTAACGCTGAAGAGAGTCTGCCTTGGGATTACTCTTTGGGAAGGTATAGCAGTCCATAGCATCCTTAAAAGCTTTGTTCCAGCCTTCTTCTGTTGGAATAGAGACATGGAAGGTGGAATCTTCTTCATCGATATAGCCTATAGCATTGATGAGCTTGTTTGTTTCATATACCACAGAGTCAACATATACCTTTTTACCATCTTCGATACCACTGCTCACACTTGCATCCTCATCGAATACATCTTCATTGTATGAAGCAAGTATTTCACCGTTAGACTTGAACTGTGGAAGTGAAATCAATGCTTCATAGATGGTCTTTCTATAAGGCAACTGGCTATTCATAACGTGCATAATGCCATTCTTGCTATGGATATTCCATTCCTTGAAGCTCACGTCATTTACCTTATTGTCAGTAAACGTAACATTCTTAAAGTTGAGAAGACGGAATTTCTTATCTGTACCATCAGCAGAAACGAGATTCTGTGAAAGATGATTCTTGATGAAGAAACGCTCCACTGCTGAGTCACCCTTTGCTGTGGTGACAAGTGAGAGGATAGAATCCTTGTTGAATGTGCCATTGACTGGAGCAAAGATAGTAAACGAACGTCCGCCCTTCAGCACATCGGCATAGCTTACAGATGTCTTCTTATGCTGACGGAATACCATTGTATTCTCAAGAACCTGAGCGAAATCGCTCAAGTCACTACGCTGCTTGATAGCATCCCAGAGAGTGAGATCAGCACCATTTTGCGCCTCATTCTCATAGTGGTTGTCCCAGTCGGAGCAGCTACTTAGTGTAAAGAGTAAAGCGGATAGTGGAACTGCGCAGCTGGTGAGCTTGCGAACAATGTAGAATGACACTCTACCCTTACTTATATATTTTTGAATGAACTTTTTCATAATTCATTAATTTCTTAATATTCTTAATATCTTGCTTATCTTAAGTAAATGAACAATGAAAAGTGAAAAATGAAAAATACGATATAGTATTTTCGTTTATGGTCTTTACCAGAAAAGTGTGACTTGTTTTTTTCACTTTTCATTTTTCATTTTTTAGTGTCTATTCTCACCGTCCGGACTTGCATATACATCCTTTGGACAAAGTTCGATATAGTCGAATGACCACTCCTTATCACCCTTTGAAACCTGACGGAATCTCAACCAATATTCCTTGCCCTCATCAAGTTTCTGAGTAGCGAGAATACGGCGAAGGTGCTCTGGTGAGTCCTGGCGGAAACTGTTCAAACCTGGCTTGCGATATGAATCCATACCTCTCATATAACCGAGGTTGTGGAGAGTCTTATCCATAGCGGTGTTACGCTCTTCATCATCCGTATCAGCAATGTCGCCTACGATTTCCTGAAGATTCCATGTACCGTATGTAAGGTCAACAGGAATACCGCAAGGTTCATTGTTTAGATATACCTGAACTACACCACGCTCATCACCGGCAACGTAACCCATACGGATCTCGTATGTGCCTGATGGTACTGGTGGCAACTTGAACTGCACGTCATACTGACCCTTGATACAGATAGCATTACCGAGGTATGAAGACCAAGAAAGCTCTGCTGGGTGAACAGCAACGAATGTGTCGTCAGAAATTTTCCAACCCTTGATATAACCCTGCTTGAGAGCATACAGACGATCGTTGAGAGCACCAGCCTCGTCATTGAAACGGCAACCCTGATTCATGAAGTCGGCACTAAGTGTTGTAGCATCGATACGCATACGGCAACTGAGTACCTCGTCGCGTACCTTGGTAGAGTATTCAAGAATGTCATCAAGGTAGAGATATGTACCGTTAATAGCCTGCTGCTCTGACTTACCTGACTCGGAAGCAGTAAGTACTTTTACTCCCTTAACGGTGTATTTGTTACCTACACCCTTGCGGTTTGCATAGAGACCTGCATTGCTACCAGTACCGGCACGGCAGAAGCGAAGCATGGTGTTAGGACACATTGTTTCCCAGAAGTCCTCGGCATCAGCGAGTGATGAAACCGTACACTCGGTAAGGAAACGGCCTGAAGGAGCCCAGTCGCTATAGTTACCCATACGATCTATAAGATGATAGCTCACAAAGCGGTTGAGTGGGTTCTTGCGGTTCTTGAAGTCATTGTCATACTTTCCTGCATCCTCTGGGTAGGTAGCATCATACACCTTCTTTGCGTATGCCACAAGGTCGTCAAAGGTATTGATACCTCTCTTGGCAAAAACGGAGTTAGGCTCTACGAATGCAGTGTATTTAAAATACCTTTTACGAGGGTATGTCACAGTGTTGTCACGACCACCAAATCTCACTTTTGCAATATCACCGTTTATTGAATCCTCAGATACAGTATATCTGTCATCGATATACTTGGTGAGTGAGTCTTTCATATTGGTTTGATAAAGTGCCTCAACGAAGAGAGAGATAGAGCTATCCTCTGCCATAAGGTCAGGAAGATAGTTGCTACTTGGAGTAATGACACGATCAATGATGTGAACAACGCCATTGGTAGCAGAGTCGTTCTTCTCAACGAGCTGTGAACGCTTGTTCACATACATACGGAGCTGGTTGTTGTTCTCTGCATCGCTATCACAGGTCATAACGAGATAGCGGTCGTCCATATTCATTGTAGGAAGAGCACCGTCACTGACATCGGTAGTGAAATATGCACCTTCCTTGATGATATGTGTGCGGGCTATGGTATCACAACGCTCTGCATCTGCAAGCAGTGCATCAAGAGATGAATAGTTGTTGGTTGCCATAAACTCCTTGATAGCATCGTTGGTTGGCACGAAAACTGTATAGTTTCCATATACTGAGAGAAGAGAGTAATAATTTGCCTTCTCAAGAATAGCCTGGAACATACTGCATCTGTCCGCATCATCACCGATGATTTCTGCTGCCGTACGCTTTGTGGCTGAGTAGAAAGTACCCTGGTTGTCGTCCAGATCATCGTTGTCAACACAGCCACTTAGTGTAAAGAGTAAAGTGGAAAGTATAATGCTGAATGGCACTCTACCTTTACTTATATATTTTTGAATGAACTTTTTCATAATTCATTAATTTCTTAATTTTTTAATCTCTTAATTAAACAAAAAGTGAACAATGAAAAATACAGTATAGTATTTTCGTGTATGGTCATTACATGAAAAGTGTGACTTGTATTTTTCACTTTTCATTTTTCACTTTTCATTTTTACTTCTGGAAGTCCTCCGCATCTCTGTAAGCAGCGTTTTGCTTGAGTAGATTGTTTCTCTTCAGCTCTTCCCTGTTGTAAGGCCAGAAGATCGCATTCATGTCAGCAAGCTGAATCTTGATAGCCACTGCATTTTCTTTCTGCTTCTGTGTAGCCTCATTAGCGAGATAGTGAGTGTTATTGTCACGCAATGACTTTCTCACGAGGTCGAACCAACGCTTTCCTTCAAACATAAACTCTCTCTTACGTTCCATGAAAAGAAGTTTTTCCATCTCTTCCCTACTTGAACTATATGTAGAGAAAGCAAGTGAATCGCTCTTAACGGTTTCATTATAGTTGCGAGCACGTTTGTTGATTGAGTTGATAAGCGTAAAGGCTGTCTGGAAATCAGGATTATCCTTCATAATACATGCCTCTGCCTTGATAAGCATTACATCTGAAAGACGGTAGAATATCCAGTTAGAATTATTTACACTGCGTGTACCGAGTGAGAGTCTAAGGCTCTTCATATCAGTAACGTTATCATTTTCAAGAGAAACACTAGTGAAATAGTACTTTGTGATAAAGAAATGACCATTACTTTCGCTAATATTCTCGTATGCACGGCAGTCATTTTTTGCAAAGTAGATGTTGTTACCTGATGTCACATTCGAAGCGTAATCTTCTGGTGCAGAATAACGTCCCATAATTCCTTGACTATCACCCATATATGAACCACTGGTATATTTGTTTTCTGTAGCACCCTTTTGATAGCCAAGTTCGAATATACTCTCGAAAGAGAAGCCAGTACCGAATATCTCTGTGTAGGCATTACCACAGGTCTTGGTGTTAACGATGCTCTCACGGATCATAGGAATACCGCTAAAGAGATGCATATCGTTCAACTGACCTATATTTGCAATCCTCTCCTGATACTGATTCTTCTTAAAGTTGATTACATAGTCGCAACAAGAGATAGCCTTGTCATACTCACCACGCCAGAGGTAAATGTCGGCAAGGAGTGTATAGAGTGCAACGCGAGTCACTTTGGCGCAATTCTCGTACGCATTGTTTGCGGCCTGAGAATTCGTCATCCTACTATCGTCAACATAACGGAGAACTGCATAATCCTTAACGCTCTCAAGATCCTCAGAAAGCATCCTCAGAGCATCCTTCATAGGAGTAGCAGCAACCGCATATTCCTTTGTGTCATCAATACTTGGCTCGAAAATCATTGGCACATCGCGGAAAGTCCTGATGAGATAGAAATAGCATAGGTCGCGGATGAAGGTTGCCTCTGCCTTATTTGCCATCATCTGAGCCTCTGTATAGTTAGGATCGAGTTTCTGTACACCATCTGCGTATGCCAGAACGGTGTTACAACGATTGATGGTCTTATATATATCTTCCCATTTAGTCAGATCATTGGCAGGAAGAATGTTCTCTTTCAGCACCTCTACATATTTATTGTCAAGGCTGCCACCTCGCACGAGATTCTCAGAACGAAGCTCACCCCATACACCGAGATGGTCAAGGCTGTTCTCAGCAGCAAGTGCCTCATAGCAACCATTGAGCACACTGGTCACATCCTCTTTCTTTGTCCAATAGTTCTCTAAAACAACCTCGTTCAAAGGAAGAATCTCAAGGTAGTCAGAGCAACCGCTTAGCGTAAAGAGCAAAGTGGCAAGTGCAAATGACGCTTTACCTTTACTTATATGTCTTTTAATGAATCTATTCATAACTTGAAATATTATTGACATTAATCTATAATCTTTTCAACTTTAATCTGAAGATTAGAACTGTATGGTTACACCTAGTGTGGCTGACTTAGCACGTGGTGTCTGTGCATTGTCTTCTGATATACCATAGCCACCATAGCCGACCTCTGGGTCAGAACCTGAGTATTTGGTGATGACAAACAGGTTGTTGGCTGACAAATAGAAGCTGAGCTGTGAGAGCCCCCACTTCTTGATTGTTGCTGGTGGGAGTGAGTAGCTGATTTGTGAGTAGTTGAGACGGATGAATGAACCGTCTTCTACGAAGCGGTCGCTACCAAGGTAGTTATAGCCATACTGACGAAGAGCACGTGGGATAGGTGCGATGTCGCCCTCTACGCGCCAACGATAGTTTACGGCACGACTCTGGTTGCCGTTGCCATACATTGATTCAAGATTCATACGGTTGCGGTTCACGATCTTGTTGCCGTAACGGAAGTTGAACTGGTTGTTCCAAGACCATCGACCCCACTTGAACTTTACACCGAAACCACCAGTGAACTTTGGCAGTGATGAGCCGAGATATACGATGTCAAGCTCGTTGATTGTACCGTCGTGGTTGATGTCCTCATAGATGGCATCACCGCCCTTGAATTCGTACAGGGCTGATGTCCCGCTATAACAGAAGGTCATAGGGGTGGTGCGGCCGTGGTTGTCGAGGATTACGTTGCCGTCGGCATCACGCACTACTGGTGCGTTAGGGCCACTAACACCTGCTATTTCGTTGGGTGAGTATTCGCTATACTGATATACTCCCTTGTAGCGGAAACCATAGATAGAACCGAACGACTTATTAAGCTCTACACGAGAGAGGTAGCTACCATTGCTACGGTTGAAATCGCCGTTGAGGGTTGCAAGACAGGTCTCGTCCATCTCGGTGATGACGTTCTTGTTGTTGGCGAATGTTACGTTGATATCCACACCGAATTTACCAGCCTTTATGAGGTTGTTGGTGTTGACGTTGAACTCCCAACCTACGTTCTCCATCTTACCTACGTTGTCGTAAGCCAGTGAGCCGTAACCTGATGATGTAGGGATGCCTCGGTTAGCCATGAGGAGATCGGAGGTGTATTGCTTATAGATTTCCACGTTACCGTTGATCTTATCATCGAAGAAGCCGAAGTCAACACCGAGGTTATAGGTCATCTTCTGCTCCCATTTGAGGTTCTTGAGCTGTATGTTATCTGGGTAGGTAGATGATTGACTCATATAGCCTCCTCCATTCTTGTAACGGCTATAGAACAGATATTCTGCATTTGGCTGCTGACCTACAATACCCCAACCTGGACGCAATGAGAGCATTGACAGCCAAGGAAGGTGCTTTGTAATCCATGGCTCTCGGCTGATGTTCCAACGGAGAGACAGGGCTGGGAAGGTTCCCCAACGGTTGTCTGGACCGAACTTTGTTGAGCCGTCGCGACGTACGGAGAAGTCGAACATATAGCGGCTCTTATAGGCATAGTGTAATGAATATGTGAAGTAGATACTACGCCACTGACCTGCACCGCCTGTGAAGTCGCCATCGATGATACCATCTGCACCTGTGTTGTTGATAGAGCCAGGAAAGCCGTACTTCGTTGTTTTCTGCGACTTACTGTTACCATCGTTGAGCTGTCCGCGGAGCATCATCATCATGCTGTGATCTTCGTTCTCGAAGTGTGGGATGAAGGTCATGGTGTGGGTGGTGGAGATACCGAGGCTCTTGTATGTATAGGATGTGCTACGGTTCTTTGTCTTGCTTGCCCATCCGCCTACGGTAAGCTCGGCAGGGAGGAATGAATCCTGATACTGGTTAAAGATATCGAACACGATTTTGCCCTCATACTTGAGCTGTGTCTGGTCGTTCTCAGTGCCGAGAAGGTTATAGACCAACTGGAACTCTGGCGTTATCTTGTAGGTCTTGTCGTTGTTGCTGGCAAGATTGGCAATGGCAACTGGGTTGAGGCGGTGGATATGATCCATCTGGGTTGTGATCTGATCGTTGAGGGCTCTGGATACAGAAGTAGGGATGATGAAGTAGTCACCTGTTGGGTGGTTGTTCATATCCATTTCATACACAGACACGTTAGGCATATACTTATATGCGATAGGGAGAAGATTTTCGTAGTTCTTCTCGTTGTTGGTGTATGTGAATGCGAGGTTTGACACAATCTTGATGCGGTCGGACACGAAGTAGTCGAGAGCCACACGTGTGCTGAGACGGTCGAGCTGCTGCTTGATGACAGAACCTGTCTCATGGTCATAGCCGGCACCGATACGGAAGTTAGCCTTCTCACCACCACCAGTGAGTGATACATAGTGGTTCTGGCGCAGACCAGTCTGCGTTACCTCGTCAACCCAGTCAGTGTTTTTATTAAAATTGTTCCATCCGTTAGGGTTCGTTTGGTCGTAGTTTATTTCTACTATGTCGCTGGCAGTACTGCTCAGTTGTGGGTTGAAGTATGACTCCTTCAGGAGCATGGTGTATTCATCACCAGTGAGCAAGTGGTAGCCCTTAGGCTGCTTGGTTGCTGTGAGACGATAGCTGTATGACACACGTGTTGCACCGCGCACACCGCGCTTTGTCTTGATCTCGATAACACCGTTAGCACCCTGAGAACCCCAGATAGCAGTTGCGGCAGCATCTTTGAGCACGCTGATGCTCTCGATATCCTCTGGGTTCACGTTGAGGAGCTCTGCAAACTTCTCATCGTTGGCAGAGGTGAGGTCGAGGTCACTGTTACGGTCGGTTTCCCATACGTTACCATCTACTACGATAAGTGGGTTGGCATTGCTGTTGATAGAGCTTACACCACGAAGACGCATAGAAGTACCAGAGCCGAGGTTACCTGAGTTGGCAACGATATCAAGTCCGGCGATACGTCCCTGGAGTGCTTCATCGACGGTGGTCATTGACAGACCCTCGAACTCCTTCATGTCGATAGACTGGTTAGCTGTTGACATCTCATCCTTTGGGATGGAGAGACCAGAACCGCCAGCACGGCGCTTAGAGGTTACTGTTACCTCGGTAAGTGTTGTCTGGTCTTCGAGAGTCACGTTATATTCCTCGTCCTTGATAGGGAGAGTTTTGGTCTTGCATCCCACGAAGCTGAATCTGAGCTTATGCTTAGGATCTTTGATCTTGAATGAGAAGTTACCGTTGATATCAGTCTGTGTGGAGCTGACAATACGATTGCTGGCATCAATCTCGACTACGTTAGCCATCATGATAGGTCCCATGGCATCAGATACAGTACCAGAGATAATCTGTCCTGCCTGCTGCGCAAAGGCGGAGGTGGAGAAGGCTAGAAAGGAGAGACCCACCCCAACCCTCCCCAAGGGAGGGAGTATTTTAGATAGTATATTCATTATTTTATTTATTACTATATTTAGTAAATGAACAATGAAATGAAGTAAAAAGTAAAAAATAAGAAGTATAAAGTATGATTAGTATTTTCCCGACAGCTTTTCGCTGTACTTAAGGTAATCATACTTTTTATTTTTTACTTTATAATTTTTTACTTTTTCATTTTTCATTTATTTCGTTATTTCTTAATCAGTGGCTTATCAATCATGTGAATGACGGCTGAAGAAGAAGTGGTTGCTCTCTGTGCATCCTCGTTTCTCTCGGAATTGAGGAAATACTCACGAGCCTGAAGGTTGTAGAGTCCGTTTTTCTTCACCACATGTGCAGGATCAGCATCGTCGGCAGATGTCTGGATCGTGATATTGTCATCGCCGAGAGTTACGTAGATACGCTCGAACTTACCGTTGCTACCTATGCAGGCAGTCTCGTACTTTTCGCGATCAATAGGATTTGCACCTATATACATAGCATTATCCTGAATATGGTATCTCACGAAGTCGATAATCTTCTGCTGCATGTTGTCGGCAAGTTCAATGTTGCCCTTGTCTCTTTCTGCCTCAACCTGGTCGAAGGTAGGGAGTTTGCCACTTGTTTGGAGCTTCTTGATATCCTCGTTTGATGGTACATAAACGGTATAGTGGTATGCGTTGAACACGCTGATGTTCTCGCGTGGAGAGCACTGCTTGTTACGTTCTTCCTCAAGGAGACCGCTACTGATGATAAGCTCACGCATTGCATCCATTTCTGGGTGTTCTGCCATGATGTCAATCACGCTCTTGGTAGTTGTCATGATTGGTGTGGTATCAAGGATGTAGCACTTTCCGTTACCAGCCTTGTTCTGCTCCTTGTTAGGTGACTGGTCGTAGATGTCAGTTACATAGAGGGGCTTTTTTGAGTTGTTGACCTGGAAACTACCCTCTACTGTCATGCCATTTACACCCTTATCGGCATTCTTGATGCGGAGTGCTGTACCTGCCTTTGTGAGATAGTACTCATGACCGTCTTCTACGTTCTTGTTTACTACGATACAGTTGTCGAGAACGTCTTTCAGCAGTTCCTTCATCAAAGGAGTGTTGTTGCGAACCTCTGTAAGGCTGTCGCCTACGGTTTGTGTCTCAAGGTCGTAGGCATAGACGCTTGCCCAAACAGGGTTGTTCATCGTCTCGTCGTAGTGGAAGCGGTAAAGCTCGGTCTGCTTCTTGCCGTAGGATGCAGGATTGATATACTCCAGCATTGCCTTGTTTGTTGGGATGAAGAAGCTATAGTAAGCGTTGAGTGAGTTCAGATACACGGTGTATTGGTTCTGATCAATAGCCCAGTTGATGAGCTTCATTGTCTTGTTGACAACAGTTGGGTACTTGACGCTGACGAATGCCGTTGGTGAATAGATTGAGTTTGTGACATAAACTACACCATTACAGCCAACCATTGTCTCTTCTACCTTTGTTGGATCAACGTCCATAGGGTCGTTGGCATCATTGAGGATGGTAGGGAACTTGCTCTTTACACCCTTTGCACGGAAGGAAGCCTTGAAGTTGTTGTTTACAAGTTCCTTGATTACGTCGTTAGGGATATTCTCCACGGTGCCATACTGGTCAATGAGAATACGTCCTGCACCATTCTTCCAGTATTCGGCGAGTGCCTCATTGGTTGGAGCAAGGATGAATGCCATGTCGCGGTTAACGGCAAGCTCATCGTTGGCACCTGAAGCGTATGCGTCATCGAGATAGTATCTGTTCCAGCCTGGATCGAAATCGAGAAGATCCTGATGAACCTTGTTGTCATCGTCTGTCTTCATTACGTGGTTCTCCTGATTAGAGAAGTAACATTTCTGGAATACAGAGTCAACGTTAGTATTATAGTAAAGGTTATAACGGTCTGTTACGTCCTTTCCTACGTAGAATGGAGCGGAGAAACGGTCGAGGAGCTTGCTGAACTCGCTGGTCTTAGGGTTGTGGGCGATAAGTTCTGCCATATTATCAAGTGGAAGCATTACTTCGTCGAGTTTCTGGATAAATCCGTTGCTACACTTGATGTTCTTCTGACCTACGTTCACGCCATTGACGATAGCATCACCTGGCTGACGATGGATATTGCCATTGAAGAGGAAGTCTATGTCTGAGTTCTCGAAATGGTTGTTGTTGATGAAGTCCTCAACAAAGTGAACCATCGGAGTCGTTGTCATGTCCTTCATAAGGACAATGTCAGAACGGTCGGCAAACTTTGTCCAGCATGAATTGTTCTTCTTGTCCTCTGGACGCATACATGGAAGATCCTGAACCTTGACTACTGCTACGGAATCGTAGATTGTAGCGGCAGTAGAGCGGCGCATACATGCACCTTCAACGATAGAGTTGTCACCACCCACACTTGATAGAGTGTTGAGCTGGTAACTGTTGTTGATCATTGCGCCATAGAGAAGGAGTTTCTTCTGGCTTGTTGTCAACTGTTCATAGCGGCTAACGCCCCATTTGTTGTTGCTGAAGAAACGAGCGTAAGCATCGTCGTCTGCAACGAACAACGTCTTGGAACCAGTCTTAGCCAACACTTCTTTCTGGCCAAGATCCTCAATCAGCTTGATGGTGTTGGTGTAGTGACCATCTTCAGCAAGGTAGCTGTAGATGCTGGCACCCCATCCTTCTGGATCGGTCTTGTCCAAATCATACTTGTCGCATGACGTGAAGTTAACCAGACATGCGGACAATGCGACAGCGAAAGAAGCGTTACGCCATCCCATCTTCAGTAAGTTTTTTCTTGTTGTCATTTAGTTGGTTTTATTATTAGTTTTTTTTATAAAATTCCGTTTCGTAGAATTCTTGCGGCAACAGGTTAGCGATTCCGTAAGTTTCTTTTTATGGTTACGAGTGTTTAGAGGGGCAAGAATGTGATGCCTTTTCTTTTAGCGTAAAGGTAAAAATGAAAAGTATGGTTAGTCTTAGAGTTAATGGCATGATTTGCCACTTTTTACTTTTAAATTTTTACTTTTTATTTTTTGCGCTATTCGAGTCTTCTAACCCCTATCTAAAACGCGAGTGCAAAATTAATAATAATAATTTATATAATACGTGTGTTTTATTCCTCGTAGTTTTGCATTTGTAACATCTTTTGCCAAATCTTTACTTTTTATACCAAAAACTTTGTTTTATATAACATTTGTGACTCCTATATGTTAAAATTTAGTGTTTTTACGTCTCAAATGTAAAAAAAATAACCGCTATTGTTACATTTTAAGAAATTTTTATTACTTTTGCACCAATACAAACTCAGCTTTAAGTGAAAAGTGAAGAGTGAAGTGTGAAAAATGAAAGTTGGTATTTGTAGTTTAGATGCTTACCTCTAACCACTAATCTCTCACCTCTAATCACTCAACACTAATCGCTTTCGACTCTTTTTTAACTACTAAATCAAGATGATGAATAATAACACGATTTCCATTTGCCCAAAATGTGTATGGCGAAACATACTGCTCTACACGTTGGCTATACTTGGGATTTTTATGCTACCTGCAAACTCCATTGCGCAGACAGGCACGTTGTTCAACTACACCAGGAATCTGAGTAGTAGTTTCGTTCAGCATGTGTATCAGGACAGGCAGGGGTTTATGTGGGTTTCTACTGCAAATGGTCTTAACCGATATGATGGCTATACGTTTCAGACCTATACTTCGGATAATGGGCTCCCTATTGACAACATCATCTGCGTTATCCAAGATAAGAGTAACCTTATCTATGTAGGTACTTCATCGGGTCTCTACGTAAAGATCAAGGGTAAGTTCAAGGGTGTCATTAATCAGGACACTGGTGAGGAACTTACTGCGTATATCAATTGTTTTTGCATTGATCCTGACGGTAATATCGTGTTCAGCACCTCTGGACGCGGTATATGGCAACTTACTGCCATTGATAAGGCAAAGAATATCATTGATGGCGTTGGCGAGTCGAAGTATGTCAAGGATATCCTGTTCGACCATAAAGGTATGCTATGGGCTTCTGCCGATAAATATGGCATTCTCTCATACAAGCAGATCGGCAAGGGCAGCAACAAGAAATATAAGCTCGTAGGGAAATACCCTGCGGGAGAAAATTCGCCTTACTCTTCTATCTGCATAGATAAGAGCGATAATCTTTACCTCGGCTATTTCAAAGGTGGTGTCTATGTGATGAACTCAAGCCGAAAAGGTTTTACGCTTATTCCTTCCACAGCCGATATCACGGTATCGTCGCTCAAGGCGCGTGACGATGGCAATATCTTCATCGGAACAAATGGCAATGGCGTAAAGGTGCTTAATCCTCGCAATGGTGATATACGTCCGGCTCGCATTGCAAGCACGCAGATTGATATCAACAGAGCTAAGGTGGCTTCTATCGCATTAGACCGCAACCAGAATCTATGGTTAGGCTTGTATCAGAAGGGGGTGTTCATGCAGTCGCCTGTTCTCTCTCCATTCCATTGTCTTGGCCGAAATCAGCCTTCTGGCAACCAGATTGGTCAGCAATGCGTAATGGCTGTATATCGTCAGAAGAATGGTACGCTGTGGGTGGCGTGTGATCAGGACGGACTCTATGCTCTTGATTCCAACTACCAGCTTATTCGTCACTATGCTCCATCCTCAATAGGTGGTAAGCGTAAGGACGGTGAGGTTCCTTCAACTATCCTTACAATCACGGAAGATAGTTCGGGCAGAATTTGGGTAGGCTCTTATACGGATGGTTGCGGATGGCTTGACCCAAAGACTGGCATGTATCATCGTGCAGCGTTCAGCTATGGCAATGCGCAGAGCGTGTTTGATCTTCGTACAGATGACCATGACCGTCTGTGGATAGGTACTCTCGGTGATGGTCTGAAATGCTATGACATAAAGAACGACAAGCTCACGGAGTACAGGCATGACTATAAGCGGAATGACTGCCTACATAACAACTATATTCTTGAAATGGGGCTTAGTCCTGACAAGAAGACTCTGTATGTGGGTACGGCGATAGGACTTTCATGCCTTGACATACCATCTGGCAGTTGGACAAAGGTGCTAAAGACCAATAAGATTCTTGATCGTGAACCTATCACGGAGATCTGCCAGATTAATAATGACGAGATATGGATTGGTACTGCCGTGGGTATGTACAACTATAATCTGAAGACACGTGCTTTGCGCAAGTATGGTACGAAAGACGGACTACCTGACAGTCATGTTGCTGCTATCGAGCCTGACAATCAGGGATTGCTGTGGATAAGCACGAGCAACGGATTGTGCAGATTCAATCCTAAAGACGGAAAGACGAGAAATTTCTTCGTGTCCGACGGTCTTCAGGGCAATGAGTACAATACTGGCGTTTCATTCCATGACCCAGACACAGACCTCCTCTTCTTTGGTGGCACGTTGGGCGTTTCATATTTCACCCCTCCTAAGTCAATACCTGAGCCTGCAAAGCTGAAGGTGACATTGACGGGTGTATTCCGTGGTAGTGAGCGCGTACAGTCGTATATGAAGTCGGGCAACTATCTTATCACCGACAATGCAATAGCATTTACGGATGTTTTCGACTTCTCACACGAGGACAACACGCTTGCATTCACGTTCTCAACCCTTACATATTCCAATATAGAGCATATCAGCTATGCGTATAGCATCAATGGCGATAAGGAGATAGTGATGCCTGCGGGCGAGAACAGAATCGTTTTGAGCCGAATGTCACCAGGCGATTATGAGTTCCGTGTCGTAGCTATCAATAATGGCGTGCGTTCACAGGAGAAGATTTTTAATGTGGTGATTCACAACCCTTGGTATTTCACTCCAGTAGCCAAGGTGTTCTATCTTATACTTGTCATCGCCGCTATCTGGTCGTATATCCGTATGCAGCGCATACGTAACCGTGAGCGTCTCCTCATTCAGGAACATATACATAAGGAGGAACTTAATGAACAGAAGCTGCGCTTCTTCATCAACATATCACATGAGATTCGTACTCCAATGACTCTCATCGTGACCCCTCTGCTCCAGCTCATACGTGAGGATATCGACCCTCATCGCCAGTCTATCTATGAGATAATGAAGCGTAATGCAGAGCGAATACTCCACCTCGTCAATCAGATATTGGATCTCCGTAAGATTGACAAGGGACAGATGATTATGCAGATGCGTGAGACTGACCTCATTGATTTCACCGACGACCTCTTGAAGATATTCCAGCCACAGGCAACGAGCAAAAAGATAAGTCTGGAGTTTGTTCATGAGGAAGATAAGATTCCTGTATGGATTGACAGAAGTCATTTTGACAAGATTCTTATCAACCTGATGTCGAACGCAATGAAATACACTCCTGTTGGCGGTACGGTGAGAGTAACTATTACTGCTGATGGTCAGCAGGTTAAGATTGTCGTATTCGATAATGGTGAGCAGATTCCAGAGCAGAGTCTGTCACGTATCTTTGAGCGATTCTATCAGGCTACATCCCTCACTAACCAGACAAAGACTGGTACTGGCGTGGGACTTGACCTTACACGCTCGCTCGTTCAGCTCCACCACGGCGACATCCTTGCTCGCAACGTGGATGAAGGTGTTGAGTTCATTGTCACGATACCTATGGGTTGTGCTCATCTGTCAAAGGATGAGATTGCACAGCACGAGGAGGAGAAGCCAGAGGATATTTCAAGTATTCTTGAAGAAGAGCTTGAGAACTCCGCAGAGGCTGAGACAATGGAGGAGAATGAGGCTAACAACAAGCAGGCAAGTATGATAGGTGGTAACTCAAAGCGTCCGACTGTCATTGTCGTGGAGGATGATGATGAGATACGCAACTACCTCATCACGGAGCTTAATTCTACATATCGTGTGCTCAGTTTCAGCGATGGTGCAGAAGCTCTGCCTAACATCCTTCGTGAGATTCCGGCACTCGTTGTTTCTGATGTTATGATGCCTCAGATGGATGGTAACACGCTCTGCGCAAAGATCAAGTCGAATGTGAATACCAATCACATCCCTGTCATACTGTTGACTGCAAAGACACGCGATGAGGATCGTTTGGAGAGTCTTGAGACTGGTGCCGACCTCTACTTCACCAAGCCATTCAATATGGATATCCTTCGCAGAAGCATCGCCAACCTCATCTCTTCACGCCGACTTATGGAGAATAAGTTTGCTGGCAAGCAGGATCACAGCGAGCATATTGATGATATTGAGATTGAAAGTGCTGACGAGAAGCTTCTCAATCGCATCCTTGCCGTTGTGAATGCCAACCTTAGCAACAGCGACCTGAATATAGATATGATATGTACGGAGGTGGGTATCAGTCGTGTACACCTGCATCGTAAGATGAAGGAGCTTACCAACCAGACTCCACACGACTTTATCCGTAATCTCCGCTTGAAACAGGCTGCACGTCTGCTGAGTCGCAAGGGACAGAATATTACAGAGGTAATGTACCGCTGTGGTTTCAACAGTACCACCAGCTTCTCAACGATGTTCAAGAAGATGTACGGACTCTCACCACGAGAGTACATGAAGGAACATGCGGAGTAATTTTGGGATGTTGTGTGATAGGTGTTGGGTGTTGGCGGTTAGTAGCGATACGACAACACAATAATTGCCATAACTACTCGTTATTTAGGTAATGTGTTAGCATATAGTGCAAACCACCAACACCCAACACCTATCACCCAACACCAAGAACATGACACTATCCGACTGCAAGATAATAGAGCTTCCGAAAGAGGAAGACCCTCGCGGAAGCCTCACCTATATCTATGAGAACGTGCAGATACCATTCCCTATCAAGCGCGTTTTCTATATCTACGACGTGCCTGCGGGCAAGGATCGTGGAGCACATGCCCATAGGGAGTGCTGGCAGTTCATCATAGCTGCATCAGGTGCTCTGGAGGTCTATCTAAGTGACGGTAAGAACGAAAAGACCGTCACACTCAACCGTCCGTTCCAAGGGCTTCTCGTTCCGCCAGGCATCTGGGCGCACGAACAGGAGTTTACTACAGGTGCCTTATGCCTTGTACTTGCCAGTCATCCATACTCAGAAGACGACTATATCCGTGACTATGATAAGTATCTGCAGATATACGCAAAATAAACAGACCGAATGGGATGAATTCGTGAAGGTGTCGAAAAACGGCACCTTCCTTTTTCTGCGTGCATACATGGACTATCATAGTGACCGTTTTCACGATCATTCATTGATGTACTATAATGAAAAAGACAAGCTCATAGCCGTACTTCCATCCAACACCCAACACCTATCACCCAACACCCAATTCCACTCCCACCAAGGCCTCACCTATGGCGGTTTTGTACTATCCCCAGGCATTCATATTTCAGAGGTGGGGGAGTTGTTCGGGCTGACAATATCCTATCTCAAGGAAAACGGATTTAGTGAGTGGCGTTACAAGCAGATACCATACATCTATCACCTCATTCCTTCACAGGAAGAAGACTATTGGTTATGGCGATACAATGCCGTAGAAGTGACTTGTAATATGATGACTGTTATTGATTATAACAGCACCGTAAATGATATCTCCTCTTCTCGCAAACGAACATATTTCAACAAACTCATGCGACAGGGGTACACCGTTGTCATGGATGCTGACATACGCGATTTCTGGCCAATCCTTGAGGCTAACCTCATGGAACGCTTTGGCTCGCATCCTGTTCATAGCCTGTCTGAAATAACGTTACTCAAACAGCGTTTTCCCGATAATATCGTCTGTTGTATCGTTAAGGATCCTAATGGAACGACCATAGCGGGTACACTCCTTTTTATCACTCAGCAGGTAGTGCGTACCCAGTATATCTCTGCTTCTCATGAGGGTAAGCGATGCAATGCCCTTGATTATCTCATGCTCACCCTTATCAGGCATTATAAGGATAATCCGCAATATCGTTATTTTGAGTTTGGTACGAGCATGGCGGAAGATGGCATTAACCTCAACGAAGGTCTTATTCTGCAAAAGGAAAACTTCGGAGGAAGAGCCGTAGCGTGCAAGATATACACTATCAGCATTCAATAATGTAGTAGGCATAAGTAATCTCACGTAAGTTCGATGAATTACGACAATATTTTTCCCACTACGTGGAGCTACACGAGATTTGTCGTAGACCCACTGACCGCAGGGAAGTAATTTATCATTAATTATCACGAATTTGTCATTAAGTAAAATGTAAGTATGTGATCAAATTTATTTTTATAATCAAGAATTAGAGATTTTTGAATTAATGCGAAAGAGAGAAATTTGCTACTTGCGTAGCATTGAGAATAGCCGTGATCAACAGGAGCGTAAGCGACCTTTCTCAAATTATTATAAATTCAAAAGAAAAATTCTCTAATTCTCTAATTCTTGATAAAATTATTATTGGACAAAAGATTGGTAAGATTGCTAATTATTGTCAGTTCAAGCACCAAAGGGGCAAATTCATCGACCTCGCGTTAAAATATGGGCAAAATATTGGCATTACCTTTAGGGAGTGCTTTTTTCATGTCATAATTTGGAAATTTCAAATATTTTGTTTATTTTTGCAGCAGAATACACCCATTAAACTTGTTGCCATGGATAGGAAACCGCAAAATAGATACATAAATCCCTTGACCGACTACGGTTTCAAGAAGATTTTTGGAGATAAGGAAGTCATGACGGCTTTCCTTACCGACTTGCTCCAACCAAAAGTACCTATTGAGGATATCACATTCCTTGACAAAGAGCTTGATGGAATGTTGGAATACGATCGTGGTGTGGTTTATGACCTTCTATGTAGGACAACCGATGGCAGCGAGTTTATTGTAGAGATGCAGAACAGAAGCCAGAATCATTTCAGCGACCGCATCCTGTTCTATCTCTCACGCTCATTCTCTAATCAGGAAGAGAAAGGCGATACGGAGTGGGACTATCATCTGAGACCAGTATATGGAATATTCTTCCTTAACTTCCATTTGCGAGGATTTAAGCCGTTGTCACTCAGGACTGTCCAGTTGAAAGTAGAAGAGACAGGTGAGGTCTTCTCCGACAAGTTAAAGGTCTTTACTCTCGAACTCTCAGACTATCGCAAGATGAAAGAGGAGGACTGTAAAACGCAAATCGACTATTGGTTATACAACATAACAAACTTAGAGACTATGAATACCAATATACCATTCCAAAGCCAGCAGCCAATCTTTGGTAAGGTTGGAAACATAGCTGAACTTGTACACATGACCGCCGAAGAGCGTAAGAAGTACAATATCAGCATAGACTCCTATCGCACTAATCTCTCGGTCATGAAGAATGAGAGAGCGGAGGGTATTGCTGAAGGTGAAAGGAAGGCCACCCTTGCAAATGCTCTCAGTCTAAAATTGAATGGTGTACCTGTTGACATAATCGCTAAAAGTCTTGGACTCTCTATTGAAGAGGTAGAGAATTTATGACCTCCTTAATATCAGATAGAATAGTAACAATCACATTATTAACCCTTTAAACTTCGTTTAATAAGAAACAGAAAGTACTCATTAGAATCAATCTGACGAACGGTAATGTTCTCCTTATGTAGAATCAGTATTACATACAGATAACCGCATGAAAGTTAATCACTTATTTCATTAGTTGGGGTGACCAACTGCCGATTCTCTTGACAAAAAAAATCAACATAGAGCGATTTGCTCTTTTTCTCTTTCAATAAAAATCGTCAGTTTCAATACGTGAGAACAAGTATGCGAAGAGTGCCATGCATTGTATATGATGTGGACTTTGTCGTATTACTTGTCTGTGTGGATGGTGTTTAGCGATACTTTAATGGACGGAGATAGTCGGAAGGTATCCCCCTTATCTTGTACAATACCAACAAAGAGGTAATCTATGGGAATTAAAGATTAATTAAAGAGACTTTTTCTGACAAACAAACAACGGAATCAAAATGATTTGTTAAATATGCTACATGATTCTGGTGTAATCAAAATAGAAGGAAGGGAAGACCCTTCCTTTGGGACAAGCGTTCTTGAAATAGAGGAAGATATTGAGGCAAATGATTATTTTCATGTATCAGAATTATTTGGCAAAGCAATCATTGAAAATAATCTTTCTGACATAGAAAATATACTTGATGAGAAAGTTGACTTGACGCTATATGGGCAAAATGTCATATCTGGAAAACAAAATATTATTCAATATTGACAAGATTGGATTTACAGATATAAAGAACCTTGTGTGGGAACCAGATTTCGTGTACGTTTTTGCCGATATTTTGAAAGGGCGGCATTGGAAGTGAAACCATTCTGTTCCAAAAGAATGTATCTTATTGCCAGACTAAAGAACGGCAAAGTGATAAATTTACTTTTTGCTCCTAATCCATTGCAAGATTCTACGATACGTTACTGGAACTTAGACCACGAAGCATTATCCTTTCAAAAAAGTTGCCGTTTAGCTCAGCATTTGGGTGATGATTTACCACCACAGCCCAATAGGATGCCTTGTATGCGGTGTGGAATGAAATCAGAAGAAATGCAATGGTACAAATACTATTATGACGCAGGTCCACTTGCGTATGATGGTGAGTTAAGCATTTGTCCAAATTGTATGGAAACAGTTGAATATTTTCCAACCACATTATATCGTATGAACTAAAACCATAATTATTATGCAATATCAAGTAGTCCAAAAATTAATATGGAATTGTTGCGTTATCAATGTAAGTATGCATACTAATAGGCAAAACGGGAGAAGATTCGTTTTGGTTAAGTTGGGTAAATACGAAAATGGCCAATTCTTATGTAGTATCATCCTCAACGAATATACGTATGAATATTTTTTGGAAGAAATGAAAACCAAGAAACTTCATACCATCGAGCGTCTTGCAATACGCCCAAATGTCAATGTTTATCATATATTAACTTGGGATGATGTAGATAGAGGCAAATGCACAAGGAACAACATTGGAGAGGTGGAGAGGAATAAGAATGGAATCCCTGTTGTTTATAACCAAATTGTTATATTTGCAAATGTTGATGGAATGAATACTGGGGTGCTGAGAGTGGATGATGTGCTTGCAAGAGAGTATATAGAAATTAATTCTCCCAATGTGAATAATGCTATAAGATTCAATAATAGGGCAAATTTTCTCGCAAAACAAGCTCAAAAAACTAAACAATGTGAAGAGCTGATGGATTCAATGTATGATGCCTACAAAATCATAGATATGATTATATGGATATGTCCCCAGAAGATAGAGTGATGGGAGCATTGGAAAATGGAATGGGTGAATTGTATGGATATTAATAAGTTCGACCTGTATGGTTGAAAAGCCTTGTAAAGGCGTAATAATATAGGCGTGGGTGCAACCCACGTAATAATATTGATATCCATATTCCCAAGAGCGCCGTAGGTGCGATATAATTTCATATCATGCTGAGAGGCATGGAATTATGTCGCCCTGACAGGGCTTTAGCTCTCAAT
>CACYXI010000006.1 GCA_902778265.1 uncultured Bacteroidales bacterium | reverse complement strand
CATGCAGCTATCAACGCTGCGTGACGACAAAGTGTTAAATATATAGTTAAAAATAGAAATTTACTTGGAATTTAACATAGAATGCGGATTTGCAACGGATTTGCTTGGGACTTGGAACGGAATCAGATATTTGGTGGTTATAAGCTCACCCTTCTGCCAACCTGCTATTTACACGTTAGAAGGGTAAAAACTATCCCATCCACCCAAATCCGATGTATTCTCAATCTTCATTGGTGAATATTTCCAGTTCTGGTTTTCCTCAATAATTACACCACCCATGACATTATTGTCCTCGTTCCAGTCATTCTCCAGATACTCCACCAGCGCATTATGCTTGTTAGGTGCCTCCGGATCACTATTCTCTGATTTTGTGTCGAAAAGGAATATCTTGCCATTCTTCATCCTGATGATATAGTCAACATAGAACAAGGCATCACTTCCCTGACTGTTTTTATAGCCAACGGCAAAATGCTCTGAACCAGAATCACCATTCTTATACCACCAGTCTATACTATCAGTATTGTCCTCCAAGAACTTCGTAAACTTCTTCTCTGGTGATGATGCGCCAATCTGTTCAAAATATGGTAGCATAGCGTGATTATGCACATCTGACCGCTCTATGCAAGTATTGTCCTTGAAGTCTCTTACTTCTGGCACTTGCCACATATAGCCAACGAAACTTGCCTGTGACCTGAGTTTCTTAGGCATAACATTATCACGATAATACCTCAAAGCCCTACCGATAATATCAGCAAACTTTGCGTTGTTCTGCCTGCTGCATACCACCTTATAGGCTTCTGTCTCAAAGATTTCGAACAATGTTTCCATTGAGTCGAGAATAGCACCCTCTAATATTGACATACACTTGGACTTAGACCAACCGTTAAGCATCGTTGAGCAGAAACGCTCAAACACCTGTTTCAGCTCGTATGGTGTACGCGCAAAACCGGTCTTGTTCTCTACCCTTATGGTCTTTTCCTCGTCAAGAATATTCATATCCGAAGGTATCTCAACCTTTATGCTCTGCACATTCAGATTTACGTGCTGTGATGCTATTCGCCTGTTCTCCTGCACCTTACTGCTATATGGAGCATCATCATCATCTTCATCATCCCATGAGAATAATGAAGGCTGATAGGTCAAGGTCCATTCTCTGGCAAAGTATTCCTGAAGCACCTGTTTGAAATCGCTTCTCAGCACATTGTTCTCCTTGTTGCTTCGCTCTCTTTTTACTGACCTCAAGGCAACATTATTCAAGCCTTCCCGTTTGTAGGAATGCAGTTTCTTGATATAGTCCATATCGTCAGGCTCTATCTTTATCACATCCGCACTCAAATCCGTATAGACATACCCCGTATTCAAGTCGGGATCGGTATAGAAGCGTTGCTGTGGCATACGCATTATCCTGCCGACCGTCTGTATAGTGAATGTCTCGCTACTCAGCTTTCGGTAAATAAGGAGCACGGCTGCCCTTGGGCAATCCCATCCCATAGCAATGGCTTGCTTGAACAGCAATACATCCACCACGGAGTTATTCTTTTCTATGCCGTCAAGATTCACTTTCTCGCCAGAAAGCCAAACTGCCACTTTGCCATTATCGGGCGTTGCATTCATCAAGCCGAGATTAGCAAGCAAAGATTCCTTCAGCGATTCCTCATCTTGCGACATAGTGGCCGACTGGTCGTTTGGCAACTGAATCAGCAGCAAGGGATTGATATTTACTCCCAAAGCCTTATAGGCATCGGCAAGTTTCTGTCGCTTTTGCATTGCCTGCTTAAGAAGGATGATATTAAGTGCCTCGTCGGAAAGTACACCACGAATGGCTGGGTTCAGCGAAATACCCATCTTTATCATTCCCTCGTTAATCACCTGAGAACGCTCTATTTTTATAAAGGCATCTGGTTGCAAGGTCTTTGGGGTTGCTGATATTCGCACCTCTACCTTTGCATTTATGCGAGCCAAAACCTTTTCCGACTGCTTCGCATTCTTGCCGGTAAACATGTGTTCCTCGTCAATAATGCAGACAATAGGAATGTTGTAATCGCGAGTTGTCCTATCAATAATCTCATAGATTGATGGCGCCTGTTCACCTCCCCTTACTATGACATTCTTATCTGAATATATACTCTGCCAATTTATGAAGAACACCTCACCAGGCTTTATATATCCATCGTGCGAAGTGTCAAGTTCATCATATACAACTGGCGAAAGGCGATGCGTTTCGGTAAACGAGTTCTTCATGCTCATATAGCTCTGTATATGAAGTCCGTTAGGTGCAACCCATATAAAAGCCACCTGAGAATACTGGCAGTTGCTATCTGCAATCTCCTCGTTGAGTCGGCATAAGGCCTCTGTCATCATTACCGTTTTACCCGCACCCGTAGGAGCCTGAAAGACAATGGTACGGCGCATTCCATCTATGTCAAGCTGTTCAATAACGCTGCTAACGAGCTTCTGAATATTTCTTTCTTGGTAATTCTTCAGATTCATTCTTCTTCCTCCTCTGTGATTACGTTATTCTTTCTTGGCAACACTTTCCTGTAAGCATTATATATAGCTGCTGGAAGGGCACACAAGAAGACCTTGTCCCTAACCTCCTCAAAGTCCGCATCCATAGCGTAGTTGTTTGTAGAGAACACATATATCTTGATAAAGGTATCATCAGGCATTTTCTTTATCTCCTCTACAATACTTTCTATAGCCTCAACCTTGTATATGATAAGCATTTTCTGCTTGCCATCGTCAAAATATCGGGCTATACGTGGACGGAGTTTTATATTGCCAAATACTGATTGTTCCTCATACAGATCATTCTTTATGCAAAGAAGGTCTGTACTTGCCAACATCAGTTTCTTCAATCCTGTAGTAGAAGAATCGCGAGGCACATCTTCTATTTTATAGTAGCGAAGGCTATTGTCATGAAGTCCTTCCACCTCCACGCCTTTCGGAGTGGTATAGCCATTTATCACACGCTTGTTACGCTCGTAGGTTACTTCCTCGCAAATGTTATTTTCGTTATTAGTACACAAGATACATTGACGATGCCCTCCATCCTCCGCATTTAACTGCATAGTAGCATGAAGGGTTGTGCCTGAACCTGCGAAGAAGTCGAGGATGGTCGAGTTCGTTTCACCCCCAATTTGCTCAATAAGTTTCACAATACCTATTGGTTTTGGATAACTAAAAGCATTATCTCCAAGTATTTCATTTAATAAATTTTTGGCAGTTCTATTACTACCGACCTTATCAAAATTCCATATAGTCTCAACTGGCATATCTCGCATATTTTCAGCATATATACGAAAATAAGGATTCCAACCATTTTTACCATTAACCCAATCTATTCTTTCACCCTCTTCTTCTACTTTCTTTTTACTCCATCTCCATCCACTTTTTTCGCCTTTTTTATCATATGGATATATTTCTGTACCATCAGGAGCAACCAAAGGATAGAATAAGCTTTCACTTATATGCCCACCCATTATTCGCATAGGCTTCGTGTAATATCTACGCCCATTCTCATCAACTCTATTATAATGCTCAGGTACTTGTTCGACATGAAGTCTCTTTAGTATAAAATTTTGTTTTCCATAGACTAATATATAATCATGTCTTACCGAAAAGCCTGTGACATCCATACGAGGACTATCTGCTTTTTCCCAAATAACATCACCTACAAAATTCTCAGGCCCAAACACCTCATCACAAAGCAATTTTAGATTTGCCATTTCATTATCATCAATAGATATAAAGATAACGCCCTTATCAGACAGCAGTTTCTTTGCTATCTTCAAACGCTTTTCCATAAACGACAGCCACTTGGAATGACGGTAGCCATCCTCTGAATCGACAAAAGAGTCGTTATATCTAAAATCCTTATTACCTGTGTTATATGGTGGATCAATATAAATCACATCAATCTTGCCTTCATGGGTATATGAAAGCGCAGTAAGGGCTTCAAGATTATCTCCCTCTATAAGAATATGGTTTGGGGCATCATCAGCATTAGATATGATTGCTCTGTCCTTGTCCTCAACAAGAACAGGAACATTAACTCGAAGATTCTCCTCTACATCCTCAGGACTATCCTCCCAAACAATACCGTATTTCTTTTGTTCGGATATAAGTTGCAGAATATCTGATTTCTGCTCATTGCTCAACTCCTTCAATTCGCGGATTGTAGCAATAAGAGCCGCTCTGTCAATATGCTTTTTTGCCATTAGGTTATAAAATATTAGGGCGGAACCACTCAAACTTGTTCACCCTTCTGGTACCGGCAAGTAACCATTGACAAAAACAAGCAGAGTGGTTCACGCCCTAATACAAGGACGTGAACCTATGTACGCTTGTTCTTTTTGTCCATTATAATCTTGCCGGATTTTGAAGGATAAAGAACAAGGACCTAAGTCCATATATCATTGAGCGGAACGCTTTCCGTTATACGTATGTCTTGTCAATCCACAACAGATGTGGAAAGACGGTTTTATGAAATGCAAAGATATTACATTTTTCAATATATTGCAAGTTTTGATACACTATTTTTTCACTTTCCCCATATTTTCTCCATTTTTCTATTTGTTTTCGCAAAAATTCATTCCTCAAGCATAGCTCCCACTTCATTCATTATCTCGCAATCGGGCTTACCAGCTCGTTCGCCACGAGGGCGATTTGGCCATAGGGCAAGATAGAGCACACGCCCTTCATAGACAAGGTCAATGTCGGAATCGGCGAATGGTAGTGGTTGCCACCATGATGGTATTGTCTGATGATGGTTGCAGATACTTCCGTCCTGTGGTTTCCATACATAGCTCATCGCCTCGCCATAGATAACAATATGCTCGTAACCGTTCATTCGGACAAGTTTCAAGAGTTCTTTCTCGCTCCATGAACGCCACGGACTGACGAGAATGGCACCTTCTCGCTCGCACGCACCAAGAAGTCGCTCTGCCTCTTCACGAAACTGCGTCTCGGTTATGCTACGCGACATCCTTACCCGAACCAATGGGCGACCAGAGAAGAGCAGGTCGGCATTGCCACAAGTACGGCATTTGAGGAATGGGGCTTCTGCGTTCTTGCGAAGGAATTTCTGCACCATCTGCACATAGGTTTCTGCATAATGAATGCCATCGTGGCGCTGGGAATATTGCGAATGGAGTACATCACGACGCAGATCCCATTGCTCTGCCGATTTTTTCAAGCGCATAGCTTTCTCGAAGGTAAGAGGGATGCGGAAATCCCTAACCTGAGCAAGGGCACGGTCTGCATGGCGCTTCAGCCATAGGCGGACGGGGTTACGCTGGATATATGCTTTCTGGCGGGCTATCTGGCCATAGCGAGTGACGATGCGGTCGTGGTAGCCCTCTGACCAAAGAGGGGGGACGAGGATGGGAGGGGTGGCAGAGGAAGGGGCGGCAGACATACTGCCGCCAACGGGGCTGGAAACGGGGACGGAAACAAAGTTGGCATCAGTATGTCTGATGCGGGATGATTTGCCTTTGCTGAGATCTCTGTTGAGAAGGTGGTAGCCTCCTTCCTTTGCATCAAGCTGCTGAAGGTAGAACCTTGTGGTTGCTGATTTCAAGCCTCTTACAACCATACCGAGGTGCTTCTTCATCTCAGCCTTGACATGAAGGCAGATATGGCAATGATCCTCCATCACTACCCTATCCACTATCTCCGTTTCTGGATTGTAATCAGGAATGGCATCAATACATCTCTGCACCTCAATGCCAAGCGCATTAAGCTCGATATGAGCAGTAGCCTCACTACCGCCCACAAGATGCCCGAAAGCTTTTACACGCCCCTCAGTCACCAATGTGATGAGATAGAAGCCTTTGGAACGATAGTCGTGCCACCGTGCCCTTAGATGTTGTACCTGCCCAAAAGAATTATTCTCTTTCTCCATTGCCATACGATTATCAAGATTGAACTACATCTGCAAAGATACACAATTATCCTGACACCTCCAAATTTCATCTACACTTTTCTTTACATAATCAGGAAAGGCACGTTATTTCTATCATTAACCAATTAAATGCACGTCGTTTTTGTGACAAAGAATGTCGTTTGTGTACCGCAATAGTAAAATTTATGTTAATCTGCGATTTATATTGTTAAAGGTTGTTTATTTATGAATATTATTGATGCAAATCGTTGCGACAATGACAAATATTCATTATCTTTGCAATGGATTTAGTAAAAAAGTTTCCCCCTTTCATAATCAAATAAAGTATAAGGCTAATCGAGACGTGAGTCACCGTTAGCCCTTTTTTGTATGCCTACAAAAATAAATGAAAAATGAAAAATTATAAAATGAAAAATATTGATTTAATACACAAAACCACATTGCCGATTCGACAATGTGGTTTTGTGTTATTGACAGTTATTTATTGAAGTTCAAGCTTTAGCTTCTCGGCAAGATACTTGAAGGCTTTGCTATTTTCAAGCATTTCCTCAAAGTTCTCCTTTGGAGTGAGAATCTTACGTTTCTCTGTCTGCTCAGCAAGACGGATGCTGAGGGTGAGATTACCATTGTGAAGATATTTTGCCATAGTGACTTCAAGACGTTTCTTGATGTCATTAAGCTCATTCTTCAGCATCTCATTCTCTACGACAAGCTCAATGTTCGGATATACGGCTATGGAAGGCACGATGTTCTTCAGTCGCTTTGCCATACCTCCCATGTTAGCCTTTTCCATTCTGTTGCACATAGAGAGCCATTGCAAGCGAAGGTCAGCCAACGTGAAGTCTTCGACCTCGGTTGTCTTCTTCTCTACGGCTGCTTCCTTCTTCTGATCCTGCTTTCCGTTAAGGATAGTAGCAAACGACATTCCAAGACCAGACAGAGACACTTTTGGCACGGAAGGCTTGGCTGCATCAGCCTTCGGAGTAGCCACAGATTGACTTGCCTGGGACTTCTGACCAGTTCCAGACATTACAGGTCGTACAGTCCCTGCCACCTGTGGAGCAGGATTTGACTGTACAGCAGCCATGATATTCTTAAACAGGGATTTTAACTTCTTCTTGGGGCCACGCCCCACTCCATCATCGTCGGGTTGTTGAATCTGTGCAACCTCTATCAAGGTCAGCTCAACGAGGAGTCGCTTATTGGAACTCTGACGGTATTTCACATCGCACTCGTTGAGTATCTTCAATGCTGAATAGAGGAACTTCACAGGGCATTTCTTTGCCTGTTCGGCGTAGCGCTGACGAAGGGCATCGCTTGTCTCGATAAGTTTCAGGGTAGATGCATCGGCAGCCATGAGCACGTTGCGAACGTGAGAGGCAAGTCCGGTGATGAAATGTCCGCCATCAAAACCTTTCTCCATAACGCCATTCAGAAGAAGCATTTCCTCTGTCACCTTGCACTCAAGAGCCAGGTCAAGAGCCTTGAAATAGTTGTCAACGTCGAGCACGTTGAGATCTTCAAGCACCTTGGCGTATGTGATGTTGCCTTGACAGAAGCTTGCAGCCTGGTCGAAGATGGATAGCGCGTCACGCATACCGCCATCGGCTTTCTCTGCTATAAGATTGAGAGCCTCTTCCTCATAGGTTATTCCCTGATCATCAGCCACATGCTTGAGGTGAGCTATGATGTTAGGAACGGTCATGCGCTCAAAGTCATATACCTGACAACGTGAAAGGATGGTCGGCAGAATCTTATGCTTCTCGGTAGTGGCAAGGATGAAGACAACATGAGCAGGTGGCTCTTCCAATGTCTTGAGGAAGGCATTGAAAGCGGAAGAAGAAAGCATGTGAACCTCGTCGATGATGAACACCTTGTATTTTCCCACCTGTGGCGGTACTCGTGTCTGCTCCATCAGATTCTTGATATGCTCAACACCATTGTTGCTGGCAGCATCAAGCTCAAAAATGTTCAGCGAACGCTGTTCGGCAAATGCCTTGCAACTCTCGCACTCACCACAGGCATCACCATCCGAAGTAGGATTGGTGCAGTTGATTACCTTGGCAAAAATACGCGCACAGGTAGTCTTACCCACACCACGAGGACCGCAGAAGAGATACGCATGGGCAAGCTTTCCACTTGCTACGGCATTCTTCAGAGTCGTGGTCAGAGCCTGTTGTCCTACGACGGCATCAAATGACGAAGGACGGTATTTTCTGGCAGAAACTATATATTCCAAAACGATTACGAATTACTAATTACAAATTACGAATTTTCACAACGAATGCAAAGATATAAAAAATTCTTGTAACGAGAGTAAATTTTCGGGAGAATTAACGTAATCCGACATAAAAAACACCATAGTTTATGGTATTTTAATGGTATTTACCTCTACCAAGAATGTAGGTGGAGTGAAAGGTCATTACAAGTGCTAAAGAAAATTTAACGTGACATACGTTTCACGTTAATTAAGATAAAATTCTCTCAAATATATTTGCTTGAATGGATGAAAAAAATTACCTTTGCAGAAAATTTGAGACATTATGGGCAAAATAAACACCATTTGGGGCTATCTGGGTCGCCACAAGTACCTTATCACTCTGATAGTGGGAATTCTCCTCGTCGGCATCGTTGACGAGAACAGTTTCCGCAGCCTTGCTCTATATCAGATTAGGATACAGGAACTTCAGGCACAAATAGATGACTACCAAAAGCAGTTTGATAATGATTCCATACGTCTCCACATTCTGATGAATGATCCCAAGGGTGCTGAACGCATAGCTCGCGAACGCTACCTTATGAAGCGTCCGAATGAAGACATCTTTATTATGAGTACAGACCCAAAGCCGAATGACAATTAAAAATTGAAAATGGAAAATTGACAATTGAAAATTATTTTTCCATTTTTCACTTAAAAACATTTTGAACTTGAGACAACTTAACACTATACAGAACTACATACTTCTAATTGGCGCAATAATGATGGTGGCAGGTGTTGGATGCGTGGTATTCGGCATCATGCCAAAGGCAACGTCAATAGTATTTGCCGTAGGAACGATATCATTTGCACTCATGCAGATGAGCCAGACATACGACGGCAACAACATCACACTAAAGCGACTCCGCCACATTATGGTGCTTGCAGATATTGCCTTTATCATCTCCGGACTGCTAATGCTCGAGAATGTGTATCGGTTCTTCTTCCCATACGTTGCCAATACCATGGAAGGATATAATACGTACATACATGTGGTTCACAACAACTGGGTAGTGGCACTCCTTATTGGTGCCGTGCTCGAGATCTACACCACACACCGTATTGCGTATGTGATAAAGAAGGAGGAAGATAAAACAAATGTTAACGAAGAATGACATTTGTGCTCATTATGTTTACAAAGCATATAAAATAAGGTGTCACTTTCTAAATAAATCATAATAATATCGTATTTGTTTTAAATTGCTTGAAAATATTTCCGTATTACTACATTATTAATTAACTTTGTAGTTAAAAAGAAAGCATCATTGATATTTATAATCAAAATATGAAGAATATATTCTACTTTCTCTGTGCTGCCGCCGCTTTGGCTTCATGCTCAAGTTCGTACAACATTCAGGGCACTTCTGATGTCCAGAATCTGGACGGACACATGATGTATATCAAAGCATTGGAGGGCAACGAACTGAAGAACATCGACTCATGCGATGTTGTTCACGGAAAGTTCGAGTTCAGAGGAAATATCGATACAATAAAGGTGGGAACTCTCTTCATCAATAACGAGGGCGTGATGCCTGTAGTGCTTGAGGAGGGTGACATCACCATAAAATTCAATACAGCAAAACAGACTTGCACAGGCACGCTCCTTAACGATAAGCTCACCGACTTCATAGAGAAATACAATCAGATTACAAGTCAGCTTGCAGACCTTTCACATCAGGAGGCACAGGCAATGATGAATGGTGAGGATATGAGCAAGGTGTATCGTGAACTGCAAAAGAAACAGATAGCACTCACGGATGAGTCGGACAAGCTTATCACCTCATTCATTGAGCAGAACTTCGATAACGTGCTTGGTCCTTTCGTGTTCCGTATGGCTACTGATACGGAGATTCCTATGACCAACGCATGGATTGATGCATTGATGCTGAAGGCTACCGATACATTCAAGAATGACCGCTACGTAAAGGATTTCATGGATGCAGCCAACCACAACCAAGCCGTAAGCGTGGGTATGGACGATCCTACACCAGCAGTTCCAGAGGCTCCTGCCGACGGAAAGGTTGAGACACCGCCAACACCTAACGAGATGGCTAATCCAAAGAAATAAAACTGGTAATGAGAAACTTAATAATAAAGAATGGAAATATAGTCAATGAGGGTCGGCAGATTGTCGGCTCTCTTGTCGTTACTGATGGCCTCATTGACGAGATTGATACAAATGACCGTGAATTTGATGCCGACAAGTATCATGACTATGAGATAATAGATGCCAGCGGATGCTATGTTCTTCCTGGTATCATAGATACTCACGTGCATTTTCGTGAACCTGGATTGACACACAAGGCAGACATCGCATCTGAGTCAAGAGCCGCTGCCTTTGGTGGTGTTACTTCATATTTCGACATGCCAAACACGAATCCGCAGACCACAACCCTTGAGGCTCTGCGCGAGAAACAGGAACTGGCAAGGGAGAAGAGCTTGGTGAACTGGGCTTTCTTCCCTGGTGCTACCAACGACAATATCGAGTTCCTTGAGAGCATGGATGCAAGTGAGATTCCAGGCATAAAACTATTCATGGGATCTTCTACCGGCAATATGCTCGTAGATAAATATGGCTCGCTGATAAAGATTTTCCAGTCGGCTGCAAAAAATGGTCTTGTGGTTATGGCGCATTGCGAGGATACCGAGATCATCAACGCCAACATGAAGAAGATAAAGGAACAGATGGGTGATGATCCTGATGTGATGTTCCATCCTATCATACGTTCAGAAGAAGCCTGCATGGAATCTTCATGCCTCGCGGCATCGCTTGCACGTCAAACTGGTGCAAAGCTTCATATAGCTCATATAAGCACAGAGGCAGAGCTCAATGCTCTCTTCTCCCCTACCCCAGATGATAGTCTGCCACAGATTACGGCAGAGGCAACCGTAGCACATCTTATGTTCGACAACAATGACTACCGCACGCTTGATGCACGTATCAAATGCAATCCAGCCATCAAGAAACCGTCGGACAAGGAAGCACTCCGCAAGGGATTGATGAACGGTCAGATTTCAACCATTGGCACAGACCATGCCCCTCATTGCATAGAGGAGAAACAAGGTGGCGCGGCAAAGGCAATGTCAGGAATGCCTATGCTACAGTTCTCTTTGCCAACGATGCTGAGTCTTGTGGATGAGGGTGTTCTCACAATAGAGAGACTTGTAACGCTCATGGCACACAATCCTGCAAGACTGTTCGGAATAACAGAGCGTGGATTCATCCGTAAAGGCTATAAGGCAGATATCACAATCGTTAAGCCGCAATCACCTTGGACTGTGACAAAGGAGTGCATAAAGAGCAAATGCGGATGGAGCCCTATGGAGGGCAGGACATTCAACTGGCAGGTTCGCGACACGATTTGTAACGGAAACTTCGTGCTTCGCAACTGCATTCTATCAGAAAACTCAAAAGGCGAACAAATCAAATTTAAACACTAAAACAAAATGATCAAGATATTATATAACATATACCAAATTGTATTCTGCATTCCAGTGATAGTCATATCGCTCATAATATGCACGATATTCATCGTTCTCGGCACAAAATTCGGTGATGCCAACTACTGGGCTTACTATCCAGGAAGGCTATGGAGTAAGATTATTGTGAGATCGCTATTGCTTCCTATAAAGGTTGAAGGTCGCGAGAACATAAATGATAATGACAGCTATGTATTCGTAAGTAACCATCAGGGGGCTTTTGATATCTTCCTTATCTATGGCTATCTGAACAAGAATTTCAAATGGCTGATGAAATACCAACTATTCCGTATTCCATTCCTCGGAACAAGTTGTAAAGCTTGTCGCCATATACCTGTTGACAAGCGTTCTCCACGAAAGATTAAGGAGACATACGACACGGCTCGCGAATTTCTCAAGCATGGTATGTCGGTTGTTCTGTTCCCTGAAGGCGCACGCACCTTTACCGGTCACATGGGAAGCTTCAAGCGAGGCGGTTTCCTTCTTGCCGACGAGCTTCAGTTGCCTGTCGTTCCATTGACTATAAACGGCAGCTTTAACGTAAAGCCACGTCAGAAGGATATGGGATTCGTTAATCGCTATCAGCTCACCCTCACTATCCATAAGCCAATATACCCAATAGGTAAAGGACCAGAGAATGTGAAGATGCTTATGGAGCAAAGTTATGAGGAAATTCAGAAGTCTCTCGTACCACAGTATCAGGGATTCGTTGAGAACCCAGACCAATAGGCATAAAAAATCCCCTACTGCCTTCACAGGTGGTAGGGGGCTATAACCTTAATAATCTAATACCATGAAAAACACGATGCAAAGATACGGAAAATATATGAAACCTCCAAACAAAAATAAAGAAATTTTCGTTTTTTTTTCAGTTAAAACGATTATTGATTTTTTTTGCATTTTTATTACGGAAAAACAGAAAAGAAAATTATGTATTTTTACGAATTAAAATAATAATAAACAAAAAATAATTTATATGCAAACAAAGACCTACAAAACGAGAATCAGCATATTGATTATGTGTATTCTTGTGATTATTCCTGCAATTTGTCTTGTTCCTTTGAGTCAAGCCCCAACACCCGCACAAATAACAGTTGTGTCTTTTGTGCTTTTGACTATTGCTATTATTATTGCAAGTATTTTCAGCATAAAATATGTAATTGATAATGATACGCTAAGAATATACACCTTCTTCTGGATGCACACAGATATTAAGATTGAAAGCATCAAGAAGATGGAGCCAAGCAGATGCCTTTTAAGCTCACCTGCAGGTTCACTAAAAAGACTTGCCATTCACTATAATAAATACGACGTGGTGTATATCTCTCCTCGTAATCAGGAAGATTTCATCAATGAGATTAATAAGAGAAGAGAGAGTAAAGAGTAAAGTAGAATGTAAAAAGTAGAAAGTGTAAAGTATGAAGAGTTTACTTATTAAGGACACGACTCTTGAAGAGCGTAAGGAGATCGTGCAGAATGCACTAAGCTTTAGTGCCGGTGATTGTGACGACAATGATCTATCAGACATCTACGACGATTATATTCTTGGTCTCAAGGAACTTGCAGACATTAATCGTGAATTCAGCGAGAAGCATTGTGGCGAGATTGTTGCCGGAGAACTCACAAAGCCTTCAACTTGTTAAGGGTAGAATTTTAAGGTTTTGAGGTTATAAGGTTAAAGGTCAGCTTCAATTATAGCATTTAGACCGTAAAACCTTATAACCTCAAAAAATTAATTACACATGCCAATCCTTTCCATATCCCAAACAGAATGCAGATACCTGTAGGTATAGACAATTCCAGATATATATTTGTCAGACTCCGATATACTTATTTATACAGTTTGAAGTATTTCTCAAAAGAGGAAGCCAAACTTTCCTCTCCTGTATTTTTACCAAGAACAATCCCATCAGGAGAAATAAAATAATATGTAGGACCATTTACATCATATCGCTGCATGATGTTCTTACAAGCTTTACGGTCATTCCATTCATACCATGGATCTCTGCCCCATTTATTTTCATCCTTACATTCCAGTTCCCAGAAATACGGATCATCACAATTCACCATTAGCATATCCACCCAATCAGAGTGCTTCTTATAGACATCATGCAAAAAATCCATAGGTCTGTGTTCCATACATCCAACGCACGTTCTGGAATTAAACTCTATTAAAAGAAACTTACCATTACCATTAAATTCGTTTAGATGATGCTCTTCCCCATTATGGTCATAAAGTTTGAAATCAGTCATTTGTTCGCCAATCATTATAGGTATATACTTTGGCAATTCAAGTCGTTTCCTTGTCTCTACGACCCATCCGTCATCTCTATCAGAAATATTGAACGGAACTTTTGATAATAGTGCTATGGCTTTATCTCTGAACGAGTCCAACTTTAATTCACGAATAATTACGGCTACATTCCAAAGAGCTTTTGAAAATACAGGATTATATTCCTTTGTCTCAAGTAAATTTAACATATTCTCAACATACAGGCAATATAATCTATCAGATTCTCTTTTTATCTCATCATAATCTTCGGAATTACTATTAAAATATGCCATATTACGTTTTTCATAATAACCGGGTATTCTTTCTTCTATATATGACATATATTCATTTTTTTCCTTTTGCAGGGAATTATCATTCACAACGTGCCAAGCTTCATAATCTATCCCTCTACCTTTTATTGTGGTTGTAGTTCCTGGAGTAGCATAAAAATACAAAAGTGGTCTATTCGGTGTTACTATACAAAACTCCTCTTCTGTTATGCTGTCAGGATTATGAACAATACGAAAATTCCCGCCAATAACTGTATCTACATCAGATGGGCTTCCCATATAAGAATCCGATTTGTAAAAACGGACACTTAGTTGAACAATCGTTCCATCAGGTACACCTTCTACTTTGCCTTCCACAATAACTGGAGGAATATTCACCTTTGGATCATTAAATTTGTGTGATTGTGCATGCCCAATTATGAAAATATTTATTACTAGCGACAAAAGGATAAGGATTGATTTTCTCATATCGTTTTTACCAAGGGAATGTTTCTGGATCATTCAAAACATTTGATCTAAGATTCTGGTTAAGACTACTGATAGCCTTCATATCTTCATCAGAAAGGCAAAATTCTATAACCTCAAGATTTTCGGCAAAGTGATTAGGCTTGGCACGAGGTATAGTGATAAGGTCACGTTGAACTATCCAACGAAGAACTATCTGCGATGCAGTCTTATTGTATTTGGTGGCAAGCGACTGAAGCAAAGGATGCCCAATGACATCAATATCTCCTTGTCCGAAAGGTCCCCAAGCCTGCACCTGAATACCAAGTTCACGATTATAGGCAATGTTTTCTTCCTGAGTCATGAATGGATGTACCTCAATCTGATTTATAACAGGACGAATCTCTGCATACGAAAGCAAATCCTCAAGATGATGACGGTTGAAATTACTTACACCAAGTGAGCGAACCTTACCCTGACGTACGAAATCCTCCATCACTTGCCACGTATCCTTGACACAATCCTTTACTGGCCAATGGATAAGCAGAAGATCAAGATACTTCGTATTGAGTTTCCGAAGACTTTCCTCTATGGATTTCCTGACAGCCTCCCTACCCTCACGCATTATGTTTGTTGCGACCTTCGTGGTAAGGAAAATCTCGCATCGTGGTATCAAACTATCATAAATGCCTTGTCCAACCTCCGTCTCATTCTCATAGCCCTGAGCGGTGTCGATATGACGAAAGCCTACCTCAAGGGCAAGACGGATATTATTCACAGCTGTTTCACCACGAAGCGTCCAAGTACCGACTCCAATCTGTGGTATCTCAATTCCATTACTTAATTTGATCATAATTATTTAGTTATTACATTAAAGTTTCTTTTTACGCTACAAAAATACAAAAAATTCACAAGAAAACGAATAAACACCCCTATTTTTCGTGAATTCGACGAAAATTAACGCTGCGCTTGGCTAAATTGATTTTCATGAATTACCACGAGATTTGTCGCAGACCCACTGACCGCAGGGAAGTAATTTATCGTAAATTATATCCCTAATGATTCGAAAAATTGAAAAAATCGGGATAAAGAAAAAGAATTCATGGAAAATTCATGGGAATTAACGATAATTTGTATAGCTCCACGCAGTGGATTTTGTAGCTTGCTGCTATTTGGAAATTAATAGAACACACAATTTTAACATAATGAATTCGGCTTCTGTCATGATGGGATATACATCCAATCGAAAGACAGAAGCCGAAACACGTTTTTGGGTAAAAGATAAGGATATTTATAGTACTAACTTTTTCATTGGAATAACTTGAGATCTATACCAGAGCCCATTGTCTTATAGCCATCAGCATTAGGATGCAACCAGTCGTTCTCATAGAGGTACTTGCTCTGCAAAGCCTCTGGATTGGCAGGATCACGTATTATCTTGTCGAAATCTATAACCGCATCAAAAGCGCCACTTGTACGAATCCAGGTGTTCACTTTCTTGCGAGCCGCCTCATGGTCAGGAGTATGATATTTATTGCCCTTGAACGGAGTTATCGTACCTCCATACACCTTGATGCCCTTTGCATGAGCCTCGGCTATCATCTTCTTATAAGCCTCGATAAGCGCATTTGCCGTCTGTTCACCATTACGACTACCGCCAAGGTCATTGATACCCTCGAAGATAATGACATACTTCACGCCTTCCTGCTGCATAATGTCGCGTGTAAAACGGGTTGCACCCGTAGGACCAAGTCCGCCACGGAGAATGCAGTTGCCACCTATACCGAGATTGAGCACAGCCACATCTTTTGTCTTTGGATTAGCAAGAAGAGCGCGTGAAAAAACATCAGGCCAACGATCCTGCTGATTAGTGGTAGAACCACGACCATCGGTAATAGAGTTGCCAAGAATAGCCACAGCACGAGTATTCTTATTTCCTATCACGTCAATTCCGCAGATAGTGTACCAATGGTTTGTCTTTTTTGCCTTTGAGAAATCAGAACTATTCCCCTCAACAAGATAGCTTGTGGTGCGACTTCCCGGATGTCCTGTAACAATCTTGTTGTCGCACTCTCCGTAGTGAATAGTTATTGCCACATTATCACGAGCAGCAATCTTAAAGTCGATTGCATCTGAAGCCACCATCTTTCCTGCTTCTATCGTTATGCCATCCTTACCCTTGAACTTGAGTTTCTTTGCTGTACCCGACTTGATGTCAGATGACGAACCGCTATTCTGTGCAATGGCAATCTCCACAGCCTTGATATTGAGAGGTGATTTACCATGCTCGTTTGAGAACTTCACTCGGATTTTCTCACCGCCAACCGATACCTGAACAATCTCACGCAGGGAATTACCCGATAATCCTGGTTCTGGTGCGAGATTATGAGGTTCTACAAGCTGCTGGGCAGTTGTCCATGTACCAACCCACTTTTGGGCAAAAGCTGTATATGAGCTAAGACATAACGCTACGGAGAGCGCAAATGTAAAGAATGACTTCTTCATAAAAAAACAGGTTAATTTATATTCAACGTACTATGTAAAGAAACGAATTGATAGATTAATGGTTTAATCGAGAATGAAAAAATACATCTTTTTTAGGGGATTTTCCTACATATCAATAGGAATTTTCCCTTCAAAGGTAGGGAAAAACAATTTGAAAAGTGACGATTATATACTACCTTTGCACTCAGAAATCAATAACAAAAATATTATAACATTCTAAAACGTACAATTATGAAAAAGTATATTTTCGCCCTCATAGCAATGGCATTCATTTGCACAGGTTCAGTTTCTGCACAGCATCATCACCATCACGATCATCATCGTGTTGAAGTTCGCCACCACCACCATAGACATCATCATCACCCCGTGGTTGTTGAGACCTATCACATGCCAAGACATCACCGCCATCATCACCACGCTCCAGTAGTCGTAGAAAGACCTGTAGTGGTTGAGCGTCCGGTAGTCGTAGAACGTCCAGTTGTAGTTGAGCGCCCAGTAGTGGTTGAGGAACGTTGCCACCGTCGTCACCATCATCATTGTCACGGTGACAAGGCTGGTGCTGTAGTTGCAGGAGCAGTAGCCGGAGCAGTACTTACCTCACTTCTCGTAAGGTAAACAAGGAGTAATAAGGAGTACATGAAGTGCAAGGAGTACAAGACAAATGTCTTGAGCGTTCTAATAAACAACAAAACTATCGTCTTGTACTACTTAAGCGACTTTAGGAGCGTCACTCCTTGTACTCCTTGCACTCCTAAACCAAAGCAAGTTATAAGAAACATAAATACTCATAATAAGTTTGTTAAGTTATCTACACGAACCAAAAGATTAATATTCAGGTTAATAAGTAATCGGTCTCTCCCCACGCCTTCCCTCAATATGGAGGGCGAGAGGAGAGACCACTTTTAATTGTTCACCTCATTAGTAAGAGTAAGCGACATCACATCCCCAAGAGAGTGTATCTCCTGAAAAAGATGCACGAAGTCCGTATGGTCATTTGTACGTACAACGAAATTGAACGTGGTGAAGTTCTCCGTATAGTCATAGCGAAGATATTCATACGAAAGATGAACATTAAATTTCTTTAAGCAATCACGATAAACCTTTGAATCTGTGACGATTCTGCCCACTTTCAGTCTTATTACATTCTGCTCCCTTCCATTAAGAAGAAGTTTCTCCAAGAACTCGAAAAACTTCAAGATAGCAATGATAAGGAAACAAGCGGCCGTGGCTATAACATACATTCCAGAACCTACCGCCAGACCTATACAAGCCGTCATCCAGATACCGGCAGCAGTCGTAAGACCTCTCACCGAGCCCTTCATTTGAATAATGGCACCTGCACCAAGGAAACCGATACCAGAGATAACCTGAGCGGCTATACGTCCAGGATCTCCATTTTTCAATCCCATGTATTCCTGCGGGATATAGATAGACACAAGCATGGCAAGCGTAGCACCCATAGAGATAAGGGCAAACGTGCGCATACCTGCCACTTGTCCTTTCTGACGACGCTCAAAACCTATCACAGCTCCAAGCAACAGACTTATGAACAACTTATAAATTGCTCCAAGGCTATTAACCTCCGAAGAAGAGATCTGAGTGTAAATTTCGTTCATCATAGCGATTATTCGTTAATGTAAAAAGTCAAAAGAATCAAAGTATAAGGTCTAAAGTATTGAATTTTGCCTTTAGCCTTTCTTGGTGCAAAGATAATCTTTTTCTTAAAATAAATGTAAAAAATGAAGAAAAAATAATGAAAAAACAGAAAAAAATCCTTATCTTTGCCCTAAAATCACAAATTGTACATGATAAATCGTATATTATCACTCGCCACTCTCCTACTCTTCCTTGCCTCTGCCAATGCACAGGTTAGGTTTACGTGTAATGGCGAAAAAATGTCATCGGCAAAAAATTGCCTCTATGTCAATCCGAAGATGAAAACGCGCGAGAGCCGTTTCTGCTTCAACAACGTGAAAGAGGCTTTGCTCTTTGCCGAAAAACATCCTTCTAACCATTCCACGATATACATTGAGCCTTACGTCTATTGGCTTGATGATCCCAACGACACTACCATCCGCAAGCCATTGCAAGGCGAGAATGAACCTTTTGGTATGAAACTAAGGATAAGCAACGTCAGTCTCATCGGACTTTCCTCTAATCCCAAGGACATAGTTCTTGCTTGTAATAGAGGGCAGACACAAGGGGCTGTCGGCAATTTCACCATGCTTCATGTCACAGGTGACAATATCCACGCAGAGAATATCACCTTTGGCAACTACTGCAACGTGGATCTCGACTATAAGCCCAATCCGAAGCTAAGTCGCAAGAAGCGTGGAGAGGCTATCGTGCAGGCACAGCTCATTCTTTGTCGTGGCAAGAATTACTCAGCACGCAACTGCGAGTTTATCTCACGTCTCAACTCTTGTCCGTTTGTAGGAGCTGATGATGTACACTTTGAGAAATGCTATTTCGAATGTACTGACGATGCTCTCTGCGGAACAGGAATATACGATGATTGCAATTTTACGTTCTACTCTAGCAAGCCATTCTATTGCACTTCTACTCAGGGAGCTACGCTGCGCAACTGCAATATTCACTCTAAGGTGTCAGGCACTCAGTACCTCACTAAGGTCTCAGATCCAGTAACAATGATAAACTGCCATTGGACGAGCGATGACAAAGACCTGAAAATAGAGTGGGCACGCAAGCCAAATCCCAAGAAGAAATGCCTAGCCGAAGGTTGCACGCTCAATAGTAAGCCTCTCATTCTGCCTCCTACTCCTGACGTTCCTATGCCTGTTGCCTTCCCTTATCTCGCATTAGAAAATCAACCAGACATTATCCCAGGACGTTGGACCCTTGATGGCTACAAACCAGAGGACACCAAGGAGTTCGGTTGGACCATTCCCAAGGATCGCGCAGCCTGGTGCATGGGCGAAGGATGTGATGGTGCAGAAGGCTGTAAAGGCATTATACAGAACATCAGAGGTGCAAGGATGATGTACACAGCACCAGAGAATGAAACATTTCATGGTCAGAAACTAACCATTTCACTTGATCCATGCAAATCAAAGGGACAGGGCTTTGGTAGTGCAACAGGACAATACATGGATATCTGCATCAAGTTTGATACTCACACTCTGACAGGCTATGGCATTCGTTTCATGCGAACACCAGAATATGATAATGCCGTTGTGGTATATCTCGTGGAATATTCCTCTGGTAAGGTTTCTGCCTTGACAAAACCAGAGAAATGCGTGCTCTTTAAGCGTGGATGCAAACTCATATTGTCATGCCACGACACAAGACTCATGGCTGAAATTTCCAATGGTGAGGAAAAGCAGACGCTAATCCACACACTTACATCCGCCAACTCCTTTGGCGGCATTCACATACAGCATACAGGCAGTACAGGCGGTTCTGCAACTGTTATAAGTGGATTGGAAGCTGAGTATCTGCCTATTAGTTTCGCAAGCTCCACTTCAAGTGAAAAATAAAAAGTGAAAAGTAAAGATTAAAATATCTTATTATTGCAAAGGATAATTAACAGCCTTAAACTGCAATACAAACTTAAATTCTTCACTCTTAGTTATTCACTCTTCACTTTCAACTTGAACCATGCGAAAGTTGAATTAGGATAATTCAGCATTACGTCTTTTTTTTTCGTTTTCAAATACATTTATATATCAATCTAATCAAAATAGATTATATTTGCATTCTAAACTTAGAAAGAAATGAAAGTATTAATCATAGAAGATGAGACCACCGCCAGTGAGAATCTGGTGGAAATGCTCAAGGAAATAGATCCATCCATAGAAGTGTTGCACGTACTGGAAAGCGTGCAACAGACGATTCGTTGGCTGAGTTCAAACCCAGCCCCCAACCTTATCTTCATGGATATTCACCTGAGTGACGGCTCTGCCTTCACCCTCTTCAACGAGATTGACATACAGACGCCTATCGTGTTTACAACCGCCTACGATCAGTATGCTCTTGACGCCTTTGCCGTAAACAGTATTGACTATCTGCTCAAGCCAATCAAGACCGTTGAACTGACCAGAGCATTGGAAAAATTCAGAAGATGGAGTAAATCTGACGTGGTTGCCTATCTGGAACAGATGATGAAACTCCGTCCTGACGACAGAATGTCAGGCGAATACAAGCAGACATTACTGATACCCAACAAAGACAAGCTCCTTCCAGTCAAGACTGAAGACGTGGCATGTATATACAGCACCGACCGAAAGACACAGGTCTTTCTGAAGAACAAGAAAGTGCTCGACTACAACCGTTCACTCGACTCTATCATTGTTTCTCTCGACCCTGCCCGCTTCTTCCGTGCAAACAAGCAGTATATTGTGGCACGTGATTGCGTTCAGGAGATTGTTATCTGGTTCGACAGCAGACTTCTCCTTCGCTTGCCTATAGAGTTGCCCGAACCGCTCTTCGTGAGCAAGAACAAGGCGGCGGAATTCAAAAACTGGATGACACGTCCACAGAATACGATGATCTAAGCTACATATAATGCAATACACAAAGACGCATAGAATAAACACTTTGCGTCTTTGTTTTTTTTAACAAAAAAGAGTACCGATTAAAGTTAAAATAGTATAAAAGAGCAAAAATGTGGGGTTTCCTACGTTAAGAATAGGTGTTTTCCTACACTATTTAGGGATAATGCTTTTGTAAATTCACATTTTTACATTAACTTTGCACTCAGAATTAGAAAATGATAAATAGAAAATGAAAGTAATTACTAATTATAAATTACAAAGTACCAAGATGCTTTTTTCTATTACAAAATTGACTGATAAAAGCTAAATAGGTAATTTGTAACTCGTAATTTGTACATATAATCATTTTTTCACTATTCATTTTTAATTTGCATAGTAAGGTAGAATATTAACGTAACAAACAAAAAAAAGACAAAAAAAATGAAAAAACTTTTCGCTTCTGCATTGCTCGCTGCCTCTGTGGCAACAGCTTCTGCACAGGTTCAGACGCTCGACTTCAAGGGCGACCTCCGTAGCACCTTCGGTCTTGGTGTAGGTATTACAGCTGACCTCACAGACAACATTGAGTTCTCTCCTGCAGCTAACTTCTATTTCGATGATGTTACAAACGTTCAGGCTGAGGCTGATTTCCACTACAAGTTTGACCTCGGTGACGACTTCACCCTCTATCCACTCGTAGGTGCAGGTCTTGACTTCAACAACGCCAAGGATTCAAAGAGCGACATTAACTTCCTCGTTAATCTCGGTTGCGGCGTGAAGAAGGACTTCACAAGCAAGTTTGCTGGTTTCGTTGAGTGTAAGTATCAGTGGGTAGGCGGTCATGGCGACACCTATTTCTCTCTCGGTGTAAAGCTCGCTATCTAAGGCGATTTACCTTTCAATTATTCAATTATACTCGACTCCATCAGCCTTCAGGCTGGTGGAGTTTTCTTTTTGCATTAACGTGAGTTCGACGAATTGATAAATATTTGCAACAAGTTGCTTCTAACTGAAAATAATTACCAATCTACGCAATCTTTTCAATCTTTAATATTTTAACATGAATTTAACCAAAGTATATTTTTTTCTACTGCGTAAAGCGACACGAATCGCCCATTAATTCCCACGAATTTATCATTAATACTTTTTCTTTAGAATAAAAAATTTATGGAAAATTCGTGATAATTCGTGGATAATTCGTGTAGCCAAGCGCAGCGTTTTAATTGTTCGGACTCACGTTTATTTATGGAAAAAGATTGCGCAGATTGGTAATTATTGGCAGTTCAAGCACCAAAGGTGCGAATTCATCGAACGGGCGTTAATTTACTTTCAGTTGTACATTGCCTAATGTGATGGTATCGCCCTCATGGAGTTCCGTTCCCCATTCACTTACAGGCTCGCCATTGACAAGTGTTGGCGTTTCTGGGGTACGTTGATAGTATTTCGGACGACCTGCACGGATATTCACGCATCTTCCCGTGCATGTGTTGCAAGGAACGAGTCGGCTACTAAGCAATCCCTTTGGGCATTCTGTGCGCTCCTGACCATGATTGAGCTTATAGCTACCTGCACTTCCGATTATATTGCATTGGAATGGATCTACTGATTCATCGTCAATCTTAACGGCATTCCATACTTGCTTGCATTTTTGGCCTATGTTAATAATACCTGCGTATTCTGCTGCAAGCTTGTCAAGGTCGATTATGGATATTACTCCATTGGTGTAGAATTCTAATTTCATAAAGACTTAGGTTTTAAATTAATAAAATTAATAAAATTAACAATGAAAAATGAAAAATACGAATTAGCATTTTTGTGAATAGTGTAATCTGTATTTTTCACTTTTCATTTTTCATTTAAAAGATTTAAGTAAAATTTTCTGCTCTGGAGTTATTCTGTAGCTCTCCACTGCCTTCTGTATGGCTTTGTTGTGAGTCCATTTCTCCATAGTCATGTTTTGGATGTATGGAAGGGTGGCATCCCATTGTTTGGCTAATGCAGTGGCGAAATACCATGCTACCATCATCTTGACATAATAGTGTTCATGACGGATTTCTGAAACCCATTTGAGATACTCTGGCTTGAAGCTCTCATCAAGATAGAAACTCATAAGCATCTCTATGCCGAAACGAATGGTGAAAGGCTCGTCAGATGCCATCCAACGCTTTATGTCTTCAATTAAGCGTTCACGATTTTTCTTCTGCTTGAATGCCTTTGGAGATAGCAAATCACATGTTGCCCAGTTGTTTACGTATGGCAGGAATCTGTCAATTTCCTTAAGACATTCATCATAGTCCTTCTGTTCTGATATGATGAAACCATGCAGATTCATCTCATCAAGATACTGATGGGGCAATACAGAAAGAAACTCCCCTACTCTTTCGTCCTTTGCCAACTGCTTGGCAAGTTTACGAAGCTCTGGTGTCCTTACGCCTATAATGTCATTTACATCCATTCCAGGCACAAGTTTTGCGTGGAAATCACGATACTTCAGATCCTGAAGCGCAAAGAGCTGTTGCTGTATGTCCATAATATCAAAAATAAATTATAAAATGAAAAATGAACAATGAAAAATACAAGTTACGTTTGTAAGTGAATAGAGAATAGTGAAAAGTGAATAATACTAATCTGTATTTTATAATTTTTCACTTTTCATTTTTCATTTAATAAAGCGTTCCTCCATCAATGATTACATCATCATTGCCCTGTTGTTGCTTTGCACCTTTACCCTTACGGCCCTTACGCTTCTTTGGTTGTACCTGTTTCTTGGTGAAGAGTGAAGGATAAGCCTTATAAGTCCAGCTCTGGAACTTACTGATACAAGCCGACTGAACATTATAGATGTCCTCAGTAACGGCAGCCTCTGCCTTGTGACTTGAAGCTACAGCACCAGAACCGAGGAATGCAGTATATGCGTTCAAATCTTCAAGCGTAACGGTATGGTAGATAGCGTTAATCTCATCCTCTGCCAACTTATCAATTTTTGCCACTTGAGTATATGTAGCAAGAGCAGAACGATAGTCCTCCGTACAGTCAGAAACGAACTTCTTGAGGTTCTTCTTCTTTTTCTTCTTACCTGTCTTATCAGCTATTGCCTGTAAGGTTTCGTCCACGAGCTTGTCTCGATATGCAAAATCCTTACAACGCTCAAATCCCTCTAATGCACGCTTGATATTCTCAGAAGAAGAACTGTTGATAAGAGTGTCTATCTGCTGCAATGTCAGATTCTTAGTATAGTAGTCCTTTAGTATCGCTGCAAGGTCAATCTCATATTGACGAGGGAAGTATTTATCCAATGCCTTAAAGAAATCGGCATCATCAGCCTTATCACGGAATGTGTCAACCATCATCTTCCTCATCTGTTTGGATGAGAGCTTGTTGGCATTGAGAAAGTCACCAGAATTCTTGATGTGAACACCAAGCTGAGAAACGTACTTAGTATCTGTGTTTTGTGCGAGAACTGGCAGAGAAAGCATCCAGACTGCCAATAACAAAAGTTTTTTCATTTTTTTACTTTACTCTTTATACTTTACACTTTACTCTTTACACTTTAAGAGTGTTATCAAGCACAAAATTACTAATTTATTTCCAAACCAACAATTGTTTTCACATTATTTCAAGAATATACACTTTCATTATGGCAATATAACTATGCGTATGTGATCCTTGATATGATACATCCAGTTACCCATGCCATTCTGCGAATCTGCTATAAGAATGAGAGTCTGACGACCATCATTCAGCCGAGGGCCAAGACACATACCCTCATAATTGGAAAGATTCATCTTACCCAACCTAAGTCGCGTGACGAACTCGCATATCTTCTCTTTCTTCATAAATGAATCATCCCCTACCCTTGCCATTGGACTATCAAGATTTACAGGTTTCGACTCTTTAGGATTGACGACATAAAGCTTTATCCGAACCCAAGCACCATATTGTTTCTTTGGAAAACAGCCCTCACGCTCCATAACTATGATACGACCATCATCAAGAGCAAGAAGAGAAGGCACGCCATATAGCGATGTGGCAGTCTTGCTTGTGGCTTGCAGCAGATCCATCTGATAGACGTATGACTCTACAGGCTTTAAGGTATTGTCAAAGCCAACGAGACGCAGATGATTATGAATCAACGGATTATGTGGCGATGAATGCTTGCCGTCAGCAGGAAGAGTTGATTCCGTTGTTGTCCAGAATCGTTTCTGCTTGTCATTATATGTCAAGGCCTCAAAACCGAGATTGGTCGTTATCTTATTCCTCTGCATAATAGCAGGAATGGCAAGTTCCCGACCAGTCAAACGCCCGTCTATGGTGTATTCCAGAATGCGTTGTTCCTCCTCTCCCGAAACAAATACGGTATTTGCCTCGGGAAAATAAGCTACGCCCTCACAGTCGCGATTAGTGTTTTCGCCCTTTGCTCTTCGCTCTTTCATGCCTTCTGGCTCTGAAAGCGAGGCATATAGAACTTTGCCATTCTCACGATCAATGTCAAGCGTAAGGAGCTTGAAACCATCCACCTTATCCTTATCATCTACTATGGCATACACGTTATCCCTTATGTGAGAGATACCGCTATAATTGCCCGGAGTAATGCCCCATTTGTTGAGTTGCGTCTGTCCGCAGACCTTCACCTTTTGGGCAAAGGAGGGAAGCGCGAACAAGCAACAAAACGCTATGTATAATTTGACATTTAGCATACGAGAATTTAAATGAAAAATGAAAAGTGAAAAATACAGATTACATTTTAATGTTTATCGTAATTGGCATTTTATAATTTTTCATTTTTAATTTTTCATTTATTACCGTCTTTCCACTTGCTAACATTCAACACATCCGTATAGATAACACTCGGTTGTGGCTTTATGTTCTTCTGCTTCATGAGTTCACGAACGGTAACGAAGGTAAAGCCACGCTCCTTGAGTACAGGAATGATACGATCAACAGCCTCAACAGTCTTGCCGTTACCCTCAAAATCGTGAAGAAGATAGATGAGACCATCCTTTGCAGAAGCCAATATTTTTTCTACACGCTGATCAGCCGATACATTATCTTCCCAGTCGTTAGAACCTTCACCACAGATGAAGGTGAGATCTATATTGTCGAACATAGTCTTGTTAAGAGCTATATAAGGCGGACGGAACAACTGAGGACGCTCCCCAACATATTTTGCCACAAGAGCCGAGGTAAACTCAATCTCAGACTTTATGGAATCAGCACTAAGCGTTGGCATAGCAGAGTGAGTCTTACTATGATTCTCGATGTCGTGCCCCTCATTATGAGCACGCACCATCACCTTCGCACTCTCGTCATTAATATTCTTTCCAATGACGAAGAATGAAGCCTTTACATTGTGTTTCTTCAATACATCAAGCATCTGTACGGTGGTCGTGGTGTTAGGACCATCGTCAAAGCTCAATGCCACAAGTTTATTCTGACTAAATGCAGTAGAGCACATAAGTACTGATAAGATTGATATTATTATTCGTTTCATATGTTGTATTGACTATTTAACTATTGACTATGTACTATTTATTTACTATTTCTTTTCGCTACAGGCATTTACTATTTGTGACTTGCAAAAATAGTACATAAATAGTAAATAGTACATAGTAAAATAGTACATTAAATTTATTCTTTTAATTCAATTATCTCCAAATCCTTTATAGTCTCTCCATCTATCACAAAACGGATGAGCGTGCGGACAGGTTGCTGACCATAAACTCCAGCAGCACCGGGATTGATATGCAGACAACCGAGTCTCTTATCCATCATAACCTTTAGGATATGCGAATGCCCGGAAATAAACAGTTTCGGAGGATTTGTCATCAATTCATGGAAGATGCTGCGGTCGTACTTTCCCGGATACCCACCTATATGCTTCATCAAAACATCTACCTCCTCGCACTTAAAGCGTTGTATCTCAGGAAACTCACGCCTTATGTCCGTACCGTCTATATTACCATAGACAGCACGAAGAGGAGCGATAGCCCTGAGTTTATCGGCAATCTCAAGAGTACCAATGTCCCCTACATGCCATATCTCGTCACACTCGGCAAAATGCCTTGCGTAACGCTCATCCCAATATGAATGGGTATCTGAAAGAAGTCCTATACGTTTCATCTTTTATGTACAATTTTACATGTACAATGTACAATTTATTTCTGCCCACAAAAATACAAATAATTTTACAAACCGACAAGACTAATGACAATAATTAACCATTTATCTAAAAATCTGCTTTGATTTACTTGTACAACCACGAAAAAAGAGTAACTTTGCGCTTGAAAATAGTAAATAGTAAACTCAAGTTTCGCAAATCAAGAATTGCCTGGAAGGCAACACTATGAGGACTCCGCGTAGCGCCTGACCATAGGGAAGAACCGAGGTGCATACTCGACGAAGGAGAGGATGTCCTCGGACAAAAACTATCGCTATACTTACTAGCCTGGAAGGCTGTACATGGTTAGCTTTCACAAATAAACTTTCACGATGTACTGCCTTCCAGGCAGTAGAAGGATTTGGGACTTAATCCCCGCACATCCTCGTTTCACTCGTATGTACGGGGTTACTCATAGTATTGCCTTCCAGGCAATCCCGAACTTACGTAACTTGAATAGTACATAGGAACTTGTGGAACTTGCAAACAAATAGTAAATAGTACATAGCTAAATAGTAAATAAAGTAGATGCTTTTTCGTCTTCTCGATGACCAACCCAACATATTTCCAGATCCTCATTATGGTGAGGAGGACGGACTGATAGCCATAGGAGGCGATTTGTCTCCTGAGCGTCTCATTACCGCATATAACAACGGTATATTCCCGTGGTATGGCTACAAGGAAAACGAGGATATCATGTGGTGGTGTCCTCTCGACCGCTTTGTCATCTTCCCAAAGGAAATACACATCAGCCATTCCATGCGACAGTTGATGAAGAAAGGCATTTACCAAACTACTATAAATCAGGTATTTGAAAAAGTAATAGAGAATTGCAGCAAGACAAACAAGCGCAACGAGCAGGTTGGAGCTTGGCTTGGCGATGACATGATAAATGCCTATAAGAAGATGTACGAACTCGGTCTTGCAGCCTCCGTTGAAGTATGGAATAAGGAAGGTAATCTCGTTGGTGGCTTGTATGGCATCAACATCAACTATAACTTTTTTGGAGAGAGTATGTTCTCACTCGTGCCAAGCGCATCAAAACTTGCCCTCATCTATCTTGCCGAGCAACTCAAACCTTTCAATGGCATTATCGATTGCCAGTTTGAAACTCCCCATCTCCTCTCTATGGGTGGAAGACACATCACATACGATGAATATATGACATATCTCAGGGATTAGAATGTATTCATACTATCCCAACACATAAGATCGGCTCTGATATACCCGATTTTTCCATCAACCTTCACTTTAAACCATTTATCTGTACTATTATCGTCTTGAGAAGGAACATATCCCAGACATGCTTCTGGACTTGGCAAATCTCCATACAAATCCCACATAGTGCCAATTACACGACTTTTCATACTTGGCAATGCTCTCACATTTACGATTTGTATCTTTTCACCATTCTTTATCGTATATTTAACTTTAGAAGATATCCAGACACAACCCTTTCCATCTTTCGCTCTATATTCTACCGCCTTGTGACCATCCTTTGGAACTCTTCCATAATCTTGTACTTCTATAAAATAAGAATCGCCACAATCACCTATTAAACGACCAACAACCTCTCCTTTGTCGTTTTCTACCACCCATGCACAATTAGGATAAATACCTTTATGAGGATAAACACACTCAGGAGAACTAATAGCTAAATCCATTTCTGGACGGAAATTTTCTGTATGCCATTCCATATACTGAGATGGAGCCTGAAAATCAACAAACACACAACTACCTTCGCCATAACAAAATATTTTATCTTGTCCATCAGGATACATAACAAACGAAGAACCTTTCCATAGTTCTCCTGGAAGATAATAACTTGTATGATCTTCAGTCTTTATCCTTAATGTAAAATCATCAATCTGATGGTTTGCCCAACGTGTTGCTGGACTCAACCTATACATTATACGAAATTTCTCTTCTGATGTATAGCCCATGTGATACCTATATGTATGATGCACAATATTTTTGCCTTTTTTAAAGGTGGCATCAAAGTAATAAGCGTATGAATATTCAACAAGCAACTCAGGCTTCGGCGACAAAGTATCAGCAATAACAGCATTCTCATGACTTAATTTTTCGCCATTCATCATTACCGTAAAGTCATGAATAAACGGATGAATACCATTATTATTCAGAGGAGCCAATTCTTCATCAGGACCGGGAGCTTCAAATGCCATTTTAACAGTCTTAGTATCACTGTTATTCATAAACTCATAATATACATCAACAATTGCGAAGCTATCTTTTCCAATCGTAATTGTCAGAATTTCCTTTGCAACTGAAATGTCAGTTTCTTGAACAGGAACCAAACCTGAACCTGAAGCATAATATACGCCATCATTTGCTTTTCCGAATAATGTTGATAGCAACATCAAGATTGTAAGTGATATATATTTCATTATGATTCTTGTTTTTTTGATTTTCGCCAACAAAAGTATAGATTTTCTATTAAATATCCAAATTTCCATTCATATTTCAATGATTTTTTTCGTTTTTGCATTCAAGAATCAGGAATTAAGTTTCAATCATAAACATGCTTTACCCTACAAGTAAAACCGTATTTCTCCCGCCTTTCCACTTATGTTTCTCCATCGTTTGTCCATCGTTACTCCATCGTTAGTCCATCGAAACGATGTACTAACGATGGAGTAACGATGGAGTATCGATGGAGTAACCTCGGAGAAAGAACGAAGGATGAGGCCTGAATCAGCGTCTTTACATACAAATTGTTTAGGACATAGAAAAACTTTTCACGGTTTTTCCTTTGTTATATCAAATTTATTTTGTACTTTTGCCAAAGCAATCATAAAATCAAATAAATTCAAATGAGATTTCGCTTTATTCTTTTGTTTTTGGCTGTTGCCCTTTCCTGCTCTGCGAAACAAAGCGTTTCACAGCAGACTGACAATAAACATACATTCGTAGTTGACGAAAACCTCCCTGCTCCTAAAAAGGACTTTGGCATACAATCAGGTGACCTCATAGCCCAATACTGGGCAAGCAAGAATAATGTCAATAAACCTATTGCGTATAGTTTTGAAAACGATAATCTATGCTATCTCGGACAAGACATTTTCTTCAAGTTTATGGTTGAGGCTTATGCCGACCACCGTCCGATAGTGTTGTCGCCTGACATTATCTGGAATGTGATAGCACAGGGATTCAGTCAGCACGTCAACAATAATCCAGAGGCATTGCGTGACAGGATTGTATATCATGAGAAAGACAAGATTGAGCTTTCCGTGATGACCAAAGAAGAATTGCATTCGCCTAACGTGAAATGGGATGAACTCCTGAATACCTTCGACAATATGATTGCCGAGAGTACAAAAGATAATCTTGCTGATGTGATGCGAGCTGATTTCAGCACAACCGACAAGACAGCACGCATAGTATCACAGATGACATTGATGAGTTCAGTTAAGGCATTTTTCGATTATTCAGTAATTTATATTTCATGCGGTATTCCAAACATCACAATAGAAGGCACTACCGACGACTGGGAAAAAGTTATGAATAAAACCCAACAACTGAGGAAATATAACCTTGACTGGTGGGTGGATGATCTCGTACCTATACTGAATGAGTTTATCAACGCTTCAAAAGGCAATGTCAATAAAGTTTTCTGGCAAAACATTGTTAAAAAAGACCGCCCTAAAGAATATGTAGGAGGAGGATGTGCTGCAGCTTTTGAAGGTGAAGATCCAACAGTACTCGATGGATGGTTTCTAAAGTTAATGCCATACGACCAAAAAGGAAACCGAACTCCGGAAAAGGTGACTTACGAATATGATAATATGCCTTCACAGGTGACAAATGTTGATTTCAAGTATAAGAACTTGGATACAGGCACAACCATTCCTATGGAGATGATATGTGGTTTGGTTGGTATTGAAATTGATACCATCACTAATGCCATGCGTCCAAAGTTAGGATGGATGGTATGTGAAAAGAACAAGCAGCTTGAAATAGAAAGTTTAACAGAAAATCCTGTTATACTCACAGAAATTCCCGACATACTGCAATACATTGAGTATGAACCATCTATATGCTTGGTTCTCAACTATGATGAAATCAAGCTACCAGAGTGGTTTGTAAATCTTAAGATTGACCGAATCAGACTTCAGACAAAGAAAAATGATAAGTTCAAGAAAGAACTTGAAAAAATGTTCCCTGACAGGATTGTAGTATCAAAAAAAGCGGAATATAATACAATTAAAGAATGCGACACAGAATATATAGTACAGACAAAGAAGAGTTTTGAACCAGAAAATCATCTTTACACACAAATTCAATTATTCAATTCAATTAAAAGAGAATCCGCAAGATTCCCAGGTGAGAATGGGTACGATGAAATGTTTAAATTCATAAAAGAGAACAGACGCATTCCAAAAACAGAAAAGAAAGACTTTCATGATCAGATAATGGTATGTGTAATGTTCACAGTAGATATTGATGGTTCTCTTTCTGATTTTGAAATAACACAAGTCGAAAATTCCGCAACTCGCGAAATGAAGGAAGAAGCATTAAGACTGGCAAAACTATTGCCAAAATATGTTCCAGCTATGGTATCAAACGATTTGTTTGAACCAAAACATAAGGTCAGAAGCAAAGAGTACATTTGCGTTGATTTTTAATTAACAAATAAGATGGCAAAACAATCATACGTACAGGCCAATAAGGATTGGCTCGCAGAAAAGGCTAAGGAAGAGGGCGTTATGGCTCTTCCAAAGGGTGTGTATTACAAGGTGTTGGCTGAAGGAAACAAGGATAGCGTACAGCCAACACGTCGCAGTATAGTGACAGCCCATTATACAGGCAAAACGATAAACGGCAAGAAGTTTGATTCAAGTCGTGGAGGCGTAGCACCTGCATTCCGTTTGAGTGATCTCATTGAGGGATGGATAATAGCCATGCAACAGATGCACGTTGGCGATAAATGGGAGGTGTATATCCCTGCGGAACTCGGCTATGGAAAGTTTTCTCAGCCAGGCATTCCAGGTGGTTCAACATTAATCTTCGAAATAGAGCTACTTGGAGTAGCTTAATAAGTGAAGAGTGAAGAACGAAGAGTGAAGAATTTAAGTTAGTATTACAAGTTCAAGGTCGCTAATCACTCTTTCACTATAAAATGTAATTTAAATTGGCTTTCCCTTCGGCCGCCGAGCTAAACCTTCTTCACTTTTCACTCTTAACTCTTCACTTAAAGTAAATTCATTTACATTATGGAATATTTACCAAAAGACCCAGCAATATTGGTTTCAAGCATAAACATGCTTTTGCGTGATGAGGAATTTGATACTCTCGAATCACTATGTTATAGTTTTAGTCGTGAACCAGAGGAGATAAAGGAATATCTCATACAAAACGACTATGTGTATAGCGAAGAGCAAAAGCAGTTTAGACCTGTGGGGTATGATTCATAATTACGAATTAATAATTACGAATTACCAAGATACTTTTTTAGGCTTAATCCATACGATAAAAAGCAAAATAGGTAATTAGTAATTTGAAATTAATATTATGATCACAAAGGACTCAATCGAATCTGCTTTCTGTTTCTTTCATCAGAAGCAAAGAATATATCAGTATTCTACGTTGGATTGGCAGAAGGATGACATAGAATATGCCATTGGCGACTATGTTGACAATATGAACAAAGAACTATACTCTCTTCTGGCTAAAGGAAAGCCACACTTCCTACATAGCCACACCTCCTTTGCAGAGGAATTGCTTGATGCCGTGGAGACGTTAGAAAAAATGTTGTAATATGGAAGAAAAATCATACCACTCCATACCGCTTACTGGCTCATACAGGGAAAATGATGCCCTTACCATATATAATGAGGTAAGGAATCATAATGACTTCATAGGCTTCACAAAGCAATATATGCACGATGAGGACTATCACGTGGCTCGTAATGCACTATGGTCTATGACAAAAGCAACCGACAACGAGCTGTCACAGCTCCAGCCCATTTACAACGAGTTGATAGACCTCGCGATGACAACAAAAAACTCTTCCGTTTGCCGTCTCACGCTAAACATAATTGAGCGTCTTCAAATGGAAGAGAATGACCTTCGTTCTGATTTCCTTGATTTCTGTCTGGAGAGAATGACTGATATGGAAGAACTTCCCGGCATTCAGTCGCTTGCCATGAAACTTGCCTATCGTATGTGCCAGTTCTATCCCGAACTTATGGATGAGCTTATCCGCACTCTCAAGGCTATGGAGATGGATTACTATAAGCCAGCCGTGAAGTCGGTGAGGAAGAGGATCTTAGCCTAACCAAGCCTTCCCAAAGGGAAGGATGTTAGATACTATAAATCCCTTGTTCTTTCCATATAGGATTGAGCAATGGATTTATGATACCAAAGATTTTATGCTGACTATTATCAATGAAATTCTTTTATATGGCAGCAAGCTGCTTTTAACTGACAATAATTACCAATCTTACCAATCTTTTTCCCAAAAACATCATCTTCTATTGGTTAAAGATTGCGCAGATTGGTAATTATTGTCAGTTCAGCATCAAAGATGCGTTTATCTTGAAATCACAGAATTCACGTTACTATAAAAACATCCTTCCCTTTGGGAGATTTGTCGTAAGACCCTTCGACCTAAAGGGAGAAAAGGCTTGGTTAGGCTACTACTTCGCCAACTCCGCTCTCACCGCCCTTACGAGAGCATCAAACTCAGTTTCTTCGTATAGGCGGGTGAGCTTTACGATCCTGCCGTTCTTGCCGATAAGCACGTTACGGGTAACACCACTACCCTTCTCCGCATATTTCTCATACACCTCGGCATTAGGATCAAGAGCCATAGGATATGTGATACCTGTTTCACGCACAAACTTACCAACGCTCTCCACAGGCTCGTCGCAGTCAATGCCTATCATCACGAACCTTGGATTCCTCTTCAGTTTCTTCCATAGCTTTGGCTCAAGAGCTTCCATCATCTCCGTGCGACAGATACCACACCATGAAGCCGTGAACTGCAAGAGCACCACCTTACCACGATTCTTACTCAACGTGAACTCCTTGTCATCAAGGCGCTTAACTGTAAAATCGGGAGCTTTCTGTCCCACACGCACAATATATCCAAGGGTATCTGGCTCGTATGGATAGCCAGCATCTATCGGTTTCATAGGCTTTGTACTGACAGCCTTTGCGCTATCAGTTGCCGTACTATCCTTTTGAGCACTCTTTGCCAGAGTACTCTTTGCCGTCGTTGTAGTCCTTGCCGTTGTCCTTGTAGTAGCGGTTCTCCTTACACCACCATTTCTCTGTTGTGCATTGACACTAAGAGCAAAGAATATGGATGCGGTTACAAGTAAAGTCTTCATAAGCATAACCCCAAGCCCCCCCATCCCCCTAAGGGGGAGTCTTTTTTATACAATATACTATCTCTGAGTTCCCCCCTTGTGGGGATGGGGGGCTTTTCCATTTGCAAAGTTAATACATTTTTTCCAATAATAAGATTAATAAGGTGAAAAATTTGGTTATTTGCCTGAAAATGCCTAACTTTGCGCTCAGAAACTAAATGAATTAATTCATACATTAAATCATTCTACTAAGTAATATTATGCAGAATTTCAACTATTATGCACCGACACAGGTTGTGTTTGGTCGCAATGCAGAGAATCAGCTTGCCTCATTGATACAGAAATACGGAGGCAAGAAAGTCCTTGTACACTATGGTGGCCAGAGCGCAATCAAGTCTGGCTTGATGGCAACAGTAGAGAAACAGCTCTCTGATGCCGGTATCGCATACGTAAAGCTTGGCGGCGTAGTGCCTAACCCACGCCTGTCGCTCGTAAGGAAAGGTATCGAACTATGTAAGGCTGAGAATATTGATTTCCTCCTTGCCGTAGGTGGTGGCTCTGTAATCGACTCCTGCAAGGCTATCTCTTCTGGTCGTTTCTACGATGGCGACGTATGGACTCTCTACGAGCATAAGGATCATGCCACAAAGTATCTCCCTATCGGTTGCATACTCACCATCCCTGCTGCTGGTAGTGAGATGAGCGACGGCTCCGTTATCACCAACGACGAGGTAGAGAGTTGGCTAAAAAAGGACTACTGCGTGAATGAGTTCCGCTGCAAGTTTGCCATTATGAATCCAGAATACACATTTACCCTTCCTGCATGGCAGACGGCTTGTGGCATAACCGATATGATGATGCACACTATGGAGCGCTATTTCAGCAAGGACGATGACATGGAGATTACTGATGCAATAGCAGAGGCTGTTCTGCGCACCTGTATGACTGAGGGAAGAAAGGTGCTCGACACCCCTACCAACTATACAAGTCGCGCCAACATTATGTGGGCAGGTTCATTGGCACACAACGACCTCACAGGCTGTGGAACAACAGGCGACTGGGCAACACATTGCATTGAGCATGAGCTTTCTGGCTTGTTCGATGTCAGCCACGGTGCCGGACTTGCAGCTATGTGGGGCTCATGGGCACGCTATTGTCGTGAGGAGAACATGCCACGCTTTGCACGCTTCGCCCGCAACGTGATGGGTATCGACACTACTGGCATGAGCGACCTTGACGCAGCCGAGGCAGGTATTCAGGCTATGGAGAAGTTCTTCAACTCCATCGGAATGCCAACCGACATCCACACCCTTATCGGTAAGGAGATTAGCGAGGACGAGATTGAAGAAATGGCAGACAAATGCACCAATGGCGATACCAACACCATCGGCGGTCTGAAGATATTGAAGAAAGCTGATATCATCAAGATTTATCAGATGGCAAAGTGATTATTGAAAGTGTAAAGTGGAGAGAGTAAAGAGTAATGTAAGAACTTTCTACATTAATCCAATTCGCTGAATTGATGAAGATTAGCAACAAGTTGCTTTTAACTGACAATAATTATTCGCAAAGTTCATCAAGCTACGCAAGTTCCCAATCTTGCCAATCTTAACCAATAAGTAAGTAGTCAAATTTAATTTTATAATCAAGAATTAGAGAATTAGAGTTTTTTTGAATTAATGCGAAAGAGAGAATTTTTGCTACTTGCGTAGCATTTGGAATAGTCGTGATTGGCAAAAGCGTAAGCGACCTTTCTCAAATTCGCAAAAATTCAAAAGAAAAAATCTCTAATTCTTGATTATAAAAATATTTCTTTACCCTCTCCACTTTACACTTTCAAAAAATAATCCGTAAAAACACAATAGAATCTGCCATTTTTTTAGTAACTTTGCACGCGAATTGGAATAAAGAAGAAGGGAATAAGGACAAAAGTTTGACAGTTTAACGCGAGTTGGACCAATTATAATTGTCTGACAGCAAGCTGCTTTTAACTGACAATAATTACCAATCTTGCCAATCTTTACCCAATAAGGAATGAAAATTTATGGAAAAAGATTGCGTAGATTGGGACCTTGCGTAGCTTGATGAGCTTTGCGAATAATTATTGTCAGTTCAAGCACCAAAGGTGCGCATTCGTTGAACTCACGTTAGTTTGAAAACAAACAATCCCTATTCCTTAATCTCTTTAACCCTAATCAAGGAAAAATAGGTCTAAGAAAACCCTATCAAAAAAACTTAGAATGTATTACATAGAAAAAACGCTTGAGATTTCGGCTGCACACCATCTGAATCTCAGTTATCGCAGCAAGTGCGAGAATCTGCACGGTCACAACTGGCAGATAGTAGTATGCTGCAAGTCAGAAACCCTCAACGAGGACGGAATGGTTGTGGATTTCACTCACATCAAAAAGATTGTGAAAGGACAACTGGATCACAAATGTCTTAATGACGTACTCGACTGCAACCCTACGGCAGAGAACATCGCCCGCTGGATTGCAGAACGCATACCCCATTGCTATCGCGTCAGCGTGAAGGAAAGTGAAGGGAATGTAGCGATTTATGAAAAGTAATTGCCTTCAAGATTCCCACTAAACGCACCTTACGGTGCTTGGTCTTGGAACAAAAATTCTAACAAATTGCCCAGAAAATTTCAAAAAAAACGAACGCAAAGGCACAAAGACACAGAGAAATAAACTTAGCATTCTGAAAATATAATTTTCCGGAATAAATTCGCCCTTTAGGCTTGAAGTGTTGACCACAGATTTTGGAGATTTTAGGGATGTCAATCACGAGCGTAAGCGATAAAATCCCTTAGATCTGTGCGATCTGTGGTCGTAAATAAAGTCAAGGTCGAATAAACTTTCTGGTCATCGTCGTAAATTTTTATTCCGAGAAAAAGAAGCGTAAGCTCCATAGAAGCATATAAACTTGAAGGCGTTTTTTTTGTTTTTGTTATATTCACAATCAAAATATAAATAAATTTACAGAATTAATTTACTCATAATTTAACGTGAATTCAATGAATTAAAACCTTTGCTTTTATAGCAGCAAGCTGCTGTTTTCTGAACAAAAATTTTTAGAAAATTACCAGAAAATTAAAATTTTCTGAGTTAAATTTTCTGGTCATCGTGAATAATTTTCTGTAAAGCCAGGCAACGAAGTTGCGTTTATTAGGATGTTTTGAATTCATCGAATTTAGGCTAATTTACTTTCCAAAAAGACAAGAAAGGAGCGTAAGCTCCAAAGGTACATTTTTTTCATAATTAACAGAATGAAGATCAACGAAATATTCTACTCCGTCCAAGGTGAGGGACGCTACACGGGTACGCCAGCCGTATTCGTACGCTTTGCCGGATGCAACCTTAACTGCTGGTTCTGCGACACCGAGTTTCATTCCTACTCAGAAATGAGCGAGGACGAGATTGTGGCAGAGGTAAGCCAATACCCATCACGCTATATGGTGATAACTGGTGGCGAACCTACATTACAGCTCACAGCATCGCTCACCGACAAGCTACATGCCATTGGTTTCTACATCATGCTCGAAACCAACGGCACACATCCTTTGCCCGAAGGCTGCACCATAGACTGGATTACGTGCTCACCCAAACGTCCGGCACCACAAAGCACTACCCCATCATCAATTTACCCTATCCGCATACAGCGCATCGATGAGCTAAAAGTGGTGTACGAAGGCGAGAATCAGGACATGAGCCAGTATGATGCAATCCAAGCCAAGGAATATCGTCTGCAACCTTGCTGCACAAATGACCGTCAGAAGGACACTTTCATCACCAACCAGACGATAGACTACATCCTCGCACATCCCAAATGGCGTCTCTCGCTACAGACGCACAAGATCTTGGGAGTGAGGTAAGCGGATTATTAAATGAAAAATGAAAAGTGAAAAATTAAAAATACAAGTTAGTATATTCGCCTGTAACCATTGATTTGTTATTTTACAATAATCAAACGTGAGTTCGACGAATTTCATCAACTCGTATATTATTGAAAGCCATGCAGTTGAAGAAGCTCTGAAAGAGCGATACCTAAAAGGGTAGTACGTTAGTGCTACCTATGATGACGTTTTTTAGTGAGCGCCGTAGGTGCGACACCTAATGTATAATAAGTGTCGGTCCTTGGCTTTCCCTTCGGCCGCCGACCTCTTCGACGTTCAGACCTCACCCCCTAAAATGTCTATATATCCTGGAAATATGGATGTCTATGATACGTGGGTTACACCCACGCCTATGTTATTTCGCCTTTTCAAGGCTATTGGGGAACTTTTCACCATACAAAAAATAGTTTTTTGCGACTAACTCTACACTCTACACCAAATGGCACTCAATTTGCTGAGACACAACATTTTGTAGCGGTGTAGAGTTAGAGATGACTTTACACCAACTCTACATCTCTACACCATTCAAAAGCAAAAGACGGTGTATAGGGTGTATAGTTGGTGTAGAGTTGAATGATACTCTACACCGCCGTAACGTTCTATGAATCATCTGTTTATATGCTCTCTGGTGTAGAGTGTAGAGTAAAATGCCACCACAACCCTAAGACCCACCCCAACCCTCCCCAAGGGAGGGAGTCTTTGATAGTATTAATGTATATAAATTCTCCCTCCCTTGGGGAGGGGTGGGTCTTTGGAATGAGCATCAATGTAACGTGGGTTACACCCACGCCTATGTTATTTCGCCTTTTCAAGGCTTTTCTACCGTGCGAGTGAGATTTTTTTTAGAATTTCGCGTAAACATGTATATGGTGGGGTAAAACGAGGGTAAAGGTATTGAAAATGAACACGTTAAGAGCATGTACATGTTGCCCAAACATGTACATAACATGTACATGGGTTGTCATGCTTGAATTGTGAAAAAATCATGTACATGTCATGTATATGTTTAGCCATCATGTACATGCTTTGAATTGTCTGATATACAGATTGTTAAAACCTAAAAACCACCACCATGTACATGTTTGTGTAAAATTCTAAAAAAAAATCACACTTGCCAAGAAATAGCACCTTACGGTGCTGGGGCTTTCAAGAAAATTAGCGACGATGACCAGAAAATTTAACTCAGATAATTTATTTTTAGAACGCAAAGACACAGAGACGCGAAGATAAATTTTGTAAACAGAAGAAACGAATAATCTGGCAGCAAGCTGCTTTTCGCTTACCTCTTGCTTTCAAAATTACTTTGCCATGAGTTCACTTTTGTACCGATTTATAGGAACGGTTTAGAAGCGGTTTAGAAGCGGATTAGAAGCGGATTAGAAGCGAACCTACAACGAAGATAATCTAAGGCTCTTTTAATAGAGAATAGAGAGATAGGCGCGAAATGGGATTTGCAACGGATTTGGAAGGGAATTACATCGGACTTGCAAATAAATTAATGTACAGAAAAATTTTTTAAATCAAGAATTAAATTTGATCACTTACTTTTTGGCATCACAGAGAGGCACAGAGGGAAATAAATGAAAAGTGAGAAATACTTTGCGACTCTGCGACTTTGCGTTTATCATCACACAGAGACACAGAGAGACAGAGAAAATAAACTTTGCGATTGTTGAAAATTAATTCGACATTAACGTGAAATTCATGGTAATTAATGTTATTCACGTAGTAAGACATATAATATCGCACTAATATCACATTAATTTCGCATTAATTTCTTGTCACCACACAAATAAATGAAAAATACTCTGCGACTTGGCGACTTTGCGTTTGGTATCACACAGAGGCACAGAGATACAGAGGGAAATAAACGAAAAGTGAAAAATGAAAAATACGAGTCACACTTTTCAGGTAATGGCCATACTCGAAAATACTAATCTGTATTTTTCATTGTTCATTGTTCACTTTTCATTTAAGCAACTCCCTTGCAAATCCGTTGCAAATCCCATTCAAATCCCATTCCGGAATGGGAGAATGAAGGGCGACAAAGAGCGGTGACGACGATTTTTGTTGAGGAAAAAAAGTGTGGTTGTTTGGTGGTAAGCGAAAATATTTATACCTTTGCAGGCAAAAAAGACATTTAAATGTTTATGATGAAAAGATTGACGGTTATTATAGCATTTGTGCTATGTGTGGGGTCTGTAATGGCCCAGTATGAAAAAAAGGCATGGTTGTTCCGTCCTTATGCAGGTTTCTTGCTCTCTACAATGGAATCAAAGGGGTTTAAAGACGGTTATGATCCAACGTGGAAGTTGAATATGACATTTGGTGGTCAGTTTGAGTGGCAAGCGATGAGCTCTTCTTCTTTGCTTTTGGATGTAAACTATCGTCGTCAGGGATGCTCATTTGATTACAAGGAAGTCAATAAGTGGGAGTGGCATGACTATGTTGTAGAAGTAAACAAGATGACTATTGACTATTTGAATTTTGGCGTACAGTGGAAGATGTATTTCATACCTAATTTGTCCGCTCGTATCGGTATTGAATTGATGGCGCCTATTTCCAGTCTCACGGCTCATGGTCATACGTATGGTAAGATTGCGTATAATCCAGAAGATCCTGGTAGATATTCTCCTGATGATGATGTTTCCAAATATGTATGGGACGAGTTTGACGAGTATCAGACTGAAAAGATAAAAACAGTTCTTGAAGATGCTGCTTTCTGTATTCCTCTTGGTTTTTCGTATGAATGCAAGAATTTCACTATTGGCTTGACCTACCGTCTTGACATGAATCGCGTAGTGGATACTATTGATGATATGTTCCCTGATGAACCAAACTATTCTCTTTTTTCTTATTCAAAAAGTTATCCGATTTATTTTCATGCGTTTGACCTAACGGTTGGCTATAACATTCCGTTGAATAAGAGAAAGTGATTTTTTTATTAAGGAGTAGTAAGGAGTACAAGGAGTTACGCTCCTAAAAATAAAATGATTTCCGTAATTACGTGATAACGCCCTGAAGGGGCAAAAGCTACTAGCCCAGGGCAACGCCCTGTGGTAAAATAGAGGGGTAACTAACGCCCTGTAAGGGCAAAAGCTCTAATATAATAATGCTTTTGCCCCTTCAGGGCGAAATTACCAACCTACCTCCACCTAGGGCGATGCCCTAGGCTATGAGCTTATTGGGCTTTCAGCCCGCCTATCGTGTATATGCGGATAATCATTCAAAAAATAAAAGGCTGACTTCGCAGCCAGCCACATTATTATACAAAAACATTATGAACTTTATCTTATAACAAAAATCTGGGAAACCTGAGTGCACGTCTCTGATTTCTGAGTGCAAAGGTACTACTTTTCGCGGAAACTCACAATACCAAGAAATAGTGATTTTGTATCAGTATTGTGTGGTATATGATGAAAAAGTGTCATTTTTCTACTAAAATGCAGAAAAAAGTAAGAAAATGTTTGTAAGTTTGGAAAAAAAATAGTAATTTTGCACTCGTCAAACTAAAAAGACGTGCACCAGCCTTTGGGCTGACAGTCACTTTTGACTTCGTGCGAGCCAAAGTTTGACACCCGATTTCAAATAATCGTTAAACAAAAAGTTGAATTACAAATATGAATAAGAATTTCTCATCTTATTATTATTACTTTTACTTTTACTTTGCAGGGAACTGTGAAGCGGGAAGTTGCGTGTAATTTCAACTTATGACAAACGAAACCAAATGTTAGGTTTTACGTAAAGTCCCGCTTCATACAAATGATGCGGGACTTTTCGTTAGTAAGGACAAAGGTCAACGGACAAAAGACAAAGGTCAAACGGGAAAAAGCCTCAGACCTTAGACTTTAGACCTTAGACAACAAAAATATAAATAATGAAAAGAATAGCTATACAGGGTATCATCGGGTCGTTCCACGATATTGCGGCTCATCAGTATTTCGAAGGCGAGCAGATTCAACTGATATGCTGCCAGACTTTCGAGGAGGTCTTCGAGAAGATGAAGGAAGACCCAACGACATTGGGAATGCTCGCCATTGAGAATACCATTGCGGGCAGTCTGCTGCACAACTATGAGTTGCTCCGTGACTCTGACACCACTATCGTGGGTGAGCATAAGCTCCACATCCAGCACTCTATCAACTGCTTGCCAGAGGACGACTGGGACACCATAGAGGAGGTTCACTCACATCCCGTTGCTCTGATGCAATGTCGTAACTTCCTCAGCAAGTATCCGCACATCAAGGCTGTGGAGGACGAGGATACCGCTGGATCGGCAGAGAAAATCAAGCGCCTGGGCAAGAAGGGATGGGCTGCCATCTGTCACTCTGACGCGGCTCGTTTCTATGGAATGAAGGTTCTGGAGGATTGCATTGAGGACAACAAGCACAACTACACTCGCTTCCTCGTGGTTTGCAATCCGATGAAGGCCGATTTCCTCCGTCCTCTGAACGAGGCAGACAAGGCGAGTCTGGTGTTCTCTTTGCCTCACGAGGAGGGATCGCTCAGCAAGGTGTTGACAATTCTCTCTTTCTACGGCATCAACCTCACCAAGATACAGTCGCTCCCTGTAATCGGTCATGAGTGGGAATATCTGTTCTATGTGGATGTGACCTACACCGACCTCATCCGATACCGTCAGTCCATTGACGCTATCATTCCTCTCACCAAGGAACTGAAGATATTGGGAGAGTATAAGGGAAAGTAAAAGACCAGCAAGACGGCCTCTCCCCCGCCCTCCCCCGTAGGGAGGGAGCCGATTCGCTCACGTAGATTGAGTACATAGGCTCAAAATGGGAAGGTCAGGCAAATAAAAAAAAACAACAATATAAAAACAATTCGGATTCCCCCATTAGCAATCCGGCTCCCTCCCTACGGGGGAGGGCGGGGGGAGAGGCCAATGAAACCAGCAGACAGACTTAATCTCGTACAGGAATATTACTTCAGCAGAAAGCTGAAGGAAGTAGCAAAACTAAATGCGGAAGGCAAGGACATCATCAGTCTTGCTATCGGCTCACCAGATATGCCACCATCACAGCAGACAATAGACAAGCTCGCAGAGGTGGCAGCACAGCCTTCAGCTCACGGCTATCAGCCAACAATGGGTACGCCAGAGCTTCGTAAGGCAATGGCTAATTTTTATAAGAAATGGTATGACGTTGATGTGAATGCAGATACAGAAGTGTTGCCTTTGATAGGTTCAAAGGAGGGTATTCTTCATATCACTCTCGCTCTCTGTAACCCAGGCGATAAGGTGCTTGTGCCAAACCCTGGCTACCCAACATACACATCGCTGAGCAAGATTCTCGGTCAGCAGATCGTAAACTATGACCTTCGCGAGGATAACGGTTGGCAACCAGATTTCGAGGCTCTTGAGAAGATGGATCTCGAAGGCGTAAAGCTCATGTGGACGAACTATCCAAATATGCCTACTGGCGGTCGTGCGATGCGTGAGACTTACGAGAAACTGGTTGACTTCGCAAAGCGTCACGACATCGTGGTTGTGAACGATAACCCATACTCATTCATCCTCTCCGACGAGCACCTTTCTATTATGCAGGTGCCAGGGGCAAAGGACTGCTGCGTAGAGTTCAACTCAATGTCAAAGAGCCACAATATGCCAGGATGGCGTGTTGGTATGTGCATATCAAATCCGCAGATCATCTCTTGGGCACTCAAGATAAAGTCGAATATCGATTCTGGTACATTCCGCGGACTTCAGTTGGCTGCTGCCGAGGCTCTCAACAACAATACTCCAGAATGGCATCACGAGGCTAACGTAACGCTCTATCGCAAGCGTCGTGACGTGGCTGAGAAGATAATGGACGTACTCGGATGCACCTATGACAAGACTCAGGTGGGAATGTTCCTCTGGGGACGTATTCCAGAGCATTACACTACCTGCGAGGAGCTTACCGAGAAGGTCCTCCACGAGGCTCGTGTCTTCATCACTCCTGGCTTCATCTTCGGTAGCAACGGCGAGCGTTATATCCGTATCTCCCTCTGTGCAAAGGAAGAGAAGATACAGGAAGCGCTGGAGAGGATAAAGGCGATATTTTAAGAAGAAGTACAAGGAGTTACGCTCCTAAAGCCGCTTAAGGAGTACAAGACGATAGTCTTTATCGTTGATGGTTGAAGTGATGAGGGGTGATGGTTTGTTACTGTTAAACCTTATTCCTTTACTCCATCAAGCCCTATTCCGGACAAGACATTCGTCTTGTACTCCTTATTACTCCTTGTACTCCTTATTACTCCAAAATAATAAAAAGATACAAACAAAAGATATGGAACTACAACTTTCACCACTTAATCTTCCAAGTGATTTGAAACGTCCTTTTGTCATTGCTGGTCCATGCTCGGCTGAGACAGAAGAACAGGTATTGAAAACAGCATCTCAGCTCGCAGAGAAGGGATGCCACATCTTCCGCGCTGGTGTGTGGAAGCCTCGTACAAAGCCAGGTGGCTTCGAGGGACACGGTGAGCCTGCACTCCAGTGGATGGCTGAGGCAAAGAAAGAGACTGGTATGCTTATGGGTACTGAGGTAGCAACACCTGAGCACGTTGAGCTTGCTAACAAATATGATATGGATATCCTGTGGATTGGTGCTCGTACATCTGCCAACCCATTCGCTATGCAGGCACTTGCAGATGCTCTTCAGGGCTTTGAGAAGCCTGTGCTCGTTAAGAACCCTGTAAACCCAGACCTCGAACTCTGGATTGGTGCTCTTGAGCGTCTTAATGCTGCTGGTGTAAAGCAGTTGGGTGCTATCCATCGTGGTTTCTCTTCATACGACAAGACCATCTACCGCAACCTCCCAATGTGGCAGATTCCTATCGAGCTTCGTCGTCGTATTCCTGATCTCCCAATCTGTTGCGACCCTTCTCACATGGGTGGTAAGCGTGAACTCATCGCACCACTTTGTCAGCAGGCTATGGACCTTGGCTTTGACGGTTTGATGGTGGAGAGCCATTGCGATCCAGACAAGGCTTGGAGTGATGCAAAGCAGCAGGTAACTCCTGATGTTCTCGACTATATTCTCTCAATCCTCACCTTCCGTGACGTTGTTTCTACGACTGAGGGCATCAAGCTCCTCCGTAAGCAGATTGACGAGCTTGACAACTCTCTCATGGAGCTTCTCTCAAAGCGTATGCGCGTGTGTCGTGAGATTGGTCAGTATAAGAAGGAGCATAACATCACCGTGCTTCAGACTGGTCGCTACAACGAGATTCTTGGCAAGCGTGGTGCTCAGGGTGCTCTCTGCGGTATGTCTGCCGATTTCGTTAAGCAGATCTTCGAGCATATCCACGAGGAGTCTGTACGTCAGCAGTTGGAGATAGTAAATAAATAATAAAATGAAAAGTGAAAAATGAAAAATACATTATAGTCTTTTTCGTTAATGGCTTTCAACATGAATAGTAATCTGTATTTTTCATTTTTCATTTTATAATTTTTCATTTAAAGAAGAATGAAAATCCTTATCCTTGGCGCAGGAAAGATGGGTAGCTTCTTTATCGACACCCTCAGCTTTGAGCATGAGGTGGGCGTGTTTGAGAAGAACCCACAGCGTTTGCGCTAC
>CACYXI010000005.1 GCA_902778265.1 uncultured Bacteroidales bacterium | reverse complement strand
TAACAAACATCAAAATAGCCCAATGAACTCCCTTTAACGATAAATACTATCTACTCCCCTCCCTTTATGGGAGGGGTACGGGGGTGGGTCTCTTTTATGGAAAAACTCAGCAACTCACCAGTCGCACGCTGGACAGCCCTCACCATCGTATCAGTAACGATGATGTTCGGCTATTTCTTTACAGACGTAATGTCACCACTCGAACCATTGCTCACAGCATCAAAGGGTGCAGAGGACGGCTTTGGTCTCGGATGGTCATCAAGTGAATATGGATGGTTCTCAGGCGCATACGGCTTGATGAACGTATATCTCCTGTTGCTCTTCTTCGGAGGTATCATCCTCGATAAGTTCGGAATCCGCTTCACAGGTCTCACCTCCACCATCCTCATGTTCGGTGGTGCTATAATAAAGTGGTGGGCAGTATCTACTGATTTCGGAGGCTCAACAATCTGGGTTCCATTCGGTGGTGATGTTCAGGCACAGGTGGCATACGCTGGTCTCGGTTTTGCAATCTTCGGAGTAGGATGCGAGATTGCAGGTATCACCGTATCTAAGATTATCGTAAAATGGTTCACAGGTCATGAACTCGCCCTTGCAATGGGCTTACAGGTGGCTCTCGCACGTATCGGTACTGCTCTTGCCCTTGCTGCATCACTTCCTATCGCAAAGGCTATGGGTGGCGTAAGCGCATCTGTAGGACTTGGCGCTGCTTGTCTCTGCATCGGAGTTATAGCATATTTAGTATATAATGTGATGGATAAGAAGGAAGACGCAGCATCAGCTACAGAGGCATCAGAGTCGGAGGAAGGCTTCAAATTCGCTGATCTCAGAATTCTCTTCCTTAATCCAGGATTCTGGTGCATCACATTCCTCTGCCTTATGTTCTATGCAGGAGTATTCCCATTCCTGAAGTTTGCTACAAAACTGATGGTATTCAAGTATGGAGTTGATCCAGAACTTGCAGGTCTCATCCCTGCCATGCTCCCATTCGGCACTATCTTCCTCACCCCATTCTTCGGAAGCATCTACGACAAATACGGCAAGGGCGCAACCCTCATGCTTGCAGGAAGCATTCTGCTAACCATTGTGCACGTTACCTTTGCCCTGCCTATCGACAACTGGACTCTCGCCATTGTAGTGATGATAGTGCTCGGCATCGCTTTCGGACTCGTTCCTTCTGCCATGTGGCCATCAGTTCCGAAGATTATCCCAATGAAACTTCTCGGCACAGCCTACGCCCTCATTTTCTATATCCAGAACATCGGTCTGTCTATGGTTCCAATGTGGATTGGCTCTGTAAATGAGGCTAACACCGACGCATCAGGCTTCATCGACTATACCGAGTCAATGACTATCTTCGCAGGCTTCGGAGTCTTCGCCATCATCATATCATTAATGCTATTGATGCTTGATAAGAAGAATGGCTACGGATTGCAGAAGCCAAATGTGAAGTAAGCCCACCTTTCTGGCCAAACCTGGCCAGAAATCCCCTCAATACGCCCAAATAAGGACAACCTAAAGGTCTATGGACCCTCGCACTCGCAAACACAGGTGAGCGTTTCGGTTACTACACCATGCTTGCCGTGTTCACTCTCTTTTTACAAGCGAACTTTAATTTCGACGAGAAGACAACAAGTACGATCTTCTCAAGTTTCCTCATGTTCGTATATTTCCTGCCTCTCTTCGGCGGTGCTCTTGCCGATAAGGTGGGCTATTCAAAACTCGTAACCATAGGCATCTTCGTGATGTTCGCGGGGTACATTCTGCTTGCACTTCCACTTGGCAACAACTCTGTGGCTATCATCGCTATGGCAGGTGCTCTCGCCCTTGTCTCTATCGGAACAGGTCTTTTCAAGGGCAACCTGCAAGTAATGGTGGGCGACCTCTACAACGAGCAAGCATATTCAGCAAAGCGTGATGCTGGTTTCTCGCTCTTCTATATGGCTATCAATATCGGTGCAATGTTCGCTCCAACGGCAGCCATAAAGATTATGGAGTGGGCACAGAACTCGCTCGGTGTTAGCGTGGCTGACAGTTACCACTACGCATTCGCCGTTGCCTGTGCATCCCTCGTAGTATCAATTCTGATTTTCAAGTTCGGTAAATCTACATATAAGCAGGTTATCACTACAAAGAGTAAAGATGATAGTGGAAAAGGTAAAGAGGCTGAAGCCGTTGAGGAACTGTCACCAGCCGAGACAAAGGAGCGCATCATCTGCCTCTGCCTCGTATTCGCCGTTGTGATCTTCTTCTGGATGGCATTCCATCAGAATGGTCTAACCCTCACCTTCTTCGCACGTGACTATACCGCTCAAACATCCATTGGTTTGGAGGCTATGCAATTCGATGTTACAAATTTGGTTGCTGCAATCTTCATCGTGTTCGGATTGTTCTCTGTATTTCAGGGCAAGACAGGCAAGGAAAAGGGTATCGGTTCTGCTCTCGTACTCCTGCCTCTCGCATATCTATATTGGAACTACACGCAACTCCCTGCCGAGGGCGTAAGTGTTGATGCACCTATCTTCCAGCAGTTCAATGCTTGCTTCGTTGTAATGCTCACTCCTGTAAGCATCGCCATCTTCTCATGGCTTGGCAAGAAGGGACTTGAGCCAAAGGCTCCTGTAAAAATCGGCTTGGGTATGCTCGTTGCTGCTACTGCATATCTGCTTATGACAGTCGGCTCTATCGGTCTTCCTGTGCCTGAATATGCTGCCGATGGTAGCAACCTCCACATGGCTAACGTAAGTCCAAATCTCCTTATCGAGACCTACCTCATCCTCACCTTCGCCGAGTTGCTCCTCTCTCCTATCGGAATCTCATTCGTAACGAAGGTAGCACCTCCAAAGTACAAGGGAATGATGATGGGTGGTTGGTTCGTTTCTACTGCCATCGGTAACTTCCTTGTGCAGATTCCTGGCTATCTTTGGGGTAAGGAACTCACCATCGTATGGGGTACGCTGATGGTTATCTGCATCGTTGCTGCACTGTTCATCTTCTCTATAATAAAGAAATTGAATAAAGTGTCATAATTAATTCTGTCCAAATTTGGTCATACAATAAAAAATACAGAAATCGGGCTGTCCCTTCACTCGAAGAGACAGCCCGATTTCTGTGATAGGATATTGACGAACATCTATTTCTCCGCGGAGAGCGATAAGAAATCTACCTTTTCATATTCCTGCGTTCGCACAACCCATGTGCCTGCAATGAGGTCGCCAAGGCGTTGCTGTTTCTTGGTGAAGAACACACACAGCGGACCGATGCCTGCCGATAGGAGCACATCAAAGGGAAGGAACAGGCAACGGAGAATGAAGGATGTAACCTTCGGTCCGCCTCCATCGAGACTAACCACACGGATGTGCAATAGGTACTTGCCTAGGGTTTGTCCGTTGGCCGTTGTCTCAGATACAAGAGGATATATAAATGGTATGAGGAAGATGAGGAAGATGCGGAGAGTCTTGTTGAGGAAATCGAACAATCCGACTGACGCAACTCGGATAAGTACAAACCACATCACTGCCATCAGCAAGAAATCGATGCCGAAGGCTGCAAGACGCGCTGCGAAACTGGCAGGTTCCTGCTCTATTCTGATACCCTGTGTGGATAGGAAAAATGACATGTTCTTATTTTTTTTATGCAAAAGTAAGAAAAATACACGAAAAAGTAGGTATATGTGGAGATATTTTTTTACTTTTGTAGGCAAAATAAATGAAAAGTGAAAAATGAACAAATACAAATTACAATGAAGACTAATCTGTATTTTCTGATTTTATTATTTTTCATTTCATAATTTAAATAATGACAGAAGAACGATTTATATCCAAGAATAAATACCTCTGGGATAGGTATCAGAACATGCTGGACGGATGGAAACTCTACTCACCCAACGAACTCGGACAGGCTTACCTATCCGTTTGTAGTGACCTTGCATACGCCCAGAGCCATTATCCCGACACTCAGGTGTGCGAGAGCCTCAACGCCCTTGCACTCCAGTTTCATCATATACTATACAGACGACAACCGCAGAGGTGGACGGAACTGTTGCACTTCTTCACCCATACTGTGCCGCTGTCATTCTATCGTAGCCGCATGTTCCTGCTATTGTCGCTGTGCCTCTTCATCATTGGTGAGGTGGTAGGTGTGATGTCTCAATGCCTTGATGCGGAATACTTTAGGCAATTCTTTGGCGAACGCTACTACGATGAGACAATGGATAACATCAACAGTGGGAATCCGATGGGCATATACGGCAGTGATGACGAAATTGAAATGTATTTCGCCATCACTATCAACAATATGATGTGCGGAATGATATATTTCATCAAAGGTCTGCTAACGCCTATCTACACCATATACATGACAGTGATGACAGGCATAATGGACGGATGCTTCACCACGTTTTTCTTTCAGCATAACGAGGGCGTTTCTGCACTCATCGCCCCTAATGAGCACGGAAGCCTTGAGTTGCCCGCCATCATTGTATGCTCGGCAGCAGGAATGCAACTGGGCATGGGGTGGTTCTTCCCAGGGAAACTGACACGCATGAAGGCATTGCTACACTCATCGCAGGAGGCTCTGGTAATGGTTCTTGCCATGATGCCTTTCTTCATGGTGGCAGGCTTCATAGAGAGTTTCGTGACGAGGCATCAGGAGTGGCCACTGGCACTGAGGACTGCACTGGTGGTGTCTGGACTGCTGTTCTCCATCTACTACATAATACTGTTGCCAAGGCAGATAGCAAGGAAAATGGAAAATGAAAAATGAAAATGAAAGAAACTCTGGCCATATATGGCCAGAATAACGAAGCATGAACGATATATACAAGATAAGGGAACGCGGACAGGTGGTGAACGAGGCCTGCCAATGGATAGCAGGTCACAGACGACTTGCCATAAGCCTTGCCGTGCGCCCCGTGCTGATACTTACAGCATTAGAACTAATCAACATTCTGTTCGTAGAGAGCATACTACTATCGCTCTTACTATGCCTGATAGCCCTACTGTTGGTGCCTACCATTCCTTCGATAATGATGTATATCGTAGAGAATGACGTGCCTTGGCCATGCCCAATGTCAGAACTATGGAGGCTATGGAAGAGTTACTTCGCAAGTGCATTGCTGATAGGCGTAATAGGCACGGTGGCAAGCCTTCTGTGCTCAGTGACGATGGTAGGTCCTGTGATTGTAGAAATGGTGCAGGACGTGGTGCTGGTGGTGCATCAGCGCAATAGGGACGACGGAATGATGTCAGCAATATCGAGAGCCTTCTCGCTATCGTTCACCAACTTTCCAAGCCTAATGCTGATGATACTCGGGAAGTGCATAATAACGTTCTCCATGATATTTGGGCCATATAGCATACTCTTTCTGATATACGAACTGACCAAGAGCGTTATTCCACCTTCATTCAATGAGGTATTAGGAAAGATGATGACCGAGGAGGCAGAGATAAGTTTCATGTTGACAGTGGTTGTCGTGGGCTATGTCTTTGCTTCGATGATATCAATCATAATCGCACATTTCTTCTACGGACACTGCATTGCCTGCGAAGACCAACGAGAGGCTATAAGGCAGGAAAGAAGGAAGAGACGCGAGGAAGCAAATAAAGCATAGGCCAAGTTTGGCCTATGGAAAAGAGAAATGAATAACAATGATTGTACATGGTAAATAGCATATTAGGCGGAGTACCTGATTACGAAGAAGACATCCGCCGACTGATGAAGACGGAGAAGATAGATTTCAGCGAAGCCATCAATGGATTGCTAAAGTCGCTCTTCAACATATATATACCTGAGCAAGTGCTCAGCGTAATCAACATACTGATGTGGACGGCATTGATATGCTTCATCGGATGGATAGTGTATAAGGAGTTCGGCAGTTTCAGTAGCAAGAAACTAATATCCGACATCAATGCCCCGACACCCATCACAGAGACAGAAATGGGAACTGCGGAGGATGCTGACATCAGGGGGCATAACTTCGTTCAGGAAATACAGAAGGCTGTTGCAGAAGGTGACTATGCCCTTGCCGTGCATCTGCGCTATCTCATTACGTTACAACAGTTAGACCAAGCAAGACGCATCAAGTGGCAACCAACGAAGACTCCGATGATGTACGTTCGCGAACTGGAGACCGATGCCGACAAACTCAGGGAGATAACGATGGCTTTCCTCTACATAAAATACGGGCACTATCCCGCTACTCAGGAGGTATATGAGGAAGTAACCACCCTATCAGGCCGTATTTGGCCTGATAAATGAACAAATGAAAAGTGAACAATGAATAAGCCCCTTGCCCAATATGGCCAAGGAAACAAAGATGAAGATAAACAAAACGTTAATATATAGCGTGGTAGGTATATGCGCCATATGCCTGTTCCTCGTACCATACGGCAAACGTATCTTTGGTCAGATACCCGACTACAAATGGGATATCCGACACATGGGTAACATAAAGAACAAGGAGCCGTTTGGTGCGAAATACCTTGACGAGTACCTGCATGAGTACTGGAAGGGCAAATTGTATGTGGAGACCGATGTAGATACGGCTCTGAAAAAATACGGCAAGATGAGAATGAACTATCTCATTGTAAATGCCAAAGGCGAATACGATGACTCCATCCATATTGTGCGATACATAACCAAGGCAAATGAAGGCAACCGAATGCTGTTCGCAGGTATTGAGCATCAGATAATAGAGAACCTCACCATCAACCTCGAAAGCGATGATGCAAGTTGGGGAAGGGAAAACTACTTCGACATCTACGAATACCTCAACAATCCCGATGAAATGAAGCGCATTAACCTGTATCTGAGGAATAAAAGGGATGCAGACAAGCCATATAGCATAAAGACTTGGAAGAACATGGCTACATGGCACATGAACTCGGCATTGGAAGAAGACTCAATACTCACCTACACCAATTACTACGACTGCTACGGCGACATTCCTCACGGCACCTACACCTCGCTCATAGGCAAGAACGGCACAAAAGATGTGGCCGCACGACGAGACATAGGCAAGGGCTGTATCACGTTAAGTTGCAGTTTCACCTTCTTCACCAACTATGCTGTGAGCGATGACGACCTGCGCATAGGCATGGAGCACCTTATGGAGGCCACTTTTGATAGGTCACTGCCATTGGCTATCATCTACAACGATGGCGATGAGTCTTCATCATACACAGAAGACGGTACCATGTTCGCCGTGCTTCTTAAACATCCTGCCACCGCCCTGTTCCTATGGCTATTGTGCATAGCATTGGTGCTTGCCATATTCGTGAACGGAAGACGCAGACGCAGGGCTGAGACGGTGCACGAGAAGGCTCAGAACTCAAGTATCAACTACATCAGGCATCTTGCCACCATCTATACAGATGAGACCAATTACAACGAACTGCTCCGAATAGAGAAGCGAGTGTTGCTGTATAGGCTCAGGAAGGAGTATTACTTCGATATGCGCACAAGGGATTTTACCGAGGTGTCGCAGTTTGCAGAGCATATAGCAACTGCAAAGGGGCTTAACGCAGAGAGTGTAAGAGAAGTGCTCACCACGCTTGAGGAACTAACGGCAAACAGCGTAGAGGTGGATGCACAGTCGTACAGGCTATGCCTCGGACAGTTGGCAATGATTAAATAAAAATCAGGCCGTACTTGGCCTGGATAACGGAAATATCATATATCAATAAAATAAAAAAATGGAATATACATCAAGAATAAATCTTTCAGATTTCAACTTAAAGATAACAGCACTGAAGACTGCTGTGAATAGTATAGTAAAAGGACAGGACGATGTGCTCGAACTCCTGCTCACGGCTCTGCTTGCCGATGGTCACGTACTGCTTGAGGGTGTGCCTGGAGTTGCCAAGACGCTTATGGCAAAGACCCTTGCACAACTCATTGGCGTGGATTTCAAGCGTTTGCAGTTCACCCCAGACCTTATGCCTACCGATGTGGTGGGTACATCAATTCTCAACACCCAGACACAGGACTTCACCTTCCGCAAGGGACCTGTGTTCACTCAGTTTCTGCTTGTGGATGAGATAAACCGTGCTCCTGCCAAGACACAGGCCGCACTGTTCGAGTGTATGGAGGAGCGACAGGTGACATTCGATGGTACCACCTATCCCCTACCCGATTTCTATATGGTTATGGCTACGCAGAACCCTATCGACCAAGAGGGTACATACCGCTTGCCTGAGGCACAGATGGACCGTTTCCTTATGAAGATAACCGTGGGCTATCCTTCTGTGGATAGTGAACTTCAGATATTGCAGGAATATCATCAGGGCAACAATCTGCATGAGGTGAAGTTTGAGAAGCCTATCCTCACGCTCAATGAATTGAAGGAACTACGCGCTATGCTGAAGGATGTGGTGGTGGACGACTCGCTGATGAGGTATCTATGCAACATCGTGGCCGCTACACGCGATTCCACCTACACTTGGATTGGAGGCTCACCACGTGCATCAATAGCACTGTTACAGACTGCCAAGGCACACGCAATACTCTCAGGACGCGATTTCGTAACCCCTGATGACATACACTTCCTTGCTCCTTATATCCTTGCTCACAGGGTGACACTTACTGCCGAGGCTGAGTTGAACGGCATGACCATAACCCAACTTGTGAAGCAGATTATTGATAGCGTGAAGGTGGAGTAAACATGGCCAAATTTGGACATGGTAAATGAAAAATGAATAATGAAAAATGAAAAATGAATAAATACAAGTTACAAGAATACTAATCTGTATTTTATTATTTTATAATTTTTCATTTTAATATTTAAAATGTTTCTAAAGAAGAGGTTTTTCATTATATTATTCTCCATCGCTGCTATATCTGCGCTTGGGGTATTGATGGATGTGCTATATAGCATAGCCCTTGTGGCATTGTGTATGTTTGCCATAGCCTCAATAGCCGATGCCGTGATGCTTATGATACTCAGGATTGAGGGTGGAAGGAGCATAGCCTCAAAACTCGACCTCGGTGAGGAGAATATCATTTCCTTCAAGGCAAAGATAAAGAGGGGAAGGCTAAGAAGTGCATACGTCATTGACGAGATACCAACCGAGTTTCTGACCGATACTGATAGGCACGACATGGAGAAGGACAAGTATGGTGACTATCGTTGCCACTATGCCATCATCCCATCGTGCAGAGGGCATTTCGAACTTGGCAGAACGCTTGTCTTTGCCTCATTTCTCGGACTGTTAGAGCGCAGAATTGTGCTTGCAGACAGCGGTGAGGAGGTGGATGTATATCCTGCATTCACAAGGCTCAGGGAGAAGGATGAGCAGGTAAGGTCGAAGCAGATACTATCTACGGGAAGCCACAAAAGACAGTTGCCTGCCAATCAGACCGAATTCCGTGACATAAGGGAATACGTGGTGGGCGATGATGTTCGCACCATTAACTGGAAGGCAACGGCAAGAACTGGCACAACGATGGTGAACGAATATGAGGATGAGCGTTCACAGCATATCATAAACGTTATTGACTGCGGTAGTGCAATGCAACGCACATTCCATGCCCTATCACTTCAAGACCATGCCATCAACGCATCGTTGTTGGTGTCATACTCAGCATTGGAGAAGGAATCAGACTGTGTGGGTGTGTGCTCGTATGGTCCGAAGGGATTTAATTTCCTGCCAGCAAGGGCAGGAAAGGTGCAGTTCAAAAGCATTATGCAACAACTATATGCCCTTGACACAGAATATGGAGAGAGCGATATAGAGCAACTATGCCTGATGATAGACAGGAACGTGAAGCGTAGGAGCCTTATCATCCTCTATACGGAGATACCTACTATGTCTGCCCTTGAGCGTCAGTTGCAGTTCTTTAAGCGCATTGCAACGCGCAACTGCCTCGTGGTGGTTAATTGTCTTGACAAGGAGTTAGAAAGCGTCTCAGAGCGTGATTTTAAGGGTAAGACGCAAAGGAAATACCACTCTCAATGCGTGGAGCGTACCCTTGCCAAGGATATGGTGAATCAGAAGCAACTCATCGCTGATACGCTTCAACAGAACGGCATCTACTGCCTGTCAATATATCCAGAGGCTCTTTCCTTCGGCGTATTGAAGAAATACCTTGAACTGAAGGAGAAGAGGGCATGGTAAGCCTTCCATTATCACAGGTCAAGTTTGGCCTGTGTGCAAAAGGCGAGATATCAAAAAAAGAGTAAAGGCAAACCACCTTTACTCTTTCTTCTTTATACTTTACTCTTTACACTTTATACTATACTCCTTACTTAACGAACACCTTCTTACCATTGATGATGTTAAGCCCCTTGACAGGAGTATTGGTGCGCTGACCATTCAGATTATACACAACAACCTGCTTATCGGCTTTGAATGAATCTATACCAGTAAAGCCTTCTTCTGGATTTTCATTGTTATTAGGCTCGTTACTCTGGTTATTGTCCTGATTTTCACTCTGATTATTGCCTTGCTCAGTACCCTGCTCATTGCCAGTATTACCGCCTTGCTCTGTACCCTGCTCGTTGCCAGTATTACCGCTTTGCTCAGTCCCCTGCTCATTGCCAGTATTACCACCTTGCTCAGTACCTTGCTGATTTCCCTGCTCTGTACCTTGCTCACTACCAGAGTTGCCACCCTGATTATTATTCTCTGAGTTATTATTTTCAGGATCTTTATTCTCCTTATTCTCTGGCTTATTATTCTCAGGATTGTTTATCACCTCATCCTCAATAGGAATGATGGCAGCAAACTTATTCCAAGGCGAAGTTTCTGCATATTGCTTATAGAGAGAACGTGGCACATAGAGCACTACCTTGCGGAATCGGTCATCCTCCTCGCCATACCAATACCAATAATCTACCTCTGGCTTGTTCCCTGCCAATGTCAGATTCTCCAAGGCATTGCAATATGAAAAACTCTCAAGATTAAGATACAGATCGGAATTGACATCAATGTAAATATCTGTAAGAGATTCGCAATCAGAGAATGCACTATAATTAATTCTTGTAACAGAATTTGGAACAGAAACGTATGTCAACTTAGAGGATCTGAATGCCTCTGATCCAATTTCCTTAACTGTATTAGGAATTGTTATAGACTTTAAACTTGTGTTATAAAATAGGTCTCCTGGAATGACAGTTATTCCATCAGGAATGTTGACAGATTCCAACTTTTGACAATTAGAAAACGCTCCATAGCCAAGCGTCGTTAGTTTCTCTGGCAAGACTACGGAAACAAGACTTGAACAGTTACTGAAAGCACGTTCCTTAATAGCAGTCACCGTGCTTGGAATCGTCAAGGATTGAAGTTTTGACATATAACTGAATGCCTCTGTATCAATTGTTGTCACACCTGTTGGTATTACCAATTCTGTCACATTTGAGCAACCAGAGAATGCAGCATAACTTATTGTCTTCAATGAATTAGACAATGTAATAGAAGAAACATTGCTACAATCGCTAAAGGCATACTCACCTATGCTTGTGACAGAGTTTGGTAAATCAATTGATTTAAGAGAATTACAATCATCAAACGCATGATTTTTGATAGTCTTCAAGGTGTTTGGAAAAGTGATATCCTTCAGGTCATAACAATACCTGAACGCACACTCTCCAATAGATTCTACAGAACTTGAGATTGTTACAGTAGTAAGATTATAGCAATAATAAAATACATAATCTTCAATAGTAGCCATATCGCCTGCAATTGTTGCCGTTTTCAGACCATCGCAATTCGAAAATGCACGTTCACCAATCTTTGTTACGGAACTTGGAATGTCAATAGACTTCAGACTACTGCATTCATTGAACGCACGAATACCTATTGACTTCAAAGAAGAAGGGAAATTGATTGTATTAAGCGAATGACAGTATTCGAATGTATTACCTGCAATACTATCAAGTGATGTTGAAAGAGTAACAGATTGAAGATTCCTACACGAGATGAAAGCAGAATGCCCTATGCTCTTTACTGTATTAGGAAACTGGATAGACTTCAGATTTTCACATTTCTTGAAAGCATCAACACCTATGGTTGTGAGACCATCAGCAAGAGTAACAGTTGACAGATCGGTACATTCAAGAAATGCCTCATTACCGATGCTTTTTACAGCACCTGGAACGCTGACAGAAGTGAGTTTAGAGCAAAACTTAAATGCCATATTACCAATCTTCGTCACACTCTCAGGTATTGTGATGCTTGTGAGATAAGGAAGGTTGTAGAAAGCATAGTCGCCGATTCCCGTTACGCCATCCTCAATAACGATTTCCTGGATTTCCTTTCTTTTCAGGAACCAAGGAGCAGTACTGATGTCTGCATCGAAAGGATTGTAATTAGGAATATCCTCCTTACCAGAGACCGTAAGGGTTGAACCACTGATATTCCATGTAATCTCCGCATTTACTGCATTAAGGCAAAACAGTCCTAATGCCAAAAGTAATAGTTTTTTCATTAGTTTTTTGTTATAAAAAATATCTTTACCGTTTTTATAAATCCAATTACAAAAATCAAAATAACATATATAAAAAGGAGTGCCATTCGGTACTCCTTTTATATTTTATGCGAAATCTATTCTTTCTTATTCCCCATCATTACAATCCAAGCAAGAATTTCTCACCCTTGTTCATAAAGAGTTTATGACCTTTTGCGTTGAGGTGAGTATTGTCCTGATACGTATGGAAGTATTTCTTGGTGAAATCCATTTCCCAAACATAGATACCACTCTGTGTAGAGCAGTCAAAGACTGGTATTGTGAAATAATGACATTTCTCAATCATGATACGAATAACATCAGGATATGGAGGTGTCTCTATCTTCCAAGGAGTCATAACACCAATCTTCGCCTGTGGTGCCTTCTTGATGAATCCACGGAGAAGTTTCACGAAACCATCCTGAAACTCTTCAATAGTACCCTTACCACTGATAATCTGCTCAGCATCGCTGTGACCACCGATAAGGAGGATGTAGTCACATGAATCCATATCTTCAACAAACTCGGTGATAGGTGGACTCCAACGCTCTCTACGACGGTCGAATGCGATACAACACTTATTACGTGCATAGTTACGATAGAGCATGTGATACTTCTGTGCCACCTGACAATGCCATGTGTCGGTTATTTCCTTCAAGGCATTACGGGCACGGCTGTCACCGAAGACATTGATAGTCTTGCCGAACAAAGGAGAGTTGCGTATCTCATAAGGTATAGGATTCTTGTTGTCATTGAGAGCCTTTTCATCAAGACGATAGTCATAGACAACAGCATCTTGAGCGTGCATAACCTGAGAGTAGGCAAAGCACACGAGAATGAGCGCGATTTTTGTTATTATCTTCATAAGTATGATATTTTTGAACAAATTTTCTTTTGGTATTTCAGGGGACAAAGATACAACTTTTTTTTCGGGATTGCAAAAAGATTTTAAGTTTTTTTTATTAAAATATGTATTTTTTCCATTTTTGCTCCTTACAGTTTCCACTTTACCCTTTAATTTCCATTTTCATCTAATACCACTTCACGTTATTGGAATATCCCGACCGCTTATCATATTTCAAGGCATCGGTAAGCGTTGCCGCATTACAGCGGAATGAGAAATTATAGCTCGTATATGGAGCCAACACCACACTACAACTCATTGAGAAGCAATGCAGATCACGTGACAAGGATGCTGTCGTAGTGGTAAGTTTATGGAAATCGAAGTCGTAGCCTGAAGAGAAGGATATGTTCCATCCATCAGAAAGACGCACGTTGCCTGAGAAGTTAAGGCTCTGGGTGATTTTATACCCATAGCGTCCCAAGAAGATAGAGTCGCCATTTTCCGTATGCTCCAAGAACCTACGGTTAACGAACTTACTATTATCCTCACGGAGATTAATACCATAGCTGAACGTGAGACTCCAAGGCATTGAGAAACTCATATAGCCGTCATCATCAGTCTCAGCCTTACCTGATTTCTTTGATGCCGCATTCTGACCTTTTGCCATTACAGGGTCAACATTGGTATCCAAACCGGTATCATAATCATCATCGTCGTCGTCTTCTGAATCCTTTTTCTTCTTATCGTCACCACCTCCGAAAAGTTTCTTTATCTTTTCCGGATTAAGCGTGTATGAAATGTTCTGAGACATACCCTGGAAACGTCCGAAACGACCATAGTGATACTCGGTCTTATCGCTCAGATAGATGCTCTCCTTACCTTCTGCCGTTCTCTTCAGATGGTATGCGTATGTTGCGAATCTTGCATTGAGACTGAAGGTATAGCTCTTCCACCACTTGAGACGAATGTTAGTATTAAGATCACTCCAAGGACGCTCCTTTGCTGCCATGTTGTATGACATATTAGCACTAAGCTCGTCTATAATGCTGATCTTCTTGAAGCCAGTAGTGTCCTTATCCGACTTAACCTTCATCTCAATATTGTTAGAGATTCCGAAGTTGATAGACTTCTGTTCACCGCCAAACGAACCTCCTTTATAGGGATTATAGTAAACGATAGAGTCTTCCTTTCTATCGAACACCTCGCCTGGGATTCTATATTCACCGCGGAATTTCCTCTCAAAGCTTGGAACATAAGTGAATGAGACGTTTGGTGTGAAGACGTGACGTATTGCCTGAATCTTATCACCAAATATCTTACGGCTTGGTACAAAGAAGCCATACAACTTGGTCGAACCACTTACCGACATGTTGACATCATACACATTATACAAGCCATACACCTGATGCTCAACAAGTTCGCCTTCTTTGCCACCTACCCATTCCTTCTTGGTTTTCTCCGTGTACATTCTGTCAGAGAGATTGATGCTCGGCGTCAAATTCACCACATTGAAGAGCGAGAATGAAGCCGAAATTGGAATAGAATGCGTAATATTGTTTTCCCAGCCTTTTACAAAATTCCTCTTCAACAGCATATCCTCCTGAGTTTTTATCTGGTGAGAGATCTGACCGTTATACGTCATTGCAATCTTTTCATACCAACGTTCCTTACCAACAGCATATTTGCGCTTGAATGGGTTGAAACGCGAGATATTAATAGTAAGGTCTGGAAGTGTGACGCTCAAAGTTGCAGCACGCATATCCTGCTGAATACCAGCAGATGACACAAGCGACATGCCTATGCTTGAGAACTGAGTATTATAGGATATGGATGAACCACGTGTGGTCTGAGCACGCGACTGCGGATTATACAATGACGTGAGGTTGTTCTGCTCGTATGAACTTGTAGCATAATTGACACTTGCAGAGAACGTACTGAAAGGATTTGCCTTGGCATCCTGACGATGTGACCATTGTACCCTGAAACTTGTCTCCTTGGTATAGTCAGGCATTCCCTTATCTCCATTACGAGTGTCCTGATAAGAGAAATCGAATGAACCTGAGTATCTGTATCTCTTTCTATAGTTGGTTGCAGCCCTGAATCCCCAAGAACCCTTGGTATAGACCTCTCCCGTAAGCTTCAAGTCCATACGGTCAGAGATAGCGAAATAATATCCACCATCACGCAGGTAGAAGCCTCTGGCAGTCTCATCACCGTAGGTAGGCATGATGAAACCACTTGAATATGACTTGGAGAATGGGAAGAAACCGTAAGGAATGGCGATTGGCAGCGGAACATCCTGAACCACAAGATACGCAGGACCAAATATCACATCCTTACCAGGACGCACCTTTGCACGTGAGAGAGCAAGATAGAAATCCGGGTGCTCCTCATCACAGGTGGTATAGCGACCATGCTTCAGATAGAGGTTTCCGTCATTATCACGCTTTGAGCGCTCTGCCGTAAGGAATCCGTCTTCCTGCTCTGTATATACAGAAGAGATAAGTCCTTTCTTCGTCTTGAAATTAAATGCCATAGTATCAGATTCGTAAGAGTCTGAACCCATCTTGAACACAGGTGTTCCAACCTTCTCGCGTGTGGCAGAATCATACACACCTGTTGCACGCACCAGACTTGAATCAAGCGTTATTGCCACCTTCTCTGATGCAAGATCCATGTTCTCGTATTTCACGGTTGAAGAACCATAGAGATGCGCCATCTTATTACCCGCAAAATAAACGAGGGAATCGTCAGCAGTATAAGCCACAGGGGCATCTATACCGTTCTTTTTCTTCCTGTTAAGAGAATCAAGTCTGATAGAATCATCAATAGCCTTATTGCGAAGGAAAATGGCACGATGCAAAGAGTCGAGTGTATCGATTGCCTGAGTAATGGCAGTATCTTTTACAGCCTGCTTTGAAATGGCAGAATCCACCTTTGCCGTATCAGCTACATTACCTGGCACAATAGTATCAGTATCATTATTCAGAAAATCTGAAAATGACACACGATTGCTTGCCATTGCAAAGATAATGACAAAAGATAATATAAATATGGTGATACGACTGCGCATTCGGGATGCAAAGGTACAAAAAATTTATTGATACTGCAAAAAAATCCGCTCTCCGATGATTTTCAGAGAGCGGATTTAATTTTTTTTATAAGAAGCCTAACCAAGCCTTCCCAAAGGGAAGGATGTTTTATACTACTACCCCTTAATATATAAATAAGGTATATCCCCTTGATTTGAAGAATGTATCTACTCCCCCTTGAGGGGGTAAGGGGGGAGGAACCCTGACACATACTCGGAGATACTCAATCTCCGACTTCCCTTTGGGAGGGACTAGGTGGGCTTCTTAATAGAACAAATACCTATTATCCACGATATCAGCCTTGATGTAAAGCTCCTGCATGAAGTTGCCAGCCATCTGCATATTGCGCTGAGCGAGCTTCATCTCCTGAGACTTAGCATCAAACTTAACACCTGTACGAGCACCACCACGTGTAACCTTGAAGAGATAAACACCGGCATTACCCTTAACTGCCTTAGCAGAGAACTGACCAACCTTTGTTGCAGCTACTGCACCACTAAGTGCTGGCTCTGAAGAGCCTGTGAGCTGTACGAATACTGGAGCAGCGAAAGATACCTGATTAACAGTTGCAACCTTTGCACCCTTTGCCTGAGCATCCTTAACACTCTTTGCACCAGCAACCTTTGCTATAATCTTCTCAGCCTTCTTGTCCTTGAGAACCTCAGCCTTTACAATCTCCTTGATCTGCTCATCATCGAGTGAACGGTAGCCCTTCTCATGAACCTTTGTAAGACCAACTACGAGGAGAGCATCATTCTCACCACACTCATAGAGAGGAGAAACAGCACCTTCCTTAGCATCGAAAATCCACCTGAGAGCCTCACGAGTAGCACGGAGGTTACCAACGAAATGCTGAGTAGTACGTGTATCAGAAGCAGTCTCTACTGTATAGCCGAACTTCTTTGCATTCTTCTCAAGACCATCGATTGTCTGGTTCTCAGAAACGTACTGAGAGAACTTGTTGTAAGCCTTAGAGTATGTATCCTTAGAGAAAGCGATGTCTGTCTTGATAACAGCAGCTACATACTTTGTCTTCATTGCCTTACGGTCAGTTACCTTCACGATGATGTTACCAGCCATTGTCTGGATGTTCTTCAGAGAACCAACAGCTGCATAGTTCAAAGTGTTGAGATATGACTTTGTATCTGCATCAAGAGATGGAGCAAACTGATACTGCTGTGTTGTGAGCCATGACTTAGCACCTGTCTGACCGTACTTCTTAGCGATAGTCTCCCACTGAGTTGCATCAGCAGAAAGAGCGTTATAGATAGAGTCAGCACGCTTGTGAGCATCCTCTGGAGTCTCACCTGCTACCTGAATAGCCTGGAACTCGATTGAGTCAGGAAGCTCTGCCTTTGAAATCACGCGAAGAACGTTGAGAGTGTTATCTGCTGCATTCTCCTTAATAGCTGTTGTTGTACCTACTGCTGTAGAATCAAGGAGAGCCTGGATATCAGATGGGAATGCGTTCTTGTTTACAGGAACACCAAGATAAGCAACTTTAGAGCCTGACTTACGGATAACCTCTGTTGGGTCTTCAGCTGCTGCAAGCTGAGCTGCATATTCCTTTGTCTGCTTCATGAGAGCAGCCTTGTCGCCAGCTGATGCCTTTACGCGAACAGCAACATACTTGATGTCGCGTGTCTCGTCATACTGCTTGAAACGTGGCTTCAGCTCGTTGTACTTAGCCTTCAGATCTGCGTCTGAAACCTCTACGTCCTTATCCTCGACTGAAGAGTAAGGGAAAGCTGCAAGCTCGATGTCAGCCTCTTTTGTCTCCTCGTTGAATGCCTGCTTAGCCTCAATTGGGTTAGAGAAGAAAGTATGACCGAGAAGCACCTGATACTTCTGAGCGAGAGTCTGCTGACGAAGTGTCTTCTCAATGAACTGCCAGTAGTTATAAACCTTCTGTAACTGATCCTTGAGCTGTGGGTTGGTGTTCTTCTTGTACTCGCTCATGAACTGCTTGAGTGCGTTAGCGTCAAAGCGACCAGTCTGCTGATTAACGAAAGGAGACTGGAGAAGAAGCTGGTTTGTACCTTGATTGAGAATATCGCGAACCTCATCGTCAGTTACTGTGAGACCAAGTTTCTTAGCATCATTCTCAATGAGCTTTGTCTGGATGTAAGAGTTCCAAACCTGATCGCGAACCTGAATGAGTTCATCCTCAGAGAAATTCTCCTTACCCTGCATCAGTCTGAGCACGTCAGAGTACTCATCTACCATCTTTTGGAATTCTTCATAAGTGACCTTTTCGCCGAGAACCTCGCCAATCTGCTGGCGAGCGCTGTTTTTTGAAGACTGGTACGAGCGTACAGCTTCCTCGGCAATGAAAGCAAAGAGGGCGAAACCGATAGCGCTAACCAAGATAACGCCTCTTCTTCTAATTTTACCTAATACTGCCATTTTTTTTGATTTATTTTTTGTTTAATTATTAGCTTATAATAAAGTCCGCCCCCCTCCTTCTCCCCTAAGGGGGAGAGTTTTTTATAGTACTCATGTATCCCAAAGCTCCCTCCCTTGAGGAGGGTTGGGGTGGGTCTTGGACCTTCTTTTTTCCAAATTGCGTACAAAGTTAGTAAAAAAAAAGGAAAAAACGCAACTTTGAGTGTAAAAAATTCCATTAAAAAGACTATTTTCTCATATTATTTGGTGTAAAACAAGTTTTACTGCTATTTGGCAATGATAAAAAGATCAAAAAACAAAGACAAGCACCGAAAGTAAATCGCGGAAAGGCACTCGTATGTGTGTGTAAAAAAATGTTTGACCATTAGACCATTTGACCTAAATGCTTTGCGTATGAATATTCAGCTTTAATTTTCTCTTCATTTCAACATTATCCTTCCCCAAAAAGGGAGCACCGAATCGGTGCGTCCTTGAGGAGTCCCTAAAACAGGGCGTCCTCGACGAGGTCGCGATTTGCTACCCCATTGCTCTTAACCACGCAAACCTGATACCTGAATTAGGTATGTGGTTTGACGGGGTGGTGATTCGCCCCCCCCTTGCTCTTAACGACGCAAAACCACCGCACCAAATCAGTGCTTTGGTTTATGAGTCCCTGTTTCAGGGAGTCATATTCTCAAATGGTTAGCCAATAACATAAAGCTGAGGTCGTGAAACGCGACGCCAGCTCAGCTACTTTTCGATAGAATGAAAGGGGTGGATGTTTCGTCTCCCCCTTTGGCTCTACTATTATGCCTAAGTACTAGAAATATGCAGGTCGCGAATCGGGTGTAAATGAAAAGTATTAACAATATTCACACCAATTAAGACGCACAAGCATAATTCGTATATACCATTGATTTACAACGCATTATAGCACACAATCCTCGAACATACAGTTAGCAACATGCAATGCTTTTGTATCAGTGTATCAGTGTATCAGTTAAAACGGCACCCTTTACTCCCGAAATGTTAAATAAATTAATATTTATATTTATATATATAAATATAAATATTCTTCTAAAAAGCAATGGCTCCAGTTTTAACTGATACACTGATACACTGATACAAAATAACGGGGTTATCCGATTTTACGAGATTGTGGATAATCATTTCGCGTATCTGCAACTTCCCCGTCATTAGTCATTTTCGTCATTAAGGGAAGTGCGGGGGATTTTGCCTCTGTATAGTAAATATAAAAAATATATTTACCATAGAGCCGATTTTCGCCCGTCATCAACTCGCTTAATGACTAATGACTAATGACGTTAATGACGGAATCATAGGATTCGACAAATCTCGACGAATTCAAGACTACGAGGGCTGAACGTCGAAGAGGTCGGCGGCCGAAGGGAAAGCCAAAGCCCGACACCTAAAAGGGCAGTCCGGATTTGCTTGCGATCTGAGCTTGCGAAGAAGGGCTGTTATTATGTATATACGTGATTTGCAGAGCGCCGTAGGTGCGACACCTAAAGACTGTAGGTGTCGGTCCTTGGCTTTCCCTTCGGCCGCCGACCTCTTCGACGTTCAGACCTCATTCCCCAAAAACAATCTATATGACAGCCCTTCTTCGCAAGCTCAGATCGCAAGCAAATCCGGACTGCCCTGTTAGGTGTCGCTCTTTCAGAGCTCATCGTTCACAGAATTTCACCAAGCTCAAGCAAGTCGTCGAATTGACTTTATTTTGGATTTATTTATGCGTTAATATTTTTAACGGATTGCAAGTACTTAATTAACAAGCCATTACAACACGCATTTGAATTATTTTCACAATCAAGGCATCATTTTGCTTAATCCATTTCCCCAATCAAACAAAATTGTGTACCTTTGCATCAGATAAGTGAAGAACGAAGAGTGAAAAGTGAAAAATTTAGGTTACGTTTTCCAATCAAAGGCCACGAGCGGAAAATCAAACTCAAATTCTTAACTCTTATCTCTTAACTCTTAACTCCATCTCTCCTTCGCTTCTCCTTCGCTTCTAATCCGCTTCTAATCCGTTCCAAGTCCGTTCCCTACAATCGGAGGAAAAGCGAACTATCCTTCGCTTACAACCTTCAGTTTCACGAGTTCAATCTTGGTTCTTGTGCTGCGGAGAATCTTGAATTCAAACTTATCATCCACGGTGATGACCTCGTTGAGCTTAGGGAAGCTCTGATAACGGTCAAGGATAAGTCCACCAACAGTCTTGTAGTCGTCCGACTCAGGCAAAGAGACATGCAACGTTTCGTTCACCCTATCAATCTCCATACGAGCTGAGATAATAAACTCTCCATCACTCGTAGTATGACAGATGTAGTTGGTGCTATCGTGCTCATCCTCAATATCTCCGAAGATCTCCTCAACGATGTCCTCAAGAGCCACTATGCCACTCGTACCGCCAAACTCATCCACCACGACACCAAGGCTCTTCTTCTGCTGAAGGAAAGTGTGCATCAAGGTCTTCGCCGCCATAGTCTCAGGCACAAACGGCATCTGACGGACAGCCGCCTTGATATCCTTCAGATCATGGAACAGCTCGGAAGAATGAACATAGCCGATGATGTTATCAATATCATTCTCATAGACAACAATCTTGGAATGACCTGACTCGATAAACATCTGGCGAAGCTCTGCCACGCTACTCTCGGTTGAGACTGCCTTGATCTCCGTTCGCGGAATCATACAATCCCTCACCTTCGTATCAGAAAAGTCAAGGGCATTCTGGAAGATTCGCACCTCCTCATCAATCTTCGCACCATCACCTGCCTGATCAATAGACTGCTGTACGAAATAGTCGAGATCCACCTTGGAGAACTCCTCGTGATTCTCTTTCTTTTCCATCTTCACTCCAAGGGTACGCAATAACACTCTTGATAGTATTGCACAAGAGCGAGAGATAGGATAAAGCACTATGTAGCAGACGTATGCTGGCAAGGCAAAGCCTCTCAAGCACTTATTGGCATTAGCCTTGAAAAGTGTCTTTGGAAGGAACTCTCCGGTAAACAGCACTATCAACGTAGAGAGGATTGTATCGCCCGTCACCTTTGCCGGTTCTGAAAGCTCAGAAAAGATAGTTGCATCAAAGAGTCGGGCTATCAGGATTCCATAGATTACAAGCGCGATGTTATTGCCCACAAGCATGGTGGAGACAAACGTATTAGGATGGCGATAGAACCTTGCCACTACCCTATCCGTAATGCTTCCCTTCTCTCGATTCACCTCAGCCTGCATCCTGTTACTTGACACAAAAGCAATCTCCATGCCTGAGAAGAAGGCGGAGAAGAGCATGGAAAGAAGGACAAACAACAGGTCGCTCCCTAACAGACCACTCCATAACAGACCGCTCCATAACAGACCCATCCCCTGCCCCTCCCATAAAGGGAGGGGAGTAATTACATTTATACTATCTATAAAATCAATCAATAGGGGCATAGAATAGGGGTATATTATTATATTACTTTTTAATTTACATTAGTACCTACTCCCCTCCCTTTATGGGAGGGGCTGGGGGTGCGTCTTTCGATGTGGCATAGTCATTCCACGCTTCGGCACAACCACAGAATCCGATGATGCCTTATGAGACGTGGTATCTTCCTTGAACATATCGCTCTGCATGAACGAGCCCTTGGAATTAGTAATGAAATAACGGCGAAGCTGCTCATCACTTCTGAAATACGAGCCTTCCATCTCACGCTCAGGAGTTACGAGACGACTGAATTTATAAGAATAAAGCTCATGCTTGTTCTGATCCCAGTACAGCTCTTCCGAACTATAACGCAAGCCATCTATCGTGCGCACGCGAACATTACCAATAAGATGCCAAAGATTCTGCTCCGTAAAACAAAAGGCGGTATCTGCCTGAATATAAGCCTCAACATGAAACTTCTCATCAAACTGCTCAAGGAACAATCCTCTACGGAATATCCACCTCTTAGGGTTCAGATTCTCGTTCACCTCCCATCGCTCTGTCACGATACGGTACTTCATCACACCCGAATCGCTAATGAGCGTATTCACACCATAGCTTGTCATCATAGCCACGGAGTCACGGGCATAAATGGCAGGTGCCGTATGCTCCTTCGGGTTGTTACAGGCAATAAACGAGAGAACCATTATGATGCACCCACACCATAATGGAACTATACGTAATATATTGCCGTTTGATATTTTCATAGAAAAAAGGAGTTCAAGGAGTACAAGGAGTTATTCGCAAAGCTCATCAAGCTACGCAAGTCAAGGAGTACAAGACGATTGTCTTATTCCCTAAGAAGCAACGACAAAGACTAACGTCTTGTACTCCTTAAGCGAAGAAGGAGCGTTACTCCTTGAACTCCTTGTACTCCTAATATTATTCAAACTTCCACTTAGCGAACCAACGCTCGTTGAAGGTGAAGCCAACGTTGATACGGAAAGTATTTTCCTTGATAAGACCAGTTGCTTCATTACGAACCCACTGACCACTTATGTTGAGAATAGAACGATTGTTGAAACCATTCACGATAGGTATGCCGACACCAGCGCTAACAGAAATCTGATTTGGGCCATCCTGACCGTTAATCTTGAGATAAGGAGTAGAATAGCTTGCACCCAGACGATAGCGAATACGAGACATAAAGCTACGACCTTCAGGATTCTGGCAATACTCCAATCCGGCATTAACCCTATGCAGATCCTTGTAAGCATTCTTACTTGCCACATAGCTATTACCCTTATCCTCTGGGTACTTAGCCTCAGCCCATTGCTGCAAGGTATAGTCAACACCTACCGTCCATTTATTTCCATGAGTATATGCCACACCAGCAGAGATCTGGGTAGGGAAATCGAGAGCATCCTTAGCCACATACGTTGTAGTGTCGGCCTTGGTAGTCTGCGAATTTATCTGTCTGAGACTGATTACCGATGATGTAGGATCAGCTTTCAGGCTATGGCCGAGACCGTATGTAGCGCCTATGGTAAGCACATCCTTACTGTTCAGCTTCTGCTGATACTGCATACCGAAATCAAGCTTATAGCTACTCACATTACAATATTGGCTCTTAATAATATAAGAGTTGGTTACCTTACGGTCAATTTCGCCCCACAGATAGCCACCATTCACACCAAGAGAGAAACCAGAAAATGGTGACCAGCCAAGACCAAGGAAGACCTCGTGCAAACCACCAGAGCCATAATACAATGAAGTGGTAGCGAAATCGCCCTCCACAACAGTCTCAGTCTTTGCGAAGTTATATCCGATATTTGAAACAGGCAAGAGACCAAAGCCAACGCCAAGATTGCGAGCCAAGCGGAATCCGCCTACCGCATATTCAAAGTTTGCGTTATTGGCATTCTTACTCACCTTACCCTCCTTGAAATTGGTCATCTGAAGAGAAAGACCTGCATCAAAGATAAAGGAAAGAGAATCAACAGCAGAATAAGAAGCCGGATTGAGATAGTTTATCTGGTTGTGAGGACGAAGGCCTACACCAACGCCATTCATTCCTCTATTAAAACTGTTACCCTGATCTGAGAGCACGCCTATTCCATACATAGAATATGGAGAGTTTGTTCCACTCTGAGCCAAAGCTGGAGTTGCGAGCAAAGCGATGCTCATTGCAGCAAATATTTTCTTCATTTATCTGTTTTTTGACCGTTTTTTGTTTACAGGGTGCAAAATTATCGAAAAAAAATGAAATAATAGCACGAAATGTGATAAATTAAAGTTATTTTTGCATCGTGAAACGAAATATAGTATATTTTTACACGTCAATAGTGGTCTTTTTGACACTTTTTACATTTAGAGTGTCGGCAAAGACGGAGATCAGCCTGTTGACTTGTCAGCCACATGCCCAGATTTACAGTCTTTACGGGCATACGGCGATAAGAGCTGTAGATACGGAACGAGGTATGGACGTTGCAATAAACTGGGGAGTATTCGATGCTTCTCAGCCAAATTTTGTTGCCAACTTCGTGCTCGGATTTACCGACTACACAATGGCGATAATTCCGACGGAATATTTTCTGCGAGAATATGAATACTACGGTAGCGCGGTTTATCAGCAGAGGCTCAACCTCACAGAGGCAGAGAAAGACCGCATCATGCAAGCCTTGGACGAGAATTACCGCCCAGAGAACCGCATCTATCGCTACAACTACATCTACGACAACTGTACGACAAAGGCAAGGGATATTATCCTTGACAACATAGAAGGAAAGGTCAGCTATAAGGAAACCTCTATGCAGAAAGGCGACAAGACGTTTCGCGACCTTCTACATTGGAAGACAGACGATTACGCTTGGTGCAAGGCTGGCAACGACCTTGTCATCGGACTAAAAGCAGACCGTACAGCATCACATTCAGAAAGGGAATTTCTGCCAGAGGTTCTTTCTGCAGATTTCGATTCCGCCACCATAACAAGAGCCGATGAAACACAAGTGGCACTCGTAGATAGTGCTTTTTGGCTTCTGCCATCGGGAGAACCACATTTTGAGGTGATGCCAGACTTTTTCCTAACACCAACAACATTCGCATTGGTAATATTGGCATTGGTGTTAGTATGGAGTCTCTGCGAAAGGAAAAAGAAGAAAAGGTTGCTCAAGGGTGGTGACGTAACGCTTTTCTACATTTGCGGAATAGCCGGACTTCTACCTCTGACAATGGTATTCAGCGAGCACCCATTTGTACGAATCAACTTAGAACTACTCATTCTGAATCCGCTCTGGCTATTCCTAATGTCACCTTGGACGAAGTGGAAACATCGCTGGAATGTGGCATTCGTGATGGTGATTTTATTCCTTTCCGGAAATATTTTTCAGTCGTATGCCGAAGGAATGAACATTTTGGCATTATCTTTGTTAGTCAGAATTTTTAATCGTATTAATTATAAAGAATGAAGAATTCATCAAACATATACAAATGCCTGACCGCATTACTCTTAGCAAGTATGTGTGCTAACGAGGCGGCGGCACAGATGAAGGAAGCAGGACTGCCGAAACTGGTGGTAAACATAACCATTGACCAGTTGCGCTCCGACTACCTTCAGATATTCGAGCGATTCTATGGCGAAGGAGGTTTCAAGCGCCTTATGAGAGACGGATTGGTGTATGAGAAAGCCATTAACGACTATTTCCCAGCCGACCGTTCATCAGCAACAGCAACCATTGTTTCTGGCGCTACTCCTTACTACAACGGAATCGTAAGTAACTCATGGATAGACCGTAAGACGCTCCGTAGGACTGGCTGTACGGAAGACAAGAACATCAAGCCTGCTCAAGGTCGTGATGCCGTTTCCGCAAAGCATCTTATGACGACAACTATTGGTGACGAACTAAAGGTGTTCACCAACGGAATGTCGAAGGTTTACAGCATTGGTCCAGAGCGAGATGCAGCAATCATAAGTGCTGGTCACGCAGGAGACTTAGCTCTCTGGATTGACGACAACACAGGTCGCTGGACAACCACCAACGCCTACGCTATGGCGGCAGACCAATGGGCTATGGGCGTAACTGCCAACTTCCCTATTGCAGACAAACTGAAAACCCTTAAATGGTCGCCTCTGAGCGGTCTTGGGGAGACATTGAGCCTGTTCATGGGCGAAGGAATGCAGAAATCATTCTCGCACCCATTCACGGGAGAGAGAAAATTCATAGATTTCAAGCGAAGTGCGCTCGTAAACGAGGAAGTATCGCTTTTAGCTTTGAAGTGCCAGAAGGACAACGGTCTTGGTACTGACGATGTGACAGACTTGCTGTGCATACAATACTATGCGGGCAAGCCACTGGAGAGCGTTCTTGCAAGCAACAGAACAGAGCTTCAGGACACCTACATGCGCCTCGACCATGAGTTGAGCCGCATAATAGAGACACTTGAGGATCGTCTTGGCAAGGGACAGGTTATGTTCATTCTGTCATCGACAGGCTACTCTGAGATAGAGGATGTTGACTATGACAAATATGGCATACCTTCGGGTACTTTCTACATCAACAGAACAGCGAATCTGCTCAATATGTACCTTTCCAACGTCTATGGAAAGGGGCAGTATGTAGATGCCGTATATCACAATCAGATCTATCTCAATCACAAGCTCATAGAGCAGCAGCAACTCAGTCTTTCTGAGATACTTAAGCGTTCACGAGACTTCCTGCTTCTGAGTGAGGGAATCAGAGACATTCAGACATCAGAGAACATTCTTTCATCAACGAACGAGAACCTTCTGAAGATCAGAAACGGTTATAGCCTCATATTGTCAGGCGACATCATCTGCGAGGTAGCTCCAGGATGGCAGGTTGTCAACGAGAACACAGGCGAGAAGTTCAACCCCACCCCATCAGCTGTAATATTCCCTATCATCTTCTACGGAGCAGGTGTTAAGCCAAGCCACGTAGAGGCGGTAGTAAGCACAGATAGAATTGCACCAACCATATCAAAATCATTACGTATTCGCGCTCCGAACGGTTGTAAGTCACTCCCACTGTTTTAGACCAAGTTTGGTCTAAAACCTGAAGTTTATGGTCTAAAACCTGAAGTTTATGTAATAAATACATACCGTTTAGTCAAATAATCACAATTTTATTCGCATATTTGAAAAAAAAATATTATTTTTGCAGTCAAATTGTGTTTCTTAAAAGAATACATCAAAACCAGATATGAATTTCAACGCAATAATATCAGCATTATTCGGCAACAAGGCAAGCCGTGACATCAAGAAAATCCAGCCACTCGTAGAGAAGGTTAAGGCTGCTTATCCAGCTATTCAGGCACTCTCAAACGATGAGCTTCGTGCCAAGACAAAAGAGATACAGGCATACGTTCAGAACTCAGCCAACGATCTGAAGAAGCAGATTGAGGAGCTGAAGGCAAAGATTGAGGAAACTCCTATCGACGAGCGTGAAAGCATCTTTGCAGAGATTGACAAGCTCGACAAGGAAGTACTCGACAAATACGAGGTTGCTCTTGACGAGGTATTCCCAGTAGTATTCAGCATCGTTAAGGATACTGCACGCCGTTTCACAGAGAACGAGGAGACAATCGTAACAGCAACGGATTTTGACCGCGAGCTTGCAGCAGACCCAAGCAAGGACTTCGTGACAATTGATGGCGACAAGGCTATCTATCACAACCATTGGACAGCAGGTGGCAATGATCTCAAGTGGGAGATGGTTCACTATGACGTACAGCTCTTCGGTGGTATCGTTCTGCATCAGGGTAAGATTGCCGAGATGGCAACTGGTGAGGGTAAGACATTGGTAGGTACCTGTCCGGTATTCCTCAACGCACTTACAGGTAACGGCGTTCACGTAGTAACCGTGAACGACTACCTCGCAAAGCGTGACTCTGAATGGATGGGCCCACTCTATATGTTCCACGGTCTCTCTGTAGATTGTATCGACAAGCATCAGCCAAACTCAGAGGCTCGTCGCAGAGCTTATCAGGCAGACATCACATTCGGTACAAACAACGAGTTCGGTTTCGACTATCTCCGCGACAATATGGCTATGCAGCCTGAGGATCTCGTTCAGCGTCGTCACAACTACGCTATCGTCGATGAGGTTGACTCTGTGCTTATTGATGATGCTCGTACCCCACTCATCATCTCTGGTCCTATTCCCAAGGGTGACGTACAGATGTTCGAGCAGTATCAGCCACTCGTTGAGCAGCTCGTTGCTGTGCAGAGAAAGCTCGCTACACAATATCTTGCTGACGCAAAGACTCTCATTGCAGAGGGTCAGAAGACAAACGATAAGGAAAAACTCGATGAAGGTTTCCTTGCCCTCTATCGTTCATTCAAGTCTCTTCCAAAGAACCGTCCATTGCTGAAGTTCCTCTCAGAGGATGGCATCAAGTCTGGTATGCTGAAGACGGAGGAGATCTACATGGAGAACAACAACCGCCGTATGCCAGAGTGCGTAAAGCCTCTGTACTTCGTTGCAGACGAGAAGTCAAACTCCGCAGAACTCACAGACAAGGGTGTGGAATGGCTTTCAAGCAAGGTTGGCGATAAGGAGCTCTTCGTTATTCCTGATATTACAGCCCAGATCTCAGCTCTCGAAGCAGACAAGTCACTTTCTGAGGAAGAGAGACTGATGAAGAAGGATGAGTGTTTCCAGCACTATGCAGTTCAGTCAGAGCGCGTTCATACTATTCAGCAGCTTCTGAAGGCTTACTCAATGTTCAACAAGGACGACCAGTACGTTGTAATGGATGGTCAGGTTAAGATTGTTGACGAGCAGACAGGTCGTATCATGGAAGGTCGTCGTTGGAGCGACGGACTTCATCAGGCTGTAGAGGCAAAGGAGCACGTAAAGGTAGAGGCTGCTACACAGACATACGCAACAATCACTTTGCAGAACTATTTCCGTATGTACCACAAGCTTTCAGGTATGACAGGTACGGCAAGTACGGAGGCAGGCGAGTTCTGGGACATCTATAAGCTTGACGTTGTAGAGATTCCAACAAACCGCAAGGTTCTGCGTAACGATATGGATGACCGCGTGTATAAGACAGCACGCGAGAAATATACAGCCGTTATCGAGGAAATCGAGGCAATGAGAAATGCAGGTCGCCCTGTTCTCGTTGGTACTACATCGGTTGAGATTTCAGAGCTTATCAGCCGAATGCTGAAGATGAGGAACATTCCTCACAATGTACTTAATGCTAAGGAACACGCGCGCGAATCTTTGATTGTAGCAGAGGCAGGTAAGTCAGTAAATGGTCTTGGTGCCGTTACCATTGCTACCAATATGGCTGGTCGTGGTACTGATATCAAGCTCTCTCCAGAGGTAAAGGCTGCAGGTGGTCTTGCAATCATCGGTACAGAGCGTCACGAGAGCCGTCGTGTTGACCGTCAGCTCCGTGGTCGTGCAGGTCGTCAGGGTGACCCAGGTTCTTCTGTATTCTATGTATCTCTCGAGGACAAGCTTATGCGTCTGTTCGCTTCCGAGCGTATCGCAAAGGTTATGGACCGTCTCGGCTTCGAGGAGGGCGAGAGAATCGAAAGCCCACTTATCTCTAAGAGTATCGAGCGTGCTCAGAAGAAGGTTGAGGAGAACAACTTCGGTATCCGTAAGCGTCTGTTGGAGTATGATGACGTTATGAACAAGCAGCGTACCGTTATCTACGAGCGTCGTCGTCATGCCCTTATGGGAGAGCGTATCGGAATGGATATCACTAACCTTCTTTGGGATCGTGTGACATCTATTCTGAAGAATAACGACTTTGCAGGATGCAAGGAGCAGTTCCTCAAGGTATTCGCTATGGAATGCCCATTCACGGAAGATGAATTTGCAACCGTAGGCAAGGAGCAACTTGAGGAGAAGGCATTCCAGATTGTAATGACTGAGTTCAAGGCTCGTACTGAGCGAATCCAGAATATGGCATGGCCTGTAATCAAGGATATTGCAGAGAATCACGGACATGAGTTCCAGCGCATCGCAATTCCTATTACTGATGGTCGTCTGATCTACAATATGACATTCGACCTTCAGGATCTCTACAAGTCTGAGGGTAAGGATATCATCAAGCAGTTCGAGAAGATGATCATGCTTCGCACCATCGACGATAACTGGAAGGAGAATCTCCGTCAGTTGGATGAGCTTCGCCACTCTGTACAGAATGCAAGCTACGAGCAGAAGGATCCACTTCTCATCTTCAAACTTGAGAGCGTTAAGCTCTGGGATAATATGATTAACCAGATGCATGATACAATCTCAATGACTCTCACCCGTGCTCGTATTCACCAGCAGCAGCCAGACGTTCCAGAGGAAATGATGCATCAGGCACCAGCAGAAGAGCCAAAGCCAGAACAGCCAAAGCTGACAACTCAGCATGATGAGCTTCAGGGTGATGGTTCTCCCATGCAGGATGAGGATCGTCCACAATACAACGATCCATCTGCAGGACAGCAGTCTCGTACTCCTATCGTAAAGGACAAGATGCCACGTCCAAATGATCCATGTCCATGTGGTTCTGGTCTGAAGTTCAAGAACTGTCACGGCAAGAACATCTAAATGATAAAGGCAACCAATCTAACAAAGGACTACGGAGAACAAAGAGCCGTAGATATTCCAGAACTTATTATTCCCGATGGGACCATTCTTGGTCTCGTCGGGAACAATGGTGCTGGTAAGACAACCCTTTTCAGACTCCTTCTCGACCTAATAAAAGCGACTGATGGAGAGGTTGGTTTGAGCCAGTCAGAAGACAGCGAGCTACTGAATCCAGCCAAGTGCGAGGAATGGAAGCATTTCGTTGGTGCATACGTAAATGAGGGATTCCTCATCGACTTCCTTTCACCCGAAGAGTATTTTCTCTTTGTCGGTAAGGTAAATGAGATTCCAGAGGATACCGTCAAGGCGACCGTTGAGCAATATACGGATTTCCTTACGGACGAGATAATGGGAGCAGGAAAACTGATTCGTGACCTATCCGCTGGCAACAGACAAAAGGTTGGTATCATATCAGCCATCCTTGCCCAACCAAAGATAGTCATATTGGATGAGCCATTCAACTTTCTCGATCCTTCAAGTCAGAACAAGCTCAAGAAACTCCTTACGAACTATCACGAGGAAACTGGTGCAACGCTCCTGATATCCAGTCACAATCTGAACCACACCGTAGATATCTCCACGCATGTGGCTCTGATGGAAAAAGGAAAGATACTATCCTTCATAGACAATAGCGATGGTGCTGCCAACAAACAGTTGGATGAGTACTTCAGTTAGATAGTTGAAAGTATAAAGTTAAAAGTATAAAGAAATTGTCATGTCAGAAAAAATTCAGTCACAACTTTCGCGAATGCTTAATAAGGTGTCGCAGAAATTTCCACAGGTGGAAGAGCCTACAATAATGACAGACATCCACATCCGTATCAATCAGGAAACGGGTGACGTCATGGTATTTAATGATGACGAGCAAGAAATCACTCGCATTGTTGTTGACGAATGGATTGACAATCAGGAGGATGAGAAGCAGTTCTACCAAAAGGCAGCAAAAGCACTCCGCCAACTGCTGCTCAAAGATGGGTTTGGCTCTTCAATGGGCATCATAATGCCTTATAGCTTTGTGCTTGAGACTGAAACAGGCGAACACGTTGATGAACTGTTTATTGCAGATACCGACGATACTATTATAATAGGTGGAGCATTCATGGAGAATCTGGAGAAAGATCTTGACGATTTCATGAAACACCTTATGGAAGATTAGGTAATAGTGTAAAGTAGAAAGTGTAAAGATTAAAGAAATAAAAGAAATTAGATAAAAAAGAGTAAACTTATTACAAACTATTATGGCAGAGAATCATAATCATCTTGTAATTATGGCAGGTGGCGTTGGAAGCCGCTTCTGGCCTATGAGTACCGAGGATAAGCCAAAGCAGTTTATTGACGTACTCGGTGTGGGACGCTCTCTTATGCAGCTCACTTACGACCGTTTCAAGGGTGTTTGTCCAGCTGAGAATGTATGGGTAGTGACCAATGCCGCATACGTAGAGACTGTAGCAGAGCAGTTGCCAGAGATTCCACGTGGCAATATCCTTAGTGAGCCATGTCGCAGAAACACAGCACCATGTATAGCATACGTTAGCTGGAGAATCAAGGTTCAGGATCCTAACGCAAATATCGTAGTTACTCCAAGTGACCATGTAGTGATGAATGTTGCAGAGTTCCAGCGTGTTATAACAAGCACTCTCAACTTCGCAAGTGAGACTGATGCAATCATCACACTTGGTATGAAGCCAACCCGCCCAGAAACAGGTTATGGTTATATTCAGGCAGACCTCGCTCAGCAGAGTCTTCGCAACAAGGAGATATTCCGTGTTGACTCATTCCGCGAAAAGCCAAATCTCGAAACCGCCAAGGAGTACATCTCACATAACTACTATTTCTGGAATGCAGGTATCTTCATCTGGAATGTTCGTACTATCGTAAACGCATTCCGTATGTATCAGCCACTTATCGCTGCTACATTTGAAGAGATTATCCCAGTAATGGGAACTCCAGAAGAGCAGAAGGTTGTTGACGAGAAATACCCAGAATGCGAGAATATCAGCGTTGACTACGCTATTCTTGAAAAGGCAGAAGAGATTTTCGTATTCCCTGCAGACTTCGGTTGGAGCGACCTCGGAACATGGGGCTCACTTCAGACTCTTTCAAAGAAGGATGAGGACGGGAATGCCATCATTAGCTCTAATGTAAAGCTCTTTGAGTCAAGCAACTGCATCGTAAACGTAGAAGGTGCAAAGCAGGTTGCTATCCAAGGACTTGACGGCTATATCGTAGCAGAAAGAGATGGTCGTCTCCTTATCTGCAAGCTTGCAGACGAGCAGAGAATCAAGGAATTCTCAAAGTAAATCATAAACAAGAATACAAATTTCAAAACAGATAAAAAAGAAAATGGGAAAGAAAAACATTGCATTGATTACTGGTGTTACAGGTCAGGATGGTTCATACCTCTCAGAGTTCCTTCTCGCTAAGGGCTATGAGGTTCACGGCATCATCCGTCGTTCTTCAGTTGACTTCCGCGAGCGTATCGCACATCTTGAGGGTACACCTAATTTCCACCTCCACTACGCTGACATGAGTGACTCTATGTCACTCGTTAAGCTCGTAGGTAAGGTTCAGCCAACTGAGATCTATAACCTTGCTGCACAGTCACACGTACAGGTGTCATTCGATGCTCCTGAGTTCACTGCAGACGTTGACGCTGTAGGTGTTCTCCGTGTACTCGAGGCTGTTCGTACCAACCATCTTGAGAAGACCTGCCGTATCTATCAGGCTTCTACATCTGAGCTTTACGGTAAGGTAGAGGAGGTTCCACAGAACGAGAAGACTCCATTCCACCCATATTCTCCATACGCAGTTGCCAAGCTCTACGGCTTCTGGATCATCAAGGAGTATCGTGAGGCATACAATATGTTCTGCTGCTCTGGTATTCTCTTCAACCATGAGTCTGAGCGTCGTGGTGAGACATTCGTAACTCGTAAGATTACTCTCGCAGCTGCTCGTATCGCACAGGGCAAGCAGGACAAGCTCTTCCTCGGTAACCTCGACTCACTCCGTGACTGGGGCTATGCAAAGGACTATGTAGAGTGTATGTGGCTCATTCTTCAGCACGAGACACCAGAGGACTTCGTAATCGCAACAGGTGTTCAGCACTCTGTTCGTGAGTTCACATACGCAGCATTCAAGGCTGCTGGCATCGAACTCAAGTTCGAGGGTAAGGATATCAACGAGAAGGGTATCTGCGTTGCAGGTCCACAGGAACTCATCGGTAAGACTCTCGTTGAGGTTTCAGAGGACTTCTACCGTCCTACAGACGTTGTAAACCTCTGGGGTGACCCAACAAAGGCAAAGAAGGAACTCGGCTGGAACCCACAGACAACAAGCTTCGAGCAGCTCGTTGAGATCATGGTTCAGCACGATATGGCTAAGGTAAAGGCTGATTCTGTAGCTGCAGAGGTTCGTACTAACCTTGCTGAGTATCTTGAGAAGGGAATCGTTAAGTAATTACTAATTACGAATTACCAGTCTTTGCCACAAAAGGCATGTTAATTATTAACTGTTAATTGTTAATTATCAATCGTGTTAGATAAAAGCAGTAAAATATATGTAGCAGGTCACCACGGTCTCGTGGGATCTGCTATCTGGAACAACCTCAAGGCTCGTGGTTACGAGAATCTTGTTGGTCGTTCACACAAGGAACTGGATCTCACCGACCAGTACGCAGTAAAGAAGTTCTTTGATGAGGAACAGCCAGATGCAGTTGTACTTGCAGCAGCATTCGTTGGCGGTATCATGGCAAACTCTCTCTATCGTGCCGACTTCATGATGATGAACATGAAGATCCAGTGTAACGTTATAAGTGAGGCTTATGCTCATGGTGTTAAGAAACTCCTCTTCTTAGGCTCTACCTGCATCTATCCAAAGAATGCTCCACAGCCAATGAAAGAGGATTGTCTCCTCACATCTGAGCTTGAATATACCAACGAGGAATATGCTATCGCTAAGATTGCAGGACTCAAGATGTGCGAGTCATACAACTTGCAGTACGGCACTAACTACATCGCAGTTATGCCAACAAACCTCTATGGTCCTAACGATAACTTCCACCTCGAGAACTCACACGTTATGCCAGCCATGATGCGTAAGGTATATCTCGCAAAGCTCATTCATGACGGTGACTGGACTTCTATCCGTGCCGACCTCAGCATCCGTCCTGTAGGAGCTAATATGAAGGAGAATGGTGAGACTGTACGTTATGTTATCGACGGAAACTCAGACGAGGCTCTTATCCTCAAGGTACTTGCATTCTACGGAATCGAGAACAATAAGGTTACTCTCTGGGGAACAGGTAAGCCTCTCCGTGAATTCCTTTGGTCAGAGGATATGGCAGACGCATCTGTTCACGTACTTCTCAACGTTGACTTCAAGGATATCATCGGCATTGAGAAATACTCAAGCGTACACTATGGCGTGAAGGCTGATGGTGTTGTTGACCGTAACCACTCAACAGGTCGTGGTGGTGCTATCCCATCACTCGGCGAGATCCGCAACTGCCACATAAATGTTGGTACAGGCAAGGAACTCACAATCCGTGAGCTTTCAGAACTCGTTGTAAAGGCTGTTGACTTCAAGGGCGAGGTTATCTTCGACTCAAACAAGCCAGACGGCACAATGCGTAAGCTCATTGATGTTAGCAAGCTCCATTCTCTCGGCTGGACTCACAAGGTTGAAATCGAGGATGGTGTTCAGAAGCTCTTCGATTGGTACAAGTCTTCTCTTAAGAAATAAAGAGTAAAGTATAAAGTATAAAGAAATAATATAAAAAATGAACGGTAAAGTAGATGTCCTGCTCGGTTTGCAGTGGGGCGATGAAGGTAAAGGAAAGGTGGTCGATGTATTGACCCCTAAGTATGATGTAGTAGCACGCTTCCAGGGTGGTCCTAACGCAGGTCACACTCTCGAGTTCGAAGGACAGAAATACGTCCTCCGCTCTATCCCTTCTGGTATTTTCCAGGGTGGTAAGGTTAATATCATCGGTAATGGTGTTGTTCTTGCTCCAGACCTCTTCATGGGAGAGGCAAAGGATCTTGAGAAGAGCGGCCATTCACTCAAGGAACGTCTTCATATCTCAAAGAAAGCTCACCTCATCATGCCAACCCACCGACTTCTTGATGCTGCCTACGAGTCACTCAAGGGCAAGAACAAGGTTGGAACCACAGGCAAGGGCATCGGTCCTACATATACCGACAAGACATCACGCGACGGTCTTCGTGTAGGTGATATTCTCGATGGTTTTGAAGAGAAGTATGCAGCTCGCAAGGCTCGTCACATCCAGCTTCTCAATGCACTCGGTTTCAAGTATGACGAGGCTGCACTTGCAGAGACCGAGAAGGTATGGATGGAAGGTATCGAATACCTCAAGCAGTTCCAGATCGTTGATTCTGAGCATGAGGTTGGTAAAATCCTCAAGTCTGGTAAGTCAATGCTCGCAGAGGGTGCTCAGGGCACAATGCTTGACGTTGATTTCGGTTCTTATCCTTTCGTAACATCTTCAAACACTATCTGCGCAGGTGCTTGCACAGGTCTTGGTATCGGTCCTAACAAGATTGGCGAGGTGTTCGGTATTATGAAGGCTTACTGTACACGTGTTGGTGCAGGTCCATTCCCAACAGAGTTGTTTGATGAGACAGGCAAGAAAATGCGTGACATCGGTCATGAGTATGGTGCCGTTACTGGTCGTGAGCGTCGTTGTGGCTGGATTGACCTCGTAGCTCTCCGCTACTCTATCATGGTCAATGGCGTTACACAGCTCATTATGATGAAGTCTGACGTTCTTGATACATTCCCAACAATTAAGGCTTGTACTGCATATAAGGTAAACGGTGTTGAGACACGCGATTTCCCTTACGACATCGAGAAGGGTATCGAGCCAATCTACACCGAGCTTCCTGGCTGGCAGACAGATATGACCAAGTACACAAGCGAGGACGAGTTCCCACAGCAGTTCAAGGACTACATCAAGTTCCTTGAGACAGAGCTCGAGACTCCTATCACTATCATCTCTATCGGTCCAGACCGCGATCAGACAATCGTAAGAAAATAATTGAAATTTGAAAAATGAAAAATGGGAAATGACGAATACACAAACCTGTATTTTTCACTTTTCATTTTTCACTTTTCACTTAGCGAAACATGGCACAAAAACCAAGCATACCAAAGGGCACTCGCGATTTCGGTCCTGTCGAAATGGCGAAGCGCAACTACATATTCAATACCATAAAGGACGTATATGCCCTGTATGGATTCTCACAGATAGAAACTCCCTCAATGGAGAATCTATCAACCCTCATGGGTAAGTATGGCGAAGAGGGCGATAAGCTTCTCTTCAAAATCCTTAACTCAGGAGATTTCCTTCACGGAATGACTGCTGATGAGGTAGCTAATACAAGCACACTGAAACTTGCGGCTAAGTTCTGCGAGAAAGGCTTGCGCTATGACCTCACCGTTCCATTCGCACGCTATGTAGTACAGCATCGTGAAGAACTTCAGCTACCATTCAAGCGCTATCAGATACAGCCAGTATGGCGTGCCGACCGCCCTCAGAAAGGTCGCTATCGTGAGTTCTATCAGTGTGATGCCGATGTTGTAGGCTCAGATTCACTTCTCAACGAGGTTGAACTCATGCAGATCGTAGATACCGTATTCACCAAGTTCGGTATTCGCGTTCAGATCAAGATCAACAACCGTAAGATTCTCTCTGGTATCGCTGAGGTAATAGGTGAGGCAGACAAGATTGTTGACATCACAGTTGCCATTGACAAGCTCGACAAGATCGGACTTGAAGCCGTTAATGACGAACTCCGTGCAAACGGAATATCAGAGGAGGCTATCGAAAAACTGCAGCCTATCATCAAACTCGAAGGTACAAACGAGGAAAAGCTCAACGTAATAGCTGAGGTTCTCGCATCTTCAGAGATTGGAATGAAGGGTGTAGAAGAGTGCCGTTACATCCTCTCTGCCCTTGATTCCATGAAGGCCTACGTTGAGAACAGTACGTCTGTTCTCAAGAACGAGCTCCAGCTTGACCTCACCCTCGCACGTGGCCTCAACTACTACACAGGAGCCATCTTCGAGGTAAAGGCTCTTGATGTTCAGATTGGCTCAATAACAGGTGGCGGACGTTACGACAACCTCACAGGCATCTTCGGAATGCCAGGACTCTCAGGTGTGGGTATCTCTTTCGGAGCTGACCGCATCTATGACGTTCTCAACCAACTCGACCTCTATCCAAAAGATGCAATGAATGCTACCCAGCTTCTCTTCATCAACTTTGGAGAAAAGGAAACTGCCTATTGTCTCCCAATAGCTAATAAGGCACGCGCAAACGGCATACGCACAGAAATCTATCCTGACTCTGCGAAGATGAAGAAGCAGATGAGCTATGCTAATGCAAAGCAGATCCCATACGTTGCCCTTGCCGGCGACAATGAGATTGCAGAGGGAAAGATAACCCTCAAGAATATGATTACTGGCGAGCAGCAACTCGTCACACCTGATCAGCTCATTGCAGCAATCGCATCTGAAAATTAAAACGCATAAGAGACAACGTCTCTGTTACTTTGCGTCCAAGCTTTCATATTCAAAAACAAAAATACCATCTAACTATGCGTAAATACATCACAATCATTGCCATGAGCATCATGACTTTAGTTATGATGACCTCATCCGACAAAGCGTTCACCATCTACCTCATCGGTGATTCTACAATGGCAAACAAGAACATTGAGAAGGAAGGACGTGAACGTGGCTGGGGTATGGCACTTCAGGGGTTCTTCGCCGAAGAAGTGTATATTGACAATCGCGCACTCAACGGCCGTTCTACAAAGACTTTCATTGATGAAGGTCATTGGCAGAAAGTACTTGACGACATTAAGCCTGGCGACTATCTCGTTATCCAGTTCGGACATAACGACGAGAAGGGTAAGGTTGGCGACAGCAAGCACACCATCGCAGGTCTTACCTTCGATGACAACATCCGTATGTTCTGTCGTGGTGCTCTCGGTAAGGGCGCAACCCCAATCGTGATGAATCCTGTAGTACGCCGTGAGTTTACCAAGCGAGTTGACCGTGAAGCCGTAAATGCTGCACGTGCAAAGAAGGGGGCATCAGACGATGATGTACCAGACAAGAGGGACAGCGAGCAGCTGAAGGACACACACGGAGCATACGCCGTAACACCTAAGTATGTTGCCCGCGAACTACGTGTACCTTTCGTTGATGCAACAGGTATCACAGCCGACCTCGAAAGCCGACTTGGTCCTGACAACTCTAAGCTACTCCACATGGTCAGCGCAGACAAGAAGAGCAAGGACAACACCCACTACACCGAATATGGTGCTCACCGTGTAGCCGAACTCCTCGTTGATGCAATGGCGGAGGCTTGTCCAGAACTCAAGCCATACGTTCGTCACTATGACTTCATAGTATCTGCAAAAGGCTTTGGAAACTACATGACACTTCAGGCAGCAATCAACAATGTGCCAATCTACGCAAAGTCAACTATCTGCGTGCTCGATGGTGAATGGAAGGAGCCAAAGATCACCTCTGGTAAGAAAATCAAGTATGTAAAGTTTGCAGGGGCAAAAGTTGAATAAACGTGACTTACGCAACTCTTCATAGATTCCACAAAATGCGCTTCACGGTGCACTTTGTGGAATTATTTTTTTCCCCACATCAGTAAAAACAATATGCCAAAGAACGCTGATCCTCTGCTCATCCTCTGCTAACTCTCTGCTACACCTCTGCTAAAGCTCTGCTACATCTCTGCTACTGTAGCAGAGCTTCAGCCTTTTCAGAGCGTTGGCACTACGGGAGGAAATATGATCAACAAGAGCTATTCCGGAATTTATCTCTCTCAATCACATTACAAAGATACAAAATTTTCAGGAGATACGCAAGCAAACACATTACGATTTCATTTTTTGCGTCAAGATGCGTAGCGTTGCGTTGAGATTCGCAAAAGGGGTGGAGATGGTGGAGATGAATCTATAGGAGGTAAGAAAAAAGTCGAAAAATAAAATGCAAAATTGCATTATTATTTTTTTGATTTTTTCTATACTACATAGGAAATAACTCCACCATCTCCACCCCAAAGGCCCACAAAACCCTTAACAGAAGTTAAAATTTGAAATTATTACAAGTAATTTGTAATGGTTTCAACTTTTTTCCTTATCTTTGCAAGCAAATATTAACCAACCTAAACATTTTAATAAAAAATATGGAGGCAAAAGATGCGTCAAAAGTTCTTACATCCTGTGGGATTAAGCCAACGCTTCAAAGGATAGCCATTATGCAGTACATTCTGGAACATCGCGTTCATCCAACAATAGAGGATGTATATAATGGTTTGATAGCTAATTTCCCTACTCTCAGTCGTACAACGGTGTATAACACCCTTCGTATGTTCTCTGAGCATTCCGCAGCACAGATGATAACAATAGATGAACATCGTGTATGCTATGATGGTGACATTCGTCCACACCCTCACTTCATCTGTCGCAAATGCGGACACGTTTTCGACCTCATGAGTATCTCAATGCCATTACTCCCAACAAAAGATGAGACAAATGGTTTTCTGATTGACGAGGCACAGCTATACTACAAAGGTCTCTGCCCTGATTGCAGTACGACCACAGTAGAAGACTAATGGTAATAAATGAAAAATTAACAATGAAAAATTATAAAATACAATTTACATTCATACCCCTAAAAAGGTTATATGTATTTTTCAATTTTCACTTTTCATTGTTCATTTCATCTAATCCCTAATACAAAAACAAAAACATTATGAAGAAGAAATTCATTTGTACCGTATGTGGATATGTTCACGAAGGTACTGAGGCACCAGAGAAGTGCCCAATCTGTAAAGCACCTGCATCAAAGTTCAACGAGATGTCAGTTGATGACGTTCAAGAATTTGCAACAGTTCACAAGCTCGGTGACGGTAAGCTCCCTGGCTCTGATGAAGAGATGATAAAAGACCTCAACAACCACTTCAACGGCGAGTGCGGTGAGGTAGGTATGTACCTCGCTATGGCTCGTCAGGCTGACCGTGAGGGCTATCCAGAGGTTGCAGAGGCTTTCAAGCGTTACGCTTGGGAAGAGGCTGAGCACGCAGCTAAGTTTGCAGAGCTTCTCGGTGATGTACTCTCTGATACAAAGTCTAATCTTGAGGCTCGTATCGCTGCTGAGAAGGGTGCTTGCGAGGACAAGTTCCGTATTGCTAAGAACGCCAAGGCTGCTGGTCTTGATGCTATCCACGACACCGTTCACGAGATGGCTAAGGACGAAGCTCGTCATGCAGCAGGCTTTATGGGATTGTACAAGAGATACTTCAAGTAGAAGCCTAACCAAGCCTTTTCTCACATGAGTTCGAAGGGTCTTCGAACTCATGTGAGAAAAGGCTTGGTTAGGCTTTTACCTCAAAACGTTCTGTATCTTCTCCCTAACCTTATCCGAAACGCTCTCGTATGTGTCTCCATTCGCAGGCATAACAGGCTTCAGATACTCCACCTCAATCTTCTTAGGCTTAATCCATTTAGAGCCTCTTGGAAGAACACCGTAAGCACCACGAATACAAACAGGCACCACAGGCACATTCAGTTCCTTACTCAGAATGGCGAAAGTCTTCTTGAAAGGCACCATATCACCATCATAAGTACGTGAACCCTCTGGGAAGATAATGACATTCTTACCCTGCTTCAGCACCTCAGAAAGTTTCAGAATCGAGTTCTTCAGATTACTTTTCTCCATCAGGATAACATTATTCCTCTTAGCCAAAGACTTCAGCACAGGATGCTTAACATGCTCCTCCGTAGCATAGAAATACGTATTCTTCAAAGTCTTACAGCTCAATCCAGAAACAACGATAGCACCATCAATGAAACTCTGATGATTAGGCGCTATGATAAACGGTCCCTTCTTCGGAACATTATCCTCGCCAACAATCCTCAGACGGTTGTTCAGTTTCAGGAACACCTTACACGTCTTGGAGTGAAGAGGATAGAAGAGCGAGGTAGTAGGCAATTCGAGCGAAGAGTTATTGGCAAGAAGCATGTCGTGCCAATCAATCTTACTAACGTCAACATGAGTCTTGCCCTGTTCAACCTTCTCAGCAACCGACCTCAGAGTTGTCATCATCTCAGGCTGAATATCAACACCAAAGGTCTGCTCAATGAATCCCTGCAATCCTACCTTATCAAGAGAGTCAAAGGCAAGATCTGTCTCAAGATGATCATCAGCATGAACAACCACATTCTTCTCTGACTCAATATACTCCTTCAGAATGCGCATCTCATTAGTCAGCTCTTCCTGTACCGTTTCCTGCTTCTCTGCCTGTTTCTTACCCTCAACAATATCCTTCAATTTGAAGCGCTGAAGCTTGTCGAGCTTGGTTCTTGGCAGATCTCCACGATACACGTAGATACTCATCAACTTCTTATAGTTAGTCACAGATAGGTTGTAAGGCTCAATAACCTCCTTCTTCAAGGCAATCTCCACCTCCTCATCGGAAAGGTTTCTTGCCCATACCTCATTAGGCACGATGATGCCCATAAGCATGTCGCCATTCTGTATTACGGCAGCTTCCTTAACCCTGTCCTCATACTTCTCAAGCTTATACTCAATCTCGTTAGGTTGCACGTTTTTACCGTTAGAAAGAACGATAATTTCCTTCGTTCTACCTGTGAGATACACCCTCCCCTTCTCGTCAAGATAGGCAAGATCACCAGTATGAAGATACCCGTCAGCATCAATCACCTGTGCGGTCTCTTCTGGACGGTTGTAATAGCCCTTCATAAGGTTATTACCCTTACAGCATAGCTCTCCATTCACAATCTTACACTCTACGGATGGCAAAGGCAAACCAGCACAACCACAGATATAATCTCCCGGACGGGTAAACGCTATGATAGGAGCCATCTCCGTCATACCATATCCCTCAAGCAACTGAATGCCAAGAGCCGTAAGTCCCTCTCCTATCTCCTTGTCAAGGGCTGCACCACCACACACGCAGTAATCCAAGTGACCGCCCATCTTCTTATGAACAGAAGAGAAGACAATCCTTGAGAGCTTCGGATTCTTAGCCTTCTTACAGATCTTGAACAATGTACGAGCCACGAAACTGGCATTTATCTTCTTCATAATGCCAGAATACAGCATCTGCCACAGTCTTGGCACACCAACGAAGATTCCTACCTGACCTCTGCACAAAGCCTCCATAATGTCAGGTCCCTGCAATGTCTCGCAGATGATGATGCCGTCACCCTGTAAAATTGGGATAATGAGAGTACCCATCAGCGGCAACACATGATGCACAGGAAGAAGCATCAATGTCCTTCTCTTGCCGTTAAAGACATTAACCTCATCGCATACACCAGCCTTGTTTGCCCACAGATTCTTGTAGGTCAGCATTACGCCCTTAGGTGATCCTGTAGTACCAGAGGTGTAGATGATAAGCGCAATGTCGTCGTCTCCATAGCTTGTCTGATCAATAGTAGAGGTAACAACCTCAAAGCCATTAGCATTTTCCTTCTCAACCTCATTGATAACGAGAATCTTAACGTCAAAGTCCAAATGACTTACAACTTCCCTCGCCACCTTCTCACAACCCTCTGACACCCACATACACTCAGGAATACAATCCCTCACGATGTATTCAAGGTCAGAAACAGTAGCTGTGGCATCAACAGGAACAGCTATGCTCCTGTTCTGCCAAACAGAAAAGAAGGCATAAACCCAGCCAATTCTGTTTTCGCTGAAGATGATGGTTTTCTTTGGATTCAGTTCCTTTGTATGACTCCCAAACACACTCACATGCTGCAACATCTCCCTATAGGTTACATCCCCGGCAGAAGACATTATCGCTATTCTATCAAGATTAAGTTTCATTCCAATTTACATTAAATATACTTATCTCTTGCAAAATTACTACTTTTCACTTACATATAATCACTTTATCCTATATTTTCCACATCATTTATACACATTTGCTCACATAGTCCTATTTCTACCATATATAATCCTATTTTATCGCCCTCTCCCCTACCCTCCTCCGTATGAAGAATGGAGAAAAGTACGAGGACGCATTATTCTTTTGTAAATATTACACTAAAAACGCAGTATTTTCCATGAAATGGAATGGATTTACAACATTTTTTGCATATAAAACACAAAAATGTGCAAAAAAATTTGTTTGTTCAGTTTTTTTTGCTAACTTTGCAACGTAAGTTTGGTAAAACGGTTTAAGATAAAAAGCTAAAGATTCATAGTTTACTATGACATCCACAAGCCGAAAGCCCGAAAACCAGTAAACCTTATAATCCAGAGTTAATAATCACCAAAATAAACCACTTAACATTTATTTCCTATGAAACCAGTAAGAAATACCCTACTTCTGATAGCGTTGACGCTATTCTCTCTACCAATAATGGCATTAGAGATGACAGAGGACGATGCACGTGAATGTATCAGTGCATACATAGACAGACTGAAGGATGCCTTTGGTAAATACAACGATATTACCAAGGTTACGCTCGCCAATATACAACTTGAGGAGAAACGTGTCAAGGTTGTTTTCAATAAAGAGGAAGGTAATTTCGTCCCTCTCTTCCCTGAGCTTACCGAAGGTAAGTTCAAGACTGACGCACAAGAAAACCGCTATGTAAACTACCATTTTACATTGTATCTCCTTACAAAGGAAATACACGACAATCCTAAGTTCATTGAGGCTCTCGAAGCATCACAACTAACATGGGACGTATTCGTTATGAATCCCCGCCAGAATGTGCCATATTTCACATTCACACTTAGTTTCTCCGAAATAAAGAACGCACTCACCATCAATAATGGCGATGTTACCTGCGACTTCAAGACATTCCTCTCCACATCACTCGTTGACCGTGCACTCAAGAGTCTTATGGAACAGGTTTACATCCCACACGATAGCGTTGGTATCTCGTTTGCCCGTCTGAGCCCTAAATACAACACTCTCAAATGTATTATGCTCACCACAAGCGAATTGTTCGAAAAAATGACAGCTACCAACGGTATGGTGGCACGCAACGAATGGATTGAGGCTTTCATTGAGGATTGTATGGCAAAGAACTACTACAAGCAGCTTCTCAGCGTAATCAAGATCAAGCAACCTACAGTTGAGATTCGCGTTGAGGACATCTACAAGAAATATGCCCCTGTTACATTCAAAGTAAGCACATACGACATCCTTGCAGCTGTAGAACAAAGCACTACAGGCGGACTCTCCGCTGCCGATTATATCGTTCAGCAGATTGGCGGATCAAAGCAGAAGAGCAGAGATCGCGGTCTCTTCATGCTGAAGTATGGCGATGTGGCAAAGCAGGTAAGAGAGGTTGCAGCGGCAAGTGTTGACAGTTCAAACAGAATATACGAAGTTGTAGAGGAAATGCCAGAGTTCCCAGGCGGCACACTTGCACTTGCAAACTATCTCTACAACAACGTGAAATATCCACCTCTCGCAGAGCAGAATAAGATTCAGGGACGTGTAAACTGCGTCTTCGTAATCACTAACGAGGGTAAGGTAACCGACGTACAGATCACAAGCTCATCCGATCCACTTCTTGACGAAGAGGCAAAGCGAGTTATCTCATCAATGCCAAAGTGGATTCCAGGTCGTCATGAGGGTGAACGAGTGAACACCAAGTACAGCGTTCCTGTAACCTTCACCCTTCCGAACTAAAGATTTGATACTCACTCGATTAAGAATCTCACCATAAACATTTTTGTACAACCTATTGTACTTGTTACATAGCAAATTGTACATGTTATTCATGTCTCACCCTCCCAGCACCAAAGTGTGCTGGGAGTTTTCGTTTATCCCCCTCAGCATTTCAAATGACATGAGCGCATCTGTTGCAAGTCCGTTGCAAATCCGTACCAAATCCCATTGCAGAGAAGGGAGAAAAAGCAAAGCGATCCTTGAAATACCGACACAAAAAAAGCTGAGCATACATGAACCGCATCCACATATACTCAGCAATCTAACAGTGACCCTGGTGGGATTCAAACCCACGACCTTCAGAACCGGAATCTGACGCTCTATTCAGCTAAGCTACAAGGCCCTATTTAAATCATGAAATGAAAAGTGAAAAATGAAAAATACAAGTTTGTATTTCTACCTCAAATGGTAATCTGTAATTTATAATTTTTCATTGTTCATTTTTCATTTACAACTTACATCGTCACACTCATCACATACACCACAACGGCTGGGATAGCCATCAGAGATGAGTCAAAACGATCGAGCATTCCCCCATGACCAGGAAGGATATTTCCGCTATCCTTCACTCCAAGGGTGCGCTTGAAAAGGCTTTCTACGAGGTCGCCCCATGTTCCGAAGAAGACAACCACCAAGCCCATACCTATCCATTGTAGAGTGCTCAATCCCGTAGGAGTTGTACCGAAGCTCTCAAGCACGTTGTTATGGTCAACGCAAGACATAAGCCACGCAACTACACACACGAGGATTCCTCCACCTATGCTACCCTCCCACGACTTTGCAGGAGAAATTCTTGGGAACAGCTTATGCTTGCCCAAAAGCGAACCTGAGAGATAAGCACCAGTATCATTGCACCACAGAAACACAAAAATGCTCAGAGGCAACAAGAGACCGTATATGGTCTCGCCCTCCATACTACGGAAAGCGAGCATATTGATGCAAGCAAAAGGCAGAGCCACATACATCTGCGAGAGCATGGTGTAAGCCCAATCGTTGATGGCATCCTCAGTTCTCTGATAGAGTTCGCTGATGAAGAGGTACACCACCGTGATGAGATAAGGAATGAAAGCAGCAGAAGAAACAATCTGCATACACCACCCTGCGAAGGCAAGGAAGAAATACACACCTGCAACGGTAGAGATGAAGCGATTCACCTTAACGTTCTCCCGCTGATTCACAAGTCCCGTGAACTCCCATATCGACAAACCAGTTACAAGGGCGAAGAAACCGACCATTGCCATTGGCTTGAGGAAGCAAGTCACCACAACAGCCACGAACAGGACGCCCGTGATAGTCCTAACGACAAAGTTACTCATGAGCCTCACCTCCATTGTTATCCGAAGCGGAAGCAGAATCAGAAGCAGAATCCACAGTACCCTTGGTACGCTTCTCCCACTCAGCAGCCTCAGCCTCGAACTTAGCCTTCTGCTCATCATTGGCATCAATGATTTCCTGAGCGCGTGAAGTCCAAGGACGCTTACCGAAGATACGCTCCACATCCTCTGCGAAGATCACCTCTCGGTCGATAAGCAACTGTGCAAGCTCATTATGTCCTTCCCTATGCTCGGTAAGAATAGCCTTTGCACGAGCATACTGATCGTTGATCATCTTCAGTACCTCCTCGTCAATCATCTGGGCAGTAGCCTCAGAATAAGGACGCTGGAAGCTGTATTCGCTATTATTATAGTAGCAGATATTAGGCAATCTATCGCTCATACCTGCATACGCAATCATTCCGTACGCGCTCTTTGTGGCACGCTCAAGGTCATTCATGGCTCCAGAAGAGATATGACCTGTGAAGAGTTCCTCAGCAGCACGACCGCCAAGCAAACTGCACATTTCGTCGAGCATCTGCTCCTTAGTGTTAAGCTGACGCTCCTCTGGCATATACCAAGCAGCACCAAGGGCATTACCACGTGGCACAATGCTGACCTTAACCAATGGATTGGCAAACTCCGTGAACCAAGAGATAGTAGCGTGACCAGCCTCATGAAGCGCAATAGCACGCTTCTCAGCAGCAGTCATCACCTTTGTCTTCTTCTCCAGACCACCGATGATACGGTCAACGGCATCAAGGAAATCCTGACGGCTAACCACCTTTGAATCGTGACGGGCAGCAATCAAGGCAGCCTCATTACATACGTTGGCAATATCAGCACCAGAGAAGCCCGGAGTCTGACGTGCAAGCATATCAATATCAAGTGTATCCTCCACCTTGATAGGCTTCAGATGTACTTGGAATATCTCCTTACGCTCTGTAAGGTCAGGAAGATCAACATGAATCTGACGGTCGAAACGACCTGCACGAAGCAGAGCCTTATCGAGCATATCCACACGGTTGGTAGCCGCAAGGATGATGACACCTGAGTTGGTACCGAAGCCATCCATCTCAGTAAGGAGGGCATTGAGGGTATTCTCACGCTCGTCATTACCGCCCATAGAAGGGTTCTTTGAACGCGCACGACCAACAGCATCAATCTCATCGATGAAGATGATACAAGGGCTCTTCTCCTTTGCCTGACGGAATGTATCACGAACACGTGAAGCACCTACACCCACGAACATCTCAACGAAGTCACTACCCGACATTGAGAAGAACGGAACGCCAGCCTCACCCGCAACAGCCTTCGCAAGCAAGGTCTTACCAGTTCCTGGAGGGCCTACGAGCAAAGCGCCCTTTGGAATCTTACCACCAAGATCCGTGTATTTCGCAGGATTCTTCAGGAACTCTACTATCTCCTGCACCTCCTGCTTAGCGCCTATCTGTCCTGCTACATCCTTGAATGTAACGCCTACCCCATTCTCCTTACCATAGACGCGAGCCTTCGATTTCCCCACGCTGAACACACCGCCACCGATGCCTCCACCGCCCATTCTTCCCATGAAGAAGAGCCAAATGAAGATAAAGAACGCAAGAGGAGCAATATTGAGGAGGAAGCTGACGATGCCACCCGACTTCTCATTATCGTAAGCCACATCGCCCTTGAACTTACCTTCAGTTTGCTTTGCGTTGAGGAAATCCTCAACTTGGTCAACGCTACCGATCTCCACCTCAACGAAAGGATCCTGTCCCAGTTCCTTGGCAGATTTCTTGAACACATCGCGCACGTTCCTTCCATATACGTACATGCGCAAATAGTTCTCTGGTTTATTTATTACCACCCTATTGGCATAGCCTCTATCCACATAAGCCTTGAAGGTGCTGTACGACACCTTGTTGGCACTTGAGCCACTCAGCAATGAACTGCCTCCGTCGGTGAAGAACGTGACGCACAGAGCTATCAGAATCATCACATAGATCCAGTTCATGTTGAACTTAGGCATCTTAGGCTTATTATCGTTATTAGAAAAATTCTGCTTTTGCATTGTTTGATTTTCAGATTTAAGTTTCACAAGCCATAGAGCTTGCTCTCTATGTTGGCTGTTTTTTACGAACACCAACCCTTAGTCAAAATCCGGAATATCCTCAGCAGGAGCATCCTCCCAGAGATTCTCAAGATTATAGAAGTCGCGAGCTTCTGGCATGAAGACATGAACCATAACATCGACATAATCCATAGCAATCCAGAGAGCGTTCTCCGTACCTACAACGTGAGTAGGCTTATCCTTGAGTTCGATGCGTACCATATCCTCCACAGAGTCGGCGATTGCACTCACTTGCTGAGGATTCTGACCTTCGCACACGATGAAATACTGACAAATAGCACCATCAATACCACGGAGATCTATTATTCTGATACCCTTACCTTTCTTTTCCTGTATGCCCTTAACGGCAACATTCACCAATTCTTTTATTGAATCCACTAAATATTTCTTTATTATACATTATTTATATTAAGCCTCCACCCTTCACTTTGCATACAGTTGAGAGCAAAAGCGCATATCGGCTACAAAGTTACTCATTATTCTTGAAATTTCACTCCAAAAGTCCTAAAAATTGCAATTTTTTATTAGTTTTTCGCGCAAAACAGCTAAAATGCGATTTTTTTTGAAAATTTTTCTCGTTTTTCTTGCAAGATACAGAAAAAGTTTGTACCTTTGCACTCGCAATCAAGGAACAAGGGTTTCAAACATTGCAAACAAGTATTGGGATATGGTGTAATGGTAACACTGCAGATTCTGGTCCTGCCTTTCCTGGTTCGAGTCCGGGTATCCCAACAAGAACGCTGAATGAGAAATCATTCAGCGTTTTTTTGTATCATTACATTACCTTACACTAATTTCTAAAATCAAAGACTCATGGAATACATCTTTATAAAATCCACAAAACAAGCCCTGCAAGGTTACGGTACTATCTACATCAGAACACGCGCAAACAAGCTCAACAGGAAATACTCTACTGGTGTCGTTCTCAGAGAAACGGATTGGAAGAAATACCGTTCGCTACAATATGTTTCCAGCCGAATGATTACACCTATGGGAATAAACTTCGGACAGTTGGTCACATTACTTTCCGTGATAAAGATTACTCTTGAAGCCGATTTTGATCCAGACAAGGCGGCAAGTACGATTCGTTCAATCAAGGCAAAGGTACTCAACGGGGAACAACTACCTACCAAAGGAAACACGAAAACGGAATGTCTCTTCTCTAACTACATCGAGCAGTATATCGAAGAATTGAAGAATGGCTCAAGACAAAGGAAAGGCACCTCTTCACTTGTTTCCAATGGCTACATCACTAACATCAAAACCCTCCTGAACAACATAAGGAAATACGAGAATGAGCGAAATGTAAAACTCACTCTTGAGAACATCACGATGGATTTCCAACGCGACTTTCTAAAATGGTTAACCGATAAAGGACATCGTCCCAATACCATTCATAGCACTTTGTCAAGAATACGATCAATAATATCTGCTGCCTATGAATCAAAACTGACAAGAACTGAAGACTTCCGCAATTCTCAGTTTGTTCCCCAAGGAGAACTTGTTGACCACATTTACCTGACAAAGAATCAGGTTGACGAACTCATAAGTTTCGACCTATCCTCTCCTGAAACAATAAGGGAGCACATTCTTAATGCTAACGTAAATGATACGACTAAGAAGAAGTGGCTATCACGCATCACTACAAAATATGCCACACAGCTCGCCAACTCAAAAGACGAGTTCGTGATAGGTTGCCTGACTGGGCAACGTATCTCTGACTACAAGCGCATCAGCCTAAAGATGCTTATAGATATTGATAACACAGAATTTCTCTCGCTCATTCAGGAGAAGACTGGCAAGAAAGTCCTCATTCCTTTGGATAAGCGCGTAAAAGAAATACTAATGAAGCACAACGGTTCCCTACCCCACATCAACGACTCAACCTTCAACAGAAATCTGAAGTTTATAGCAGAACTGATAGGTTGGACATACGAAGCCAAGATTGACCGACATAGGATGGGCTTCAAGTCAGGTCCCCGCTTTTGCGATATGCTTTGTTCGCATACAGCAAGACGAACATTTGCCACAATAGCCTATTCCGAAGGTGTTCCCCTAAGATCAATAATGGCAATAACCGGTCACACCACCGAATCTTCCCTCCGCAAATACCTCAAACTTCAGCCTGAAGAAAAGGCAATCATTGCAGCCAAAGATTTCGAAAGAATAATGCAATTATAACATCCCTTACTTATCCCTCCCAAGAGGGGGTATCAAAAGTCAAATCCGTAACTTTACATCTTTCAATCTGTAAGTTGGGCACCCTCAAACAGTAAAGAAAAAGCCATTTTGTGACTCGAAAATCAGTTTAGAAATGGCTTTTTCTATTGAGATGTATCAATCTGTAGGATTTTCAAAATGGCTTTTGACTTTTGATACGCCCTCTTTTTTTGCCACATTTACATCCCTCCAACAGCAGCAGTATTGTTTACCCAGTAGCAGCCATATTTGGCTGCCAATCTCTAATAGCAGCCGTATTTGGCTGCTTCACCTCCCATCACCGCCCCACGGTGAAGCAACAATCCCTCAACCACCTATCCCATAGCCAGTTACGCACACCTCCAAGCAATCCCTTGGCATCAATTTAGTACCTGTATCATTTATGATCAGAAAACTATCCGACATATCCCCGATCCTCACCTCCCACGGAGTGGGCCAGAAACGTGTCCTTCTCTCCAGTAGCGAGGCTGGTTGTTCCCTCACTCAGATAGCAGTCACCACCCTCAAGGAAGGAGAAACCGCAACCGCCCATATCCATCCTGATATGCAGGAGGCATTCTATGTGATGGAAGGTGAGGTGGAAGTGATACTCGATGGTCAGCACACCATCTGCGACAAGGACACCTTCGTCTATGTAGAGAAATGCACCAGTCATGAGATGAGGGCAAAGAGCGATTGTCGCATCATGACCATCGGATGCGTGATAGAGTCTTCCCGAAACAAACTCTATCCTATGCTCTTCAAGCAGAACAGGAAGACCCTCGTATGGGGAACGGAAGACTGGACAGTATCTGGCGTTCCAAACTCCGAGTCAGAGGTAGAGAACGGCACATGGGCACGTTACAACCTCACCGAGGTAATCTCACGCCGACCAGAGGAGATCCTCGGAAAGCAGGTAGCAAGTAAATACAACAACCAGCTTCCACTCCTCACCAAGATCATCGAAGCCCACAAAGACCTCTCCATTCAGGTACACCCTAATGACGAGATGGCAAAGCGAGAGCACAACAAACTTGGCAAGTCCGAGATGTGGTATATCCTTGATGCAAGGCCAGGCTCATACCTCTATGCAGGCTTCAAGCAACAGATAACACCAGAGGAATACAAGGAACGAGTAGCCAATGGCACAATCTGTGAAGTCCTTGCAAAGCACGAGGTACACAAAGACGATGTCTTCTATCTCCCAGCCGGACGAGTACACGCTATCTGCGGAGGCATCAAACTCGCTGAGGTACAGCAGTCCTCAGACGTCACCTATCGCATCTACGATTATAATCGCCCAGGACTTGATGGCAAACCACGCGAGCTCCACACGGAACTCGCTTCACAAGCCATCGACTATAAGGTCTATCCCGAATATCGCACGGGGAATGACTCCTCTCCCTTTAAGGGAGATAAGAGAGGGTCGGTAAATGAGATCCTCAATACCCCATTCTTCTCCATCAAGGTGATAGAGACCACCGAGTCATTCCATCGCAACATGATCAAGTACGACTCCTTCATCATCCTGATGGTTCTCAATGGCGATTGCAAGTTGCGAGTAAGAAGTACAGGCTATGAAGTAACCGTTTCCGAAGGCAACTCTTGTCTCATGCCCGCTTCCATCGCCGATTACGACATCATCCCATTAAATAAAGCAGATGAAGAACATTCCTCTCCCTTTAAGGGAGATAAGAGAGGGTCGGTCAAGGTTTTGGAAGCCTTCATCAACAACAAAAAGACCATCGGAAAAATCATCTCCGACTTCTTCCATTTGGATTGATATGAGAAAGGGGTAAAATTGTTGAATCTTATCTGATTGTTCTAAAATAAGTCAAATTGCACTAATCTTAGAGCAAATTCTCTTGAAAAATGCTCTAGTTTTAGAGCAAAACAAAATT
>CACYXI010000004.1 GCA_902778265.1 uncultured Bacteroidales bacterium | reverse complement strand
TGTATCAGATTAATATGCTACGTGAGGGTGATGAGTGGGTGACGAGTGAAACGAAATGAATCACCCGTGCAATTCGTTGATATACATACTATTACAGCGTTGAGGGTGACGAGTTGACGAGTAGTGTGAAAATTCTGTTTTTCTTTATGTAAAAGTGAGCGATGCGGCTCAATGACTGTTTTGCTTTCGTTGATCCTCCGTAGCAAAGCCGTTGTAAGTCCGTTGCTAATCCGTTGTAAGTCCCATTCCATGAAAGGGAGTAGAAGCGAATTAGAAGCGAATTAGAAGCGAACCTGAAGTAAATGAAAAATGAAAAGTGGAAAATGAGGAAATCTGATAAGTAAATGCGCAGAATTATTCCAACCTGTACGGTTGAAATATTAATGTTTCAATTAATGTCCTAATTAATGTCCAAATTAATGTGTTACAAAAAAAGCCTTACGGCGAAACATTAATTAGGACACAAATTAAGACGTTAATTAGGACATTAATATATTTCAAGATGCATAAAAACAAGAATTAATTTCGCATTAATTTCTTAATCGTACTGCTCAAATAATTGATTACTTATTTATTGCTTATTTTCTTCAATACAAACTCCTCACATTCTTTTAGTATCTGTACCTTGGCAATTTTCATAATTGCATAGTAAATGATAGCCGCAAGGATACAACGAGATATTAAGAGAATGTAAATGTTTGTGAGAGAAAGAGTTGTGTAATATGTTAGAGCCATAGTAGCTGCTGCCGCGATTGTGAATGGAGCGACATCCTTAAAGGCTTGCCACCAACTGTATTCTATGAGTCTGCCTGTGAAGAGATGCCAAGGCAAGAGCCATAGAATCATCATGGCTGAATAGGTTGCAACCATAGCAAACATTCCATAATCAGAGAAGGTAAAGACTATGGCAATCTGTAATACTATCTGACCGATATTGAGCCACATATAGATATCACTTCTGCCACGACTGATAGCGAGATTCTGATACATCGTATGGATTGGCATAAAGGCACCAGAGATACACAGCACCTGCAATAGCGGTACGCATTCTATCCATTCTTCCTTGATGGTGATGAGTATAAACTCGTTGCTTACCAAGGCGAAACCGAACATCAGAGGCATGGATAGGAAGCACGTGAAACGTAGCATTTTACGAAATGCCTGGTTCTTCTCTGACTCGACGAGAACAGGCTGGGCTATCTGACCGACTGTATTTGCTACAAGCGAATATGCCATAGTATTCCACTTGAATGCCTGACCATAGCTTCCAACCTCGTGAATGGCGAACTTACGTCCGAAGATAATGGTAAGTACATTGGTAGAGATTGTGTTTATAATCTTGGTAACAAAAATTTTAAGGGCAAATGGAGCCATAGCTCGCACAGGACCGAAGTCGAGTGAAAGACGTGGTCGCCAATCACGAACATAGTAATAGCGCCCGACGTTGATTACAATCATATAAGTAACCTGTTGCCAGGCAAGCGACCAATAGGCAAAGCCAAGTAGTGCAAGTGTGATGCCGACAGCACCAGAGATGATAAGGGCAAGACCTCCGATGATTGCCATTTCCTTATTCATCATGTTTTTCGCCATATAGCCTCCGTGGGCAATGCCTAGCGAGGATATGAAGAATGTAAGGAATACCAAGCGAGACACATTAGTAAGGCACGGCTGATGATAGAACTGGGCAATGAGTGGTGCACAGAAGAAAAGTATGGCATACATAAGCACCGACATACATACATTAAACGAAAAGACAGAGTTGTAGTCGCGTGCCGTAGGTTTGTGGAGATTAATGAGTCCTTGCGTAAAACCGGCACTCTGCAGGTCGCCAGCAATAGCCGTGAAGATGGTGAGTACGGTCACTACGCCATAGTCGCCCTTGGTCAGATGACGAGCAAGGACGATACCTATTACGAGATTGAGAATCTGGGTAGTGCCACTATTCATAGCTCCCCAGAAAAGACCTTTCGCTGTTTTTTGTTTTAATGATTCAGACATGATTTATGTCGGATTTGAACTAAAGCTCTATATAGCTCTTACCAATCTGTAAAGATAATCAGCGAAAATCAACACGGCTTTCGACTTTCTATGGAAGAGCCAATATAAGAACTGAGCCATGAAATGCTCTGGTATATAGCCGATTATCTCATCTGCCTTACGAATGTCAATGCGAGCTCTGCCACACTCACGAAAGGCATTAAGCACACCTATCTCTAACGACATAGGGAGATGCCCTTTGCGTTGATGATAGAATGAGAGTACTACCGCCATTGCATTGAAATACGATAGGATGTTTTTCTTCGTTATGTTTCGTGTATAGGAATTGATGTTGTCCGTGCGATAGTAATAGACGACTTCATCCGTCCACGAACGTGAAGTGACGCAAGCCAATCGGCTTGTGGCACAGATGTCCTCTGCATAGTCGATACCCTCTATGAAAAGATCCTTCACCATCTGAAGCACGGATGCCTTATAGAGCCTGCCCCAGATACGAGGTAGTATCATATTCTGGCACAGGACCTTATCAAGATATTTTGATGGATCATCATGTGATGGCTTTACTTTCTTGCCCGCATTACCATCTTTATAGATAGCATAGGCACCATCCACAATGTCGGTATCAGTTTCGTGCATCTTATTGACAAGAGCTGACACCGCATTGGGCGGCAATACATCATCGCTATCAACAAAGAGAAAATAATCAGTCTTTACCTCGGAAACAAGATGGTTTCGAGTGTAGCCTACTCCTTTGTTCGTTTCATTGTGTAGGATGCGAACGTGCTCCTTACGGTTAGGATAACGCTCTATGACCTCACTCAATGCACCTATACTTCCATCTGGAGTACAGTCATTGCAGAAGATATACTCAATCTCCGTATAGTTCTGCCTAAAGAGTGACTCTGCACACTCCCCTATGTATTTCTCCACGCCAAAGACGGGAACAAGTATCGTTACTGTCATTTTCATCATCACTATACTTTATAGAAATCGATATATGATTTTTGCATATTCTCCATAGAAAAATGCTGATTGACAAAGTTATATGCCTGTTCTAGTAGAGGCTTTCTGTCAATATCAGGAAGTACATCCTTAAAAATATGCATCCACTCTTGGAGACTGTTTTCAACCACTTTAAGCGTCCAGTTAGTCGGCAGGGTGTCAATAAGTCCGGCACATGAGTTTATCATCAATGGTAGTCCATTGAATGATGCTTCGAGAGCAAGAATGCTCAATCCTTCGTGGCGAGACGGCATAATAAGGTAATCAAAAGATGCCAGATAGGAAGAAATGCCATTCATCGGTGGATTAACACTCACATTCGGAAGACTTTTCAGCTCATCTATCAGATTCTGCTGTCTGCCACAGCCGAAGAAATGAAAGTAGTACCTCTCATCATCTTTCAGAGCCTTAACGATAGAGCATAGCACGTCAATACCTTTCTGCTCCTCATAACGTCCTGCGAAGCAGATGTTGATTCTGCCTGGGACTATCTTTTCATACCTCTTTTGCTCAACAGGTGACACTCCATTGTAAATTATAGGCACGAGTGCACCAAAACGCTGCTGATATGCCTCTTGTACGTTCTTTGATATAGCAATATTACCTCCACGTCTTTGCATGAAAAACTCAACTTTTCTGCCGATGTTTGCCATACCCGTCCACAGCATAGTATTATGGATTGTCCGCACCACCCTTACGTTTATGAAGGGAAACAGCTTCATCGTCAGCCATATAGCCATATCAGGCATTTCTGTGTGGCAATGTACTGTTGTCGGTCTGTATCTCAGCCATAGGATCAAGAACCTTAGCGGGAATAGTATCGCGCAGAACTTCTCAAACAGATAATGAAAATGGAACAGTACAGGGAGCAATGCACGATGATATGGGATATGCTTTTGCTGTAACTCTTCAATAATCCGTGATGAAAAGTCGGATGTGCCTCTGATTACCTCAACGATATGCTGCTCTACATCAGGATCCTTATATGATGCAATATTTATCGCAACACGTTCAGCTCCACCGACATCCAATTTCGTTATAATATGGAATACGATTTTCTTCATCCTAAGATATTTTCACACCCTGATATATTTGTAGATATTGCTCTGCCACAGACTTTTCGCTATAGCATTTCATAACCTTCTCGCGAGCCGACTTGCACAGACGTTCGTGATTTGCCTCATCAAGCACATAGAGAATGCCTTTGGCAAGATCCTGAGAGTCCTTGTAGTTGGCGAGATAGCCGTTCTCAAGATGGTCTATCATTTCTGGTATGCCTCCTATGTGGAAACCAACGCATGGTGTACCGCAAGCCATAGCCTCCATGATGGTGTTTGGAAGGTTCTCGGACAGGGAAGGGAGGACAAAGGCATCAACAGATGCGTAGAGCCGTGCCATTTCGTGGGTGTCGGAGATATATGGAATGTCTCTGCCAAGGGCGAGGATTTCTATGTGACCAAACTCGGTCACGTTATCATTGATGATTTTTGCGGCCTCATCGAGATACTCCATTCCCTTCATGGGATTGTTGACAAACTGAGCCACGAAGAGTACACGACGACGATTGGCATGTGGTACAGGCTTGAAAATGTCTGTGTCTATCGGGTTCGGAATTGCCACGACATTTTGACCAACCATCAGCGGACTCGTTAATGCCTCGTTCATCAACCATCGACTACAGGTAACGAATTGTATTCTGCTACCTGTATAGAGCCTCTGTTTCCGCTTGCGAGTGGAGCGTTCAAGATAATCATCTTTCTGCTGTATCTTTAGATGATATGCTCCCATAGCGTTCCACGCATCGTGCATGGTCCATACAACCTTCTTGCCATCATCAAGCATCTTCTGAATAGAGGCAAGGGTTATGAATCCCTGGTTTACCCAATGAAGATGAATGACATTGGCCTCCTGATATTCTCGGGTATGGGTAATGTCCTGTCCGAAAAGAGCAATGTCTGTCGCCCATAGGTTGCGAGTAGAGAAGCCGTTGCACATCCAGATAAAAGCACGCTCGAAGATACTGGTCCATGACTGTTTCCTAAGTCCGGCAGGTCCGAATGAGATGTTCTTCCTGCATAGCATAGAAGCCTCCACACCATTCTTTTGAAGGGCATGTATGAGTCGGGTAGCCGCGATAGCAGCTCCGCCAGATGTCTGGAATGTACTTAGAATAAGAACCTTCATCTATCTAATGATATGCTGGATTATGATTTGCAGATTATGTCCCCACATATATAGTGTGAGGAATAGAACGGCACAGACAATAGCCATATTGAATTTTGGCATAGAGGCTGTTTCCTTGATGAGATATGCCACGGCTATCGGAATGACGAAAGCCCAGTGGGCAGTCATTATATACACGTCGGCAGAGGCAAAGTTGAGCCCTACGTGTAGTAGCATATCAAAGAGAAACATTGACATTACCATCCACATAAGGCGTTTCTTCCTTCCGCACCAAACGCCAGCGGCAAAGAGCAGTACGATAACGGCCTCAAAAGCATAGTTCCACCAGTACTTATATCTTACGAGCACAGGACGATGATCCTTATTCGCATCACGAAGTGGATAGCGATTATGAAGTATAAAACCTTCACCGAATATATTTTCTACAAGAGATGGGAGACGGTCAATCTTATAATCTGTATTGGTAACGAAGGAAAGGTGAATGAGTTGTTGCTCCTTATGCTTTTGATTGTCAAGCTGTTGTTTCTTCCATTTCTCAGCAAAGACGGAATCACGCTCCATTCGTTTGTTTACCGTTCGCTCTATATTGCGTTGCTCTTCCATCTGGGTACTATCCTCTTGGTAGAAATACAATGCGCCTATCACGGCAAGAGGGATGAGATAAACGAGGAAATGCAGTACGATTTTGCTAAATGGTTTCTTTCCCCATTGGGTGAATAGGTCGGCCAAACCAATCTTGACGCAATTGGTGGTGGTTACTCCTGTTGAGATGAAAAGTAATGGCAGTGATTGCCACAGAGGCATAGTTTTTCCTTTCTGCAATGCTCTACCTGCAAGATAGATGGTGAGGAGAAGAAGGGGAAGGGTTATTGCCATGTGATCCTCGACAAAGATTGTGAGCATGACATGGGAGAATGAATAGAAGTAGAGGGTGAGTAGAAGACTAATCTTTACGCTCATTCCCAATAGTTTACGCTGAATTCTATACATCAGCATCCATGCTGCGAGACTACATGCCACAAGCATAACTCCAACAATAAAGATTGCGCAGTTAACGCCTGTCTCTTCCATTAGCCAACCATTAAGTTGTGACAATGGCCACATCATTCCGGCAAGAAGTGGATGACGTGATAGTACGTAGAGTGGACGCCACTTAGATACTACGATATAAGTATATGGATCGAAACCAGAAACTTCAAATCTGTTCCAGAAAGCACTCCAGAAACCGACCTTTGGATTTGTCCATGGTGCATAGTGGTATTGAAGCATCATGATGTTGAGGGCAACAACAATGACAAATCCGAGCAAGGCAACGAGCAATGTCTCTCTATGTTTTGTCAATAACTGCTTCATAGACAATATCCAATGATGTTAATAATGTTCCACGCAAAGCACCACACGGCGGTCAGCGCACACACGGAAGTGACGACCAAATATGGTTGTTTCCTCGCCTCTATTGCCTTGAAAAGATATGCTATTCCAACAGGAAGCACAAAGAGATAGTGTGCAGACATGATGTAGATCTCATTGATGCCAAACCCCAGCCCCATGTGGAGAACCATGTCAAGAATGAAGAAAGAGAGAGCCGTCCATAGGAATAGTTTCTTTCTGCCAAGCCATACACCTGCAATAAATAGCGTAACAGTCAATGCCTCTACAAGATAGTTGATATAACCAAAGATGTTACTCGTATCATATCGCACTATCAAAGGACGATTGCGCAAGACATCTTTTAGAAGATAATCCTTGTGCAACTGTATTCCTTCGCCAAAAAGACATTCCACCGCCACATCCCATCGGGAAGTGGTCTTGTCTGTCCAGCGCATAAACTCTCCCTTGGCAATAGGTTTGCCAGTATTCTTATTCCATATTTGCTTATGGTCTCTACGATATTTCTCAGCGGCCTTTTCTCGCTTGATCTTCTTGACCATAGCTTCTACGGCTGCAGAATCTTTTGAACCGATGGAATCACGTACTTGTTGGCGTATCTTTTCCATATATTCATGGTTCTTCTTCGCCTTCACTTCATAGCGTGCCATTTCCTTCGGCCACACAAAGGTACGGTATTCCCAACGTGCAAAGCCCCAGATCATGGCACATGGAATGATAACTGCAAAAAGCAGGTATCGCCATTCGAAGAATCGCTTACAACGAGTGACGAGAGCTGCAAGGAATATCTTTAGTCCGTTGTTAAGTGAAATACCAGCCGTCAGGATGAACAATGCGATGGTCTGCCACATATTGAGAGCTGAGCCACAATATAGTTTCTTGCCAGAAAGATAGAGAGTCAGCGTTAGGGCGAACATCGACATTATGAAGTGGTCGGGCACCATTGATGAGAGCATGATGAATGCCATGCTGAACGTGAAACCAGTGAGTAGATATGCTTCACGCATCCTCACCATTATGATGTCCTTGAAGATTCGGAACAAGAACAGGCTGGAATAGAGGGCGCAGAAGATAAGTATCAACGCTGTAATGACAACTGCAAAATTCTTGCCGGTGAGCGTTATGAGCAATTGATTCAACTGACTAAACGGCCACATAAAGAAAGCCAAAAGCGGATGGCGATATACATTATAGGCTGTGTCCCAATATGAAAGCACCTCATAGGTAAGAGGATCAAAACCTGAAATTCTGAACCAACGAACGAAAAGACGGTGGTAGTTATCTGAAAGTACGCTGAAACGGTTCCAGTACAAATAGACGGTCATGAAGTTAAGGAACGAGAAAAGAATAGTTGACACTATTGCCAACCATCTCTCGTCCTTACGTATCTTGAATATGTCAAATATACTCTTCATCTATTCTGGTTTATAATATTGTTCATCGGCAAACTCCAGCATTTCCTTGTCGCCTCTGGAATCGCCAAATGCAATAATATGAATGTCGTTTCTGTTGGTCTTCAACTCTGGATATGCTTCAAGTATGCGGTTTACCTTCTCCTGTGCATAGCAGTTTGGAGTTAGGAATTTTCCTGAGAAACATGGTTTGAATTCCATCTTTGTTCCTAAGACCTTGAACTCTGGCACCAGACGGCTCACCCAGTTTTCAGGACTTGCCGTCACAACCACGATCTCATCTCCATTATGTTGAGCCTCAACGAGTTTATCATATAGACTCTTACGCAGTATATGTTTATGACTATCTGCGAACTTTTGGCAGAAAGCATTAAACTCATTTTTGGTCATTCGTCCAAAGCAATCGTGAAGGAGGCGCTCCTTGGTTCGCTGATTGGAATATTTCCCCATGAACATCAATATGAGCCAGGGGAGAATGCGAAGTAATGCCAATATTAGTCCCAACTTACCTCGTTGATAGATGATTATTGACATCATCGAGTCAGTTGTGGTCAGCGTTCCGTCAAAATCGGAGAAATAATATCTCTTCATTACGAGAATGGATTATATATTATAATAAGGTATGAGGCAAACCACATTGCGATAACCAACTGCAAGAAGTGATCTGAGTAGAGCATCTTTGTTGGGTCGCCACTCTTTTCATCAACAAGTGTGAGTTGCATATATCTCAACAGACCGAGTATGACGAATACCGAGGTGAGATAGACGTATTCAGAACCTGTACGTTGAATGACGGCAGGAGATATGGTGTACATTATATAGCACACAACCGTAACCGATGCCGTAATGGTGACAGCCTGATTGATGAAAGTGAGATTATACCGCTCCGTGTTATGTCGTGGAGCCTCACCTGTTTTTTGCATTCTCACTACATCATCCCTACGCTTTGCAAAGGATAGGAAGAGAGTTAGCAGGAAGGTCATCATCACAAGCCAGTTGGATGGTGTTATCTCAGTAGCAAATCCTCCAGCAAGGATTCTAAGCACAAAACCGAACGACAAAACGCATACATCAACTATGGCATAATGTTTGAGAAGTCGACAATAAAGGATGTCGAGTATAAAATAGGTCACGACAACACCTCCAACAAGCAATGCCCTATCTCCCATAAATGCAATGATCATAGCAGAGAGTATGATCATCAAAGCCATAATAACATAGCCTTGAGCAATACTAACCGCACCAGATGCTATCGGACGCTTGCATTTCTCAGAGTGCTTGCGGTCGTCTTCCACATCGATGATGTCATTATAGCAATATATTGCAGAAGCGGCAAAGCTATATGCGAAGAATGCCATCAAGGCATATATGGCAGACTGCCTATCAGTAAGAGCACCGCCAAAGAATAATGGCAGAAGGATGAAGATGTTCTTCACCCACTGATAAGGCCGTGTAAGTCGGATGAGATTTTTCATCGTGCTATCTTTGTTTGCTAAGAAATCTATCAGAATATTTCAGAACGACATTGTTTACCACGAAATGAAGTAGCCATGCCAGTGGCATTGTGACGGATACAGTTATGAGGAATGTCATCCAATATCCAAAGTCGGTGTTCCTCTCAAGCGGCTTGAGTACAAACTCTATATGGATAAGGTATGCTTCAAGACTCAAGGCTCCAAACCATGCCACACTCTTATTGAACCATTGTGGAGTTCTACGGAATACACGGTTGAGAAGGATGATCGTGGTGACGGTAAGAGGTATGTAAAGCATTCTCTCTATGAAAAGAGGAAACTTTCCATGTATCTCCTGTTCGAGCCAGATGCTTGTGCAGAGCGACATAAGGAACATTATCCACACCATCCAGATACATTGTCCGTCAAGACTTTTCTTCTGTCGTACCATCTCACCCATATTGATGCCAAGGAAGAATATTGGTACTCTACTCCAGAATATCTCAATATGCCCTACAGCCCTATGGATTGGCGTTACCCATTGAACGAGTATGCACCACATCACCATTATCAGTACAAGCCAATGATAGATTGGATGCCGACGAATCAGTTCCATATAGGGTGGTGCAAAGATATATAGCATCATCGTGGCTGGGATATACCAAAAGGTGAGTTCGTCATGTAGCCAGAAATCCCAGTTTATAAGGATGTCACCAAAGAGATCTATCCAATGCACTCCATCGAATTTGGGTATATAATGCAGGCATGCTATTATGAGCCATACTGGATATATGCGTTTCAGACGCCTCATATAAAATGCAAACCAATCTTTGAGGAAAGAACCGTCAACATTCCGCTTTGCCCATGAGAACCATAAACCAACGCCACTAAGAAAGAGAAACATATCCACACCAAGATTGCCCATTCGGCGCAGACCATAGAAATCGCTCCATCTTGGCAAACCAACATGGAACAGAATGACGAAAAGCATCGCCATTCCCATGTGTTCTGCCCTGAATCGGGAGACGTTAATGAGGTCTATGTCCTTTATCTTCATTTACAATAGAAATTGGTAGAGCGTTCCAACGCAAATCACTTAAATTCTGCTGATACCACAGCGAGAAGTTTCTTAAAGAGAATTGCCAACACGATGCTTGCCACAAGATAGAGCAACAGTCCAGCAAAGAGATCTCCGTGACGTGAAATCGGAATTATCACCTTGCGCGTGATTGGATGGCACACAAACATTGCGGCCGAGATGCTTCCAACCCAAGCAAGAGAATTCATTAGGGATTGCGGAAGCAGTTTGACAATAGCGACCGTACCTATGCAGATAAGGAACGGAACGACAATCCATGTTGCTAACCAAAGACTGAACAGGAAAATCAATGCCGTACATGCAATAGCCAAGAATGTGTATGTAGTACGTGTAGGTTCGTTGAAACGGTTATAACGGGCAAACATCAGTCCTGCTATGAAAACAGGCAGCGAGCCCATTACATTATAGCGATACCATTGAAGTGCCATTCCTTCTGGCCTAAAGAACAACTGAGCCAAAAGAGTAACAGCGAATAATCCTCCTACAACCCACTTATTTACCACACCATTTTTCGGATAGAGCATCAAGCGATACACGATATATATCTGCACCATCAATCCGAAGTACCAATAGGGACCAGGCCATATATCATGATCGGGATCTTTGTAAAAATTGCTGAACATACCCAGCTGCCCCACTACATTCCAGAACTCGTATTGGCGAGGACTGGGTGTCATATAGTCAACCATGACGTATGCGGAATATCCTACAATCATCATCAGAAACAGTTTCTTGTAATGCTTCCAGATGAAAGCCCCTGCACTTTCTGTTTCAGAAGGTGATTTCTCATACTTCATCACCAGTCCGTATGCACTAAGGAAAACAAATACAGGCACGCCGTAATGGCCGAAGAAAGAGATGAGATGAGCAATAAGCTCCCAGGAAGGATGAGCGACCTCAACCATCAATCGCCTGACATTACGCTCATAAAACTGGTATTCATTCTCTTGAACCATCTTTCCGAGCCAATGGCAGTAATTATGTAGCATGATGGCGAGAATAGCAATTCCGCGCATCGCCTGAGATTCTGTTTTGCTTATTTGTGTCATATATCTTGAGGTTATAAGGTTTTTGGGGTTATAAGGTCAGAATGTCTATTATCAATGCTGACCTGAAAACTATAAAACCAGAGAACCTATTTTTTTACTATTTCATCATAATCCACAAGATGCTGCATCAGTCGTTGCCTTTTCTCATTATACTGCGGACTGAGCAGATCAAGTTCTGGGCGATAGTCCTTGCACTTTATTCCTGCAAGACCAAGCAGAAGATGCGATACAGCATCGGTCATGAAAGGCTTGTTCTTTGCATTCTTGATTGATGTGACAATATCAGGATGTCTCTTGCCATATTTTTTCGTCCAATAGAACCACATCGGCACCTCGTATTCCTGTTGGGCAATATCCTTTGTGATATTCGTAGTATGATTTCTTCCACAATGATGCAGAGAACCTGGTCCATAGACCTCATCACCATGATCTGGGAAATAGATGATTATAGCATCATCATTCTTAAAACGGTCAACAATAGCACCTACAACAGAATCGTTATACCATACTGCACAATCATAGAATGCTATGTTTCTCTTTTCCTTCTGCGTGTTCTGCGGGCGGTCATAGTCTTCTGGGAAGAATTTCATCTTCTGTTTCGGACATCTGATGCGATAGTTCACATGCTGTCCCATAAGATGGAAAATAGTGAGCGAAGGAACAGAGGCGGTATCTATAACACCTTCTGGTGGAGCCACAAGTCGAGCATAGTCTTTCAGTAGATCCTCGTCCCAAAGATGCGTTTCTTCATTCCTGATATCAAACTGCACCTTACTCAGTATCTCATCATTTATAAAGAAGCCTCCACTAAAGTCATAGATGGCATCTTTAGCATGAGGCAAGAACTGATTCGTTAGGAAGTTAACCTGATAACCAGCCTTACGGAACAACTGGCAGAAAAGCGGATAATCACACCAGTCACCTTTATCGCCTACGGTGTAGGTCGTCATAAGATGCTTGAAGACGAAGGACGTGAGATTCCAAGGTGCCATAACATCGGAATACTTCACCAACCTACCGCTCTTCGCAAGTTTCACCTGCCGTGGGGTATTCTTCTTTTCATATCCATAAAGCTGAGAGTGATACTTGTTGAAACTCTCGCCTATAATCAGAATGATGTCCGATGGCTTTGACTCCATCAATCCCTGCGGAATCCCAAGTTGCTCAGGAGTCATCCGTTCAACTTTTTCTGCCTCTTCTTTCAATCGGTCAAGTTGAAGTGAAACAAGACGATTAGTGAAGATGGCATCTGCAAGGCGATAGACAGGCTGATACATAACCACCATTGGGCGCAGGTTCATATCCTTCTCCACATCGCCCACGGTCTTGCAGTTGAAATGCCTGATCATACATTTCTTATTCGTGATGGTATCATTCCAACCGATAGCCAGAAAGCCTAATGTGAAAATACAATAGGCATAAGGAAAAATACGACAGACATAAGATGAAAAGTGAAAAACAAAAGAACTACCCCAAGCCTTAACTATCCACTTTTCGAGTTTAGTCTTTAGGCATTTCCAAAGAACGTGCACAAGCAGAACAAGCAACACCCAACCGAGTTCGGTTGTAAACACCACGTCAAAATTGACGTAGGTGCCAAGAAACTCAGCCGTCTCGTTTCCCGTAGTCTCACCCACAAGCAATAGCATCGATGGACTGATAGTATTGCCAAACTGCACCATGCAGAACGTGTCAACTATAGCAAGCGAGTAGGCTATGGCATAGATAATGCCTCTGACCGTTGCACGCAAAGGAAATTTCCTTATCTTCTGCGGAACAAGGGCAACAAGAAATGTAAGTACAATCAGGTCAAGGAAAAGTTCATAGTAGAGGTTATCATAAACCTTTGCCCCTTTCCAATGTGGAAGAACTGCATAGCTTTCCACAATTCCAAGGGCATACATGAACACGAGAAAGCCAATACTATCCTTAGAGAATAGCGACTTTCCCATGTTCTTTATTCCTTCTATGATTCTTTTCCAGAATTTCATTCCTGAGATTTACTTATCCATGTAAGGATCAGTTCCGAGAACTGTCTTTGCAAGACGCTTAGCCTTCTCACGAAGTGCATTTACATCAGCATCAGGCTCTCCATAGCAGAGAGTAACACCCATACGACGACCGAAATGACCACCTGGCTTAGCGAAGATGCGTACACGAGTACACTCTTCCTTCAGGGCATCAACGAGGTTATACTCTGGTGCCTCTTCATATTCCTTATCTGCAAGGATAACCGCAGAACTTCCAGCATGTTCAAGGCGGATGTCATGGATAGGAAGTCCGAGAACCGCACGAAGATGGAGTTCAAACTCTGAAAGGTTGGTTGTATGGGCAAGTGTAACCATACCAGTATCGTGTGGACGTGGAGAAAGCTCTGAGAATACAACGCCTGTATCTGTCAAGAAGAACTCAACACCCCAGATTCCGTAGCCTGTCAAAGCCTTTGTTACCTTGTCTGCCATATCCTGTGCATCCTTCAGATCCTTCTCTGAAATCTGATATGGCTGCCAAGACTCACGATAGTCGCCACCTACCTGTACGTGTCCGATTGGAGGACAGAATAGGGTAGGGCCGTTCTTCTGAGTAACAGTAAGAAGTGTGAACTCTGAAGTGAAGTGGATAAATTCCTCAATGATAACCTCCTTAACATCACCACGAGCACCTGCCATAGCTGCATCGAAAGCAGGCTTCAAGTCCTCGAAGGTTTTAACTGTGCTCTGACCATGACCAGAAGAAGACATGAGAGGCTTGATAACGCATGGGAAACCGATCTCCTTGCTTGCTTCTACAAGCTGCTCGTATGTCTTAGCATAGAAATATTTTGCTGTTCTGAGTCCGAGTTCCTTGGCTGCAAGGTCACGAATTGCCTGACGGTTCATGGTGTAGTTCACCGCACGGGCAGAAGGCACGACCTGTATGCCCTGCTTCTCAAAGTCGAAGAGACGTTCTGTACGGATAGCCTCAATCTCTGGTACGATGATGTCTGGCTTATGCTTGTTAACTACTGCAGCAAGTGCATCGCCATCGAGCATTGAGAACACCTCACGCTCGTCTGCCACCTGCATAGCTGGGGCATTGTCGTATTTGTCACATGCCACTACATAAACGCCCTTACGCTTTGCAGCGAGAACGAACTCCTTACCAAGTTCCCCGGAACCTAACAATAGAATCTTTTTCATTTGTCTAAGTATTAAACGTTATTTATTAGTCACAATTCACTTCCTTCTTCGAAATCACCTCACGGACAAATCCCGAGATGAGTCTTGCCGTATTTTCTATTCCCAATAGTGAGGAATTTACGCAGAGGTCATAGCTCTTTGAATCTCCCCACTTCTTTCCTGTGTAATAGTTGTAGTAGGCAGCCCTTTCCTCTTCCTTTCTCTCTATGAGCTTCCGGGCAGTCTCGCTATCACACATCTTAACCTTTGAGACGCACTCTATGCGGTCTTCCATATCTGCAGTAATGAAGACGTTCACCACATTCTCCATATCCCTGAGCACATAGTCGGCTGATCTGCCAATAAAGACACACGAGCTTTCGCTGGCAGCTTTCCTGATAGCATCACTCTGGAACTTGAACAACGCCTCTGGCGATAGCTTATCCTCATAGAAAGGCCCGGAAGTAACCGTACCACGAAAGTGGAACAGGTGATTGAAGAATCCCCTGTGCTCATCGTGCTGCTTGAATAGTTTTGCCGAGAAACCGCTCTCCTGTGCGGCCAGGTCAAGAAGCTCCTTGTCGAGCAAACGAGCTTTAAACTCCTTTGCAAGTAACTGGGCGATCTCCCTACCGCCACAGCCAACCTGACGACCTACGTTGATAATTACTTTTTCCATACGCTCGATTTTTTCATCATTACCGCCGCTACAACCGTAGCGAGGGCATCAGAGAACGGCATCGCGATCCACACGCCCCAAAGTCCCCAGATTCTTGAGAAGATAGCAAGGGCAGGAACAAGGAACAGCAACTGGCGAGACAGAGACAAGAACATACTCACCTTTGCCTTGCCCGTACTCTGGAAGAAATTGGTTACTACTATCTGGAATCCCACAATAGGGAACATCATCATCATCATTCTTATTGCCGTCTCTGCAATACTGATCAGCGACTCATCCTGAGTAAAGAGTCTTGCACAAGGATAGGCTGCAAACATAGCAATGAGGAAACCGAATGTACACACAGCCGTTGCACATATCATTGCTATCTTCACCACCTGACGAAGACGGTCATAGTTCTGGGCACCAAAGTTATAGCCAGCTATCGGCTGCATTCCCTGGTTTATGCCCATCGTGATCATAACAAACACAAAGCCAACGCCCTGGGCAATGCCGTAGGCACCAACGGCAAGGTCGCCTCCGTATTTCATCAGGCTGTTATTAATAAAAATGACCACCAGACACGCACATGAGTTCATTGCGAATGGCGACATTCCAATGCCTATGATGTTCTTTACTATTGGCTTGTTGATTCTGAACAGGCTATAGTCGAAATGTAGCAGTTCTTCTTTGTTGGAGAAAAGTTTCCATTGCCAGCTAAGCGCGATAATCTGCGATAGAACCGTGGCAAATGCAGCTCCACGTATTCCGAAATCCAAGCCATAGATGAACAGAGGGTCGAGAATCGTATTGAGAACAACCGTAAAAATCGTGGCATACATAGCATGGCGAGGTTTACTTGCTGAGCGAAGTACTGCATTCAAACCAAAGTACAGATGCGTAAAGGCATTACCCAAAAGGATTATCTGCATATAATCCCTTGCAAAGGGAAGCGATTCTTCCGATGCACCAAAGAATCTGAGTATAGGGTCAAGAAACAATAGGCATAATCCGCCGAATACAATACCTACAATGATGTTCAGCATCACGCAGTTACCCAGCACCTTATTGGCTATGCCATAGTCACGCTGACCAAGCTTTACGCTTATGAATGTAGAAGATCCCACACCGATAGCCGCACCAAAGGCAGCCGACAAGTTCATGAATGGGAAGGTGATAGCCAATCCGGCTATTGCTGTAGAACCAACGCCTCGGCCTATGAAAATTCTATCCACCATATTATAGAGCGAGGCTGCTACCATAGCTACGATAGCCGGAAGGGCATACTGCATCAGCAATCGTCCAACGGGCTTTGTGCCCAGCTCCAAAGTGGCTTGTTGATTATCCATTTACGTACATTATTTATTTAGGGTACAAAGTTAGTATATTTTTACCTCATTTCAAAATAAATTCGTTAATTTGTTTTGCCGAATCAGTTTTTTCTCATAACTTTGTGGCAAAATAGACATCTTTATGAACCTGACACTCTACCAACTCAACAATCTCGTCCGACAGGTTATTGACTATTCTATTTGCGAAACCTATTGGGTAGAAGCCGAACTCGCGGAATGTCGCGAGTCGGGTGGACATTGCTATATGGATCTGGTACAGAAAGACGAGGATACGTTGGTTGCACGTGCTCAGGCTCGTTGCTGGAGAAGCACGTGGAGCTATGTCCTGCCTAAGTTCATGAAGGTGACTGGCGAACGTCCTCATCCCGGAATGAAGGTGCTGCTCTTGGTAAAGGCTCAGTTTCACGAGGCCTATGGTTTCTCATGGATTGTTCAGGATATTGATCCTAACTACACCCTTGGCGATATGGCTCGCCAACGTCAGGAGATAATCCAGACCTTGAAGCGTGAGGGCGTCTTTGACCTGAACAAGTCCCTCACCATTCCTATGTTCGCCCAAAGGGTTGCCGTTATTTCTTCCCAAACAGCCGCAGGATATGGGGATTTCTGCAACCAATTACTCAATAACGAGTATGGATTTCAGTTCACTACCCGACTCTTTCCTGCCGTAATGCAAGGCGAGCAAGTTGAGCAGACAATCATAGCCGCACTTAACAAAATCAACGATTCCATCGAGGATTTTGACGTTGTGGTCATCATTAGAGGTGGTGGTGCAACGAGCGATTTCTCTGGTTTCGACACCCTCGAACTTGCCGAGAACGTGGCAAACTTTCCATTACCTATAATAACCGGCATAGGGCATGATCGTGACGAGTGCATCCTCGACATGATTTCATGCGTCAGGGTAAAGACTCCGACGGCTGCAGCCACTTGGCTTATCGACAATCTAATAGAAACGCTCGACAGAATAGAGAATGCTTCCCGAAGTATTACGGATTATGTCCGTACAAGAATGGAGCGTGAACGTCTTCGTCTTGGTAGAATCCAGAGTTTCCTGCCTGTTGCTTTCTCGTTAAAGAAGACAAAGGAAGAGGCAAGGCTCGCGAATATCAGTACTCGTATCCAGACATCCGTAACCCGAACCATCAACATAGAGCAGAACCGAATAACGACTATCGAGCAGAGGCTTCCGCTCGTCATAAAGAACAGAATTGAAAGAGCGTCATACCAGTTGGAAATGCTCTCGCAACGCACAAATGCCGTTGATCCAATCCATGTTCTGAGAAGGGGGTATAGCATCGCTCTTCACGATGGAATGGCGATAAAAGACCCGAAATCGCTCAAGAAAGGCGATGAGATAACAGTCGTTATGGCTTCTGGAGCTATTGATACAATCGTAAAATAACGTTTTTATCCAACGCAAAGACGCTGAGATGCAAAGTTTCATTTCCTTTCTTGAAATTCTCTGTGCCTTTGCATCTTTGCGTTTAATTCAAAAGAAATATGAAAAAGGTACCTAATTATGAAGAGGCAGTCTCACAACTCGAGGAGATTGTAAAGAAAATGGAGAGCGGCGAACTCGACATTGACATGATGAGTACGGAACTAAAGAATGCCCAGCAGCTCATCAAGCTCTGTAAAGACAAACTCACAAAGACCGACGAGGAAATCAAGAAAATCCTTGAGAGCGGCAAGTAACGCGAGTTCGAACTCACTTATTAAATTATAATTATGAAATATAATTTACTGATAATTTACTTTCCCAAAATTCCCTTTCCATGAGCTGTTTTTGAGGAATTTTATACCACGTTAATTTTTGCCGAATAGCGTTAATCTTCCATAATCGCTTTGTTTTTACGACTTTTTTTCGTATCTTTGCACACATGAGCCTAAATCGTACGTTTAAAACAATAATATTTGGGTGCATCTTGATGCTCTGTCTGACGAGCTTTGCAAAGGACGATCTTTCGCCTGTTGAGCAGCAGCAGATTAGCGTCGAGACCCCGGGATTGTTCGTTCATTCCAATGCCTTTCAGGTGGATTTCGCCCAGATGGCAAAGAACGAATACTCCTTCCCTCTTCCTGTGGGAAAGATTGCTGATGTCACTCCTTCTGATATCCTCATAGAGACGACCAAGGGCGATGCCGTGAAGGCTATGTTCGGTGGTGTGGTCAGACTTTCACGTAATACCCGACAGTTGGGTAACGTGGTGGTGATTCGTCATGATAACGGTCTTGAGACTGTCTATGGCCGTAATGCGCAGAACCTCGTAAAAGTAGGACAGCACGTCAAGGCTGGTCAGACCATCGCTATTGTGGGTGGTGAGGGCAACCTTCCCTGTTTGCTGTTTGCTATAATGGTGAACGGTCGCAGAATAAATCCTGAGACAATCCTTGATGTGGAAGCCCATGCGCTTCATTGTCAGGTGGTTACTTTCAAGAAGGTAGATAGAGGCATCGAGGTTACTTGTGCTCGAAAAGAGCGTAAGAAGAAAGAGCCGGAAGGGATGAGTATGGATACTAACGATCCTTTCGGCAATAAGGCTGTGTATCGTCTGGATCTCACCGCCATCAAGTCGTGGCGCTATCCTCTCGACGATTCTCATGTAATAAGTGGCTATGGTGGCAAGCGTCATCATTCGGGTGTGGATATAAAGAATGCGCCAAACAAGGAGGTCTATGCCGTCTTTGATGGGCTTGTGGTGCAGTCGGGAAATTTCTCTGGCTATGGCAAGTGCATCACCGTTCGTCATGCCAACGGACTTGAGACTCGCTATTCGCATAACAGCAAGAACTTTGTGAACGTGGGTGACAAGGTAAAGGCTGGAGATGTTATAGGTACTACTGGCCGAACTGGTCGTGCAACCACGGAGCATCTGCATTTCGAGACTCGTATTGCCGGACGTGCCTTTGATCCTGCCTATATCTTTGATCACGTCAACCATTGCTTGCAGCAATGTGTCTTGCAGTTCAAAAAGAATGGCGGCGTGGCAAGGTTGAAATAAATTGCCACTAACCACCCAGTTGACTTTGGAGCTTACGCTCCTTATGCTTTCCAGAAAATTATTCACGATGGCCAGAAAATTTAACTCAGAAAATTATATTTTTTTCAAAAAGTGCAGCATACAATAGTTTGGCAGCAAGCTGCTTTTAACTGACAATAATTACCAATCTTACCAATCTTTACCCAATAAAAAAAAGAAAATTAATGGAAAAAGATTGGTAAGATTGGTAATTATTGTCAGTTCAAGAGGATGTATCAAAAGTCAAATGCCATTTTGAAAATCTTACAGATTGATACATCCCAATATAAAAAAGCCATTTCCAAACTCTTTTTCGAGTCAAGAAATGGCTTTTCCTTTACTTTTTGAGGGTACTCAAGTTACAGATTGAAAGTTGCAAAGTTATGAATCTGACTTTTGATACACCCTCGTTATAAAAATTTTAATTTTCTGAAATAAATTTTCTGACCATCGTGAATATTTTTCTTGAAAGCCCCAGCACCGTAAGGTGCATTTTGGGGTGCATTTTAGGGAAATCCCTACGTGGCTTTCGGGAATATATCTTTTTTGCCTTAAATGAAAAATGTAATTTTGCAACAGAAATAAAAGGTATGTAATTTTCAATAGATATGAAAAAGACAATTATTATAGGTGCTTGTGGCATGTTGATGCTTACATCCTGCGGATCAACCGCTGGAGAAGGTGCTTTCAATGGAGCTATGCTTGGCGGATGGTTCGGTTCTGCTATTGGTGGTATTATCGGAGGACATTACGGACATGATGTGGGTACGGTGGTCGGAATGGCTACTGGTGCCGTGATAGGTGCTCAGAATGGTGCTGCTGAAGAGGAGCGTCGCATTGAGGCATACGAGGAGGCTCGTCAGGAGCGTGCGGAACGTCGCCGTGAACGTATGGAGCGTCGTCGTGAGCGCATGGAACGCAGTCGCGAGTATAATGACAACTATGATAGTGGCTTTGACTCAACCAATTCGGGTGATGATCGCATAGAGTTTGAGTCAAGCGTGGCAGAGTCCAGTTCAACGGTCTTTGAACTGACGAACGTGCGTTTCACAGATGCCAATAATGATGGTGTGTTGCAGCGCTCAGAGGTGGGTAAGATCTCTTTTGAGATAAAGAATATCACGTCTCAGGTGCAGTACGACCTTATCCCTGCCGTTGTGGAGAGCACAGGCAACAGTCATATCTTGATCTCTCCTTCAGCGCAAATCGAGAATATCGCTCCAGGGCAGACGCTTCGCTACACGGCTATGGTCGTGTCTGATGGCGGTCTGAAGGACGGCAAGGCAACTTTCGAGGTATCAGTCTCTTTAGGTGGCAGAATACAGGGCAAGGAACTATCAATAGAGGTTCCGACCAGTAAAACAAAGTTTGAGAAATAAAAAAACTGTAAAACATATCGCATTTTGATTATTTTTTGTTACCTTTGCACTCAGCAAACGTAAACAACCAATAATCTCAAGGAAAATGCAAGAAAGAAGATTCCTCCTTGAAAAACGGGGGAATCTTTTTTTATACCCTCTAAATCCCCCTTAAAGGGGGACTTTCGAGTTCGCTTGATTTGGTTGTTGTAAAGAAACTATTATCCCCGCAATGCCCTCTGCGGAAAATACTATAAAGAATTCCCCCTTGGGGGGATAGGGGGTCTGAAATATGAATTCTACTCCACTACGTGACGTCACGTTTCTCAATCTGATGAACAAGCGCATCTACAGGGTGCTCATCATTGCTAATCCATACGATGCCTTCATGCTCGAAGATGACGGTCGTATAGATGAGAAACTGTTCAATGAATACACCGAACTGGGCCTCCGTTATCCACCTACGTTTACTCAGGTGAGCACAACGGAGGAGGCACGTGCCGTGCTCACATCCGTTGATGTGAACCTCGTAATCTGTATGCCAGGTAACTTGGATAATGGTGCCTTTGACGTGGCTCGCGCGGTGAAGGCCGACTTCCCTCACATGCCTTGCGTAGTACTTACGCCATTCAGTCACGGTATCACCCGACGAATGCAGAACGAGGATCTGTCGATGTTCGATTTCGTGTTCTGCTGGCTTGGCAACACCAATCTCATCCTCTCTATCATCAAGATAATAGAGGACAGCATGAACCTTGAGCATGATGTAAACGAGGGCGTTCAGGTCATCATGCTTGTGGAGGATAGCATTCGTTTCTATTCATCGCTCTTGCCACATCTTTATAACTTCATCCTTGTGCAGAGCCAACGCTTTGCCACAGAGGCTCTTAACCCTCATGCTGCTGCTCTCCGTATGCGAGGCAGACCAAAGGTGGTACTTGCCCGTAACTATACAGAGGCTGTGAAGCTCTATGACAAGTATAAGGAGAATATGCTTGGTGTAATTTCCGATTGCCGTTTCCCTATCACGGGCTATACGCAGCTTAATGGCGAGAGCGAAAAGGTGGCTGATGCGGGATTCCAGTTGCTCGACTATATCCGTAAGCAGGACGAGTATGTGCCTCTCATTATCGAGAGTTCTGAGCAGGAGAATGAGGTTATAGCCAAGGCGAAGGGCTATCTCTTCCTCGACAAGAATTCGAAGAAGATAAGCTTGGATCTTCGTAAGGCTATGGAAGAGCACATGGGATTTGGTGATTTCCTCTTCCGCGACCCAGAGACGCATGAGGTGATCCATCGTGTTCGCTCGTTGAAGGAGTTGCAGGATCATGTCTTCAAGATTCCTCGTGAGTCGATGCTGTATCACGTGTCGCGTAATCACGTATCTCGCTGGCTCTCAGCGCGTGCCATATTTCCTGTGTCTGCCTTTTTGAAGCATATCACGTGGCATAAGCTTCAGGATGTGGATGCTCATCGACAGATCATTTTCGATGCTATCGTGCAGTATCGTCACATGAAGAATATCGGAACAGTGGCGGTATTCGACCGTCTGAAATTTGATGCTTACAGCCACTTTGCCCGTATTGGTGAAGGTTCACTTGGAGGTAAGGGACGTGGTCTTGCTTTCCTTGACAACGTAATTAAGAGCAAGGCGGAGTTTCATCAGTTTGAGGGTGTGAAGGTATCAATTCCGAAGACCGTGGTGCTCTGTACCGACATCTTCGACAGATTCATGGAGGAGAACGACCTTTATCCTATTGCCCTCAGCGATGCACCCGATGAGGAGATTCTTGAGGCATTCCTAAAGGCGCAGTTCCCCGATGATATGCGTCGCGACTGTGAGATATTGATCAACGCTACCAAGTGTCCGCTTGCCATTCGTTCGTCCTCACTTCTTGAGGATAGCCACTACCAGCCATTCGCAGGCATCTATTCCACATACATGATTCCTTATCTCGAGGATCGCGAACTCATGCTCAGTATGCTTTCAAAGGCAATAAAGAGCGTGTATGCTTCGGTGTTCTATCGTGATTCCAAGGCCTATATGACCGCCACTTCCAACGTTATCGATCAGGAGAAGATGGCTGTTGTGGTTCAGGAGGTTGTGGGTAAGGCGCATAACTGTAATGGCGAGATGCTTTACTATCCAAATATGTCGGGCGTTCTTCGTTCGCTCAACTATTACCCTATCGGCGATGAGACTTCCGAAGAGGGCATAGCATCGCTGGCTATGGGCTTGGGCAAGTACATCGTGGATGGTGGAAGGACGTTGCGCGTATGCCCTTATCATCCGCGTCAGGTGTTGCAGATGAGCGAGATGGAGATTGCCTTGAAAGAGACACAGACGATCTTCTATGCCCTTGATATGAGTGCTGCCGATGAGAATTTCAAGGTCGATGATGGATTTAACATCAAGCGCGTCAGGGTTAAGGAGGCTGACTATAAAGATGGCTCTATGCTGCATATCGTCTCTACCTTCGATCCATACGACAACGTCATTCGTGATGGTCTGTATGATGAGGGTAGAAAATTGATTTCCTTTGCAGGAGTGCTCCAGAATGGTGCTGCGCCTATTCCAGAGCTTATGCAGATGTCTATGAAGTTCGGTTCTGAGGCTATGCGTCGCCCTGTGGAAATTGAGTTTGCCGCTAATATCAATGGCGATAAGACGGTTGAGTTCTATCTGCTCCAGATTCGTCCTATCGTGGATTCTAAGCAGGAGCTCCACGAGGATCTCACGAAATATACAGATGAGGAATGTCTTATCCGCACGTCAAGCTCACTCGGTCATGGTGTTTCGGAGGATGTGGTGGATGTTGTCTATGTCAAGACCGACGAGAACTTCACAGCATCCAACAATCCATACGTGGCAGACGATATTGAACGTATCAACCGAGGGTTCCTAAATCGTGGTGAGAACTACATCCTTGCAGGTCCAGGTCGTTGGGGTTCAAGCGATTTCTGGCTTGGCGTACCTGTTAAGTGGCCTCATATTAGTGCTGCAAAGCTGATAGTGGAGGTCGGACTTGACAACTACCGCGTGGATCCTTCGCAGGGTACTCATTTCTTCCAGAACCTCACTTCGCTCGGCGTGGGCTATTTCACCATCAACCAGTATCGTGGTGAGGGGATCTTCCGTAAGGAAATTCTTGATGCTATGCCAGCGGTTGAAGAGACGAAGTACGTCCGTCATGTGCGTTTCCCAAAGCCACTCAAGATTATGATGGATGGTATGAAGCAGCTCGGCGTTGTCTTGCTTGGAGAACTGTAAAACACCGTTGCAAGTAGCAAGTCCGTTGCAAATCCCATTTCTCGCCTTTACTATGAAAGGGATTAGAAGCGAACCTGAGGTAAATGAGAAAATCCGTTTCCTCTTTATTAACTTAGGAGCTTACGCTCCTTGTGGCTTTCAAGAAAATTATTCACGATGGCCAGAAAATTTAGCTCAGAAAATTATAGTTTATAACGTACCTTTGGTGCTTTAACTGACAATAATTACCAATCTACGCAATCTTTAGCCAATAAAAACAATAAGTAAATGTACGGATTTTTTTTATAGTCAAGAATTAGAGAATTAGAGATTTTGAATTAATGCGAAAGAGAGAATAATTGCTACTTACGTAGCATTGGGAATAGTTGTGATTGGCAGGAGCGTAAGCGACCTTTCTCAAATTCTTATAAATTCAAAAGAAAAATCTCTAATTCTCTAATTCTTGATTATAAAATTAAATTTGACTACTTACTTAAAAATGATTTTTATGGAATAAGATTGGCAAGATTGGTAATTATTGTCAGTTAAAAGCAACTTGTTGCTCATCTTTTTCAATTCATCGAATTGACGTTAAATTATAATTTTCTGGAACAAATTTTCTGGTCATCGTTGCAAATTTTTGTTCCGAAATCAGGCAACGGAGTTGCTTTTATGGAAAATTTTAATTCATCGAACTCATGTTGAAATTATGCATAGAATGATGTCTTGAAAAAGATGAAAATTGGTAGAGAGAGCGAAATTGTAAATCTGAGGTCGCAATATTAACATTCTAATTGTAATATGCGGATAACAAATTATTAATAAATTTGCGGTTTTAGTAAAAAACTTGATATTTTTATCGCTGTTTTAGTTTTTATTTGTAACTTTGCACCCGAAAATTAGAAAACGGGTATCAGCTTTTTAAGAATTACGAATTACAAATTACGAATTACTTGGTTAGCTGACCTGCATTTCTGCTTCGTGCGTTGATGCTTTGCATTTAACAAGAAGACTTTATCAAATGGTCTCTGTCGTGAGATTCTGAATAGGGTAGTTATATTAAGTAGATAAGATTGTGGATAAGATTGTAAAGGATTTCAACTCCATTATTCTGAGAAAAAGAAGCATTGCTTTCTGTGTCGTTGCGGCATTGATTGCTATATATGCTTGTAGCTCAAGCTCATCATACAACTTTATAGATGATGAACTTGCTGAAGGACAGATTGTTCTTACGTCGGGCGACAGGGTAGAGGGTATTCGCGTTGTCAATGGGCAGACCATAAACACAATGGTTGGCGGTACTATAGCCGACTATGTTGATCTCGGTATTATGGTTGGTGGTAAGAAAGTGCTCTTCGCAACTCATAACCTCGGTGCAAGCAGAGAGGACGAGATTGGTGCTCGTATTGCTTGGGGTGAGCTTGGCTCAAAGGAAGAGGGCTACCTGAGAGGCGTGAAGTATAAGGATGGTGAAGTGCATTACGGCTATGACAATCTGAAGTATTGTGAGGCTGAGTCTGCTGAAAAGGCAAAGGGCTTCTCTAAATATAATGATGAGGTTGCAGACAATACTCTTCAACCTTGTGATGATGCGGCTACCGTGAACTGGGGATCAGAATGGCGTATGCCGACAAAGAACGAGATGCTTGCACTCCTTATGAGTGAGGAGCTTGATCATAGATACACTAAGAATGGTATGCTCATTACAAGTAAGGTGCTGGGCTATCAGGGTAACTCTATCTTCCTTCCTTATATGGAGGATGCTACTCCTGGAGTGTATGAGAAGAATGATGGCTATGCGTATTACTGGACTTCAGAGAATGGTGGTAGCGACAGTTCGGAGGCTGTAATGATAGAGAACAAGGGGGCAAGTCATGGTTGGATCTGTGGCTCGCACAAGGATAGCAAGTGTATGGGATATGTAATCCGTCCAGTCCGTGTAACGGATTGATCTATATATAAACAAAGTGTGAAATAAAAAATCGGCGTAAGGCTCACTTCGGTGAGCCTTTGTTCGTTTTCTGGGGCTAATAATTGGAGCTTACGCTCCTTTTTATGGGGAAAGTAAATTTGGAGTAAATTAGGACAGTAAATTAACGCGAACTAGAATTAAAAGCTATGCTATTTTAGCAGCAAGCTGCTGTTTCGGAACAAAAATTATCCAAAATTGCCAGAAAATTTATTCCCAAAAATTAATTTTAATGCGAGTTTGGTGAATTCGCACCTTTGGTGCTTGAACTGACAATAATTACCAATCTTTTTCCATAAATTTAATTTTTTATTGGGTAAAGATTGCGTAGATTGGTAATTATTGTCAGTTAAAAGCAGCTTGCTGCCATATAGAAATAGAATATATTAATCTAACTCACGTTATTTTCTGAGTCAAATTTTCTGGTCATCGTGAATAATTTTCTGTAAAAAACATGCAACTTGTTGCATGTTTTTATTCATCGGCTTCGTGTTAATTTATTCTTTGATGCCTAACTCCTGCTCGATGGCTTGGATCTCGCTACTGAAATCCTTGTCCTTCTTTATCTTTTCTGATATGAGGTGGAGACTGTGGATGACCGTGGAATGGTCTCTGCCACCCATACATCTGCCTATGCGTGAGGCTGGCATACGAATGTGCTTGTCGGCAAGATACATGATGACTTGTCGAGGAAGTACAATCTCGCGCTTGCGCAGGCGACCCTTTATCTGCTGTTCGGTAACATCATAGTGCGTGCAGATTACGCGGATGATGTCATCTATGGTAAGAGCCTGATTGTCGATCTTCACGGCTCGCGTAACGATGCGCTCAACGAACTTCATGTCGATGTTGCAGTTGTACGTTATGCTGTATGCCATGAGCGAGTTGATGATGCCCTGAATCTCGCGCACGCTGCCGTTAGCGTTCTCGGCAATGTAGGTGATGACGTTCTCAGGAATATGGAGACCGTCACGCTGAATCTTTCGTTTTAGAATGTCAACGCAGAGCTGTACGTTGGGCTTCTCCATCTCTGCCACCACGCCGCATGAGAATCGGGTGATGAGGCGATCCATCATACCTGTGAGCTGAACAGGTGGACGGTCGCTGACGAGAATGATACGCTTCGCCAGTCGGAAGAGGTGGTTGAAGATATGGAAGAACGTTTCTTGCGTCTTAGGCGATGTAAGCCATTCCTGTACATCATCGATGATGAGCATGTCGATGGTCTGGTAGAAGGCGATGAAATCGTTGATCTTACCCTGTGGCACAGCGTTGGTATATTGTACCTGAAAGGTGCGGGCGCTTACGTAGAGCACGCGCTTGGCTGGATACATCTCCTTGCATCGCACACCGATGGCATTGACAAGGTGCGTCTTTCCACAGCCAGAAGGACCGTAGATGAACATCGGGTTGAACTGTGTGCCTTGCGGATGCTCGGCTATGCTGAGGCCTACTGAGCGGCACAACTTATTTGAGGCACCCTCTACGTAGTTGGAGAATGTCTGATGCAGGTTGAGCTGAGAATCGATTTCGGGCAGGTGGGTAGTGACAACCGAACCTGGTGCCTGAATGAGTTCTTGTGCCTTGTTTGAGACAAGGGCGGCTTTGGCAAGACCATCGGGAGTCTCGGTGTCAACGGCACTGTCAGAGGTATAGCCATAGCCTTTGCCTCCACGCTTCTGCTGAAGAGTAGAGGGATCTTTGGTAATGCTATCTTCTTTCTTTACGATGATAGTATGCCATTGTAATCTTATTCTGCCAAAGGTGTTGCTTATGGCAGTACGGAGGTGGTCGATGTAGTTCTTCTCGATATGTTGAGCCACATAGTCGCTTGGCACACGCAGCACGAGGGTGCAGGTGGCAGGTGTATATGATTCAAACTCAACCTTTGAGAACCATTTTTCGTATTCACTCACCTCAATGTTCTGCTCAAAGTATTTCTGGCAGCTTGCCCATAGGGCACGAGGATTTTGCACGTTAGGATTTAATTAATTTTAAATGACTAATTACGAATGACGAATTACTTAGATACTCTCTATTGTAAATAACATGAGTTTAACGAATTAGCTCTGAAAGAGCGACACCTAAAAGGGTAGTACGGATTTGCTTGCGATCTGAACTTGCGAAGAAGTGCTACCTATGATGATGTCTTTTTGTGAGCGCTGTAAGTGCGACACCTAATATATAATAAGTGTCGGTCCTGCAGACCTCAGATTACTATGATTGACGACTATAACGGCGCTTACGCACCGCCCTATTAGGTGTCGCTCTTTCAGAGCTCACGCTAAATAGGTAATTCGTCATTTGTAATTCGTACTTTTTTTGATTATTTATCTTTCCTTCCGAATAGAGAGAAATGTACGTATCGTTTTGGATGAGCCTTGAGGTCGATGAGCAGAGAGTCTGCTGCCGCCATTGTGGCTGTCATATTATTGTAGAGCCCCTGGTCGTGAAGCAAGAGACCTACGGTGCCTTCGCGTGAGTTGAGAGTCTTGGTTAGCGACTCTACGTTGGCGAGAGTCCTGTCAACCTTAGCCATAGTGCCGGCAAGATCGAGGGCTGCGAGGTTACCAGTCAGTTTCTCGGTGTTAGCGAGAGTCTGGTCAGTCTTCTCTGTGATGCCTGGGATGCGCTGGTTAAGGTCGGCAAGCATCTTGTTAAGCTCGCGAGTTGACACGGCGAGGTTGCTTGTTATAGTCTGCGTGTTGTGCATCGTCTGAGCAATGGCAGGATCAGCAAGCAACAGGTTGATGGATGCAAGGATGCTGTCAAGCTTTGGAAGCATCTGCTCAAGGGCTGGGAGCATAGCCTTGACCTGCCCCATAGCACCTTCTGACACGGCACCTTTGATTACATCGCCCGGCTTCAGTAGGTTGTCGGGAGAGCCGGCAAGGATGAGGTTAACGCGAGAGTTGCCCATGAGGTCGGTATTTATCTCTGCCGTTGTGCCTACTGGGAGGTGAAGGGCTTCGTCAACATCAGCTCTTGCCACGATGATATGGCGCTGGTAGTCGTATTTGGTATCAAGCACAGTACCAATGCGATAGCCGTCGGCATAGATAGGCGCAGCACCTGAAAGACCTTCTGCATTGTCAAACTCCACGATGTAGATATTATCTGATGCGAAAAGGGATTGTCCCTTGAGGAAGTTCATTCCGAAGTACAGAAGAACGAGTCCTACGATTGCCACAAGGGCAATCCTTACTTCTTTAGTAAAGTATTTCATTAGTTTTTAGTGGCCTCTACTTCTCTTCTCCTTTCTTGTGGATAGGGGAGGGTAGGGCTATTGTTTATGAGTTTTTAATTTTCGTTTCTATTATGATGCACGATGGCAATGCCGTCGCGAGCAATACCGCTTCTTGCGAGGGGTTACTTGTTTTGGTTCGTCTTGAACTCAATGATGGCATCATTGATGTTCATCTTTTCGCCATTGCGGAAAGCAACGATGAAGCAACCAGGGAACTTATCAGCTATCTCTCTGCGCAAACGGGAAATCTCGTTGTAGTCGGCAGAAGCTCCGATAGTGTATTTAAATACCCTGCCTTCCTTGTAGTAGTTCACGTTCGTCTCGTCCTTGAAGCGTGAGTCGTCAGGATCAAGCACCTTGTCGGAAATGAATATCTGCACCTTGAAGATAGGAGCACCGACTGGGGCATTGACGTTAGGCTGGGCTTGTTGTGGCTGCTGTTGAATCACATGCTGTTGCTGCTGTTGCACAGGCTGCTTTTGCTGTGGCAATGTTCGAGCCTGTGGTTGCTGCTGAGGAGCAGGCTGTGTCTGCTGTGGCAATGTTCGAGCCTGTGGCTGCTGCTGAGGTACAGGTTGCGTTTGCTGTGGCAATGTTCGAGCCTGTGGTTGCTGCTGAGGCATAGGTTGCTGTTGCTGTGGCAAAGTTCGAGCTTGTGGTTGCTGCTGAGGTACAGGTTGCGTTTGCTGTGGCAAAGTTCGAGCTTGTGGTTGCTGCTGAGGCATAGGTTGCTGTTGCTGTGGCAGTTGGTGAACCTGTGGTTGCTGCTGAGGCATAGGTTGCTGTTGCTGTGGCAGTTGGCGAACCTGTGGTTGCTGTTGAGGCATAGGTTGCTGTTGCTGTGGCAATTGGCGAACCTGTGGCTGTTGCAGTTCAGGTTCTCTTCTTTGACTTTGATTTTGACTTTGATTTTGAACCTGATTTTGAACTATGTTTTGATTTTGAGGTATGCTTTGTTGCTGCCTTACTCCTTGATTTAGAACCTGATTTTGAGGTATGCTTGGCTGTTGCTGTTGCCTTGCTACGTTTCTTTGAGGAGCTGGCTGCTGATTTCTTATTTGATTTTGAGCCTCGTTTACTTGTGGTATGGCTGCTTGCAGTTGATTTATGTCGAGCTCTGGAATTGGACTTTGCTGTGGCTCGGGTTTCATGTTTACGACCTCCCTTATCTCTAATTCGGGCTCCTGTTGACGAGGTTCTTCTATTTGAACAGGCGCCTTTGTCGAGGAAGACGATCCGCTGCTATAGTTGTTCTTATACTTTACGAATGCCTGATAGATGCCTCGTGCCATTTCGTCAATGTGGGTCTCGTTGTTGAGGAATTTCTCCTCATCGCTTGTTGAGATAAAGCCCAGCTCAATGAGGCAGCTTGGCATAGATGTCTCGCGTAGTACGAGGAATCCGGCCTGCTTCACGCCCTTGTTAGGACGGTTGGCTGTGGCGCACACGTTTGACTGTACGAGCTTGGCGAGTTCCACGCTCTTCGACATATTGTTATCTTGCAGGAACTCGAAGATAATATAACTTTCGGAAGAGTTAGGGTCGAAACCCTGATAGTGCTTCTTATAGTCCTTCTCCACAAGGATAACCGAGTTCTCTCGCTTAGCCACATCGAGGTTGTCGGATGCTCGGTGCATTCCGAGGGTATATGTCTCAAGACCGCGTGAGATCTTCTTGCCAGGAAGTGAATTGGTGTGTATGGAGATAAAGAGGTCAGCCTTTGCCTTGTTGGCAATCTCTGCACGTCCGATGAGGGTTACGAAAACATCGGTTTTGCGCGTATAGATCACTTTCACATCGCTACAGTTGCGCTCAACGTATTTTCCGAAGGCGAGTGCTGTGCGCAGGTTGATGTCCTTCTCCTTAGAGAATTTTCCGACAGCACCCACGTCATGACCACCGTGTCCTGCATCAATTACGAGCGTGAACTTGCGCTTGCCGGCTGCCATTGCAACAGCCGCACAAAAAAGTATTAATATGAATGAGATTAGAGATCTGCGTGTCATTACTCTTTACCCTTTACTCTTACCCTTTACTCTTACCCTTTACTCTTACCCTTTATAGTTTTCACTTTACACTTTATACTAAAGTCACTCCGTCTCTTCGCCTGGTATGTATCTCTTCAGAGCGCGTGCCACACCGCTTTTCCACATATTGAGCATTTCCTCCTTGAAGGTGAGCGACTCTATGAGCTTTACTACCAATGGGATAGGCATGTGATAGCGAAGCACACCAGAGAATAGTTTTGCATAGTTCCAGCAATCAGGATTGAACTTTTCTGAAAGTCCTTCTACGGTAGTCTTGTAGCCTTTGCGGTTTTCAAACTGGAAGTCATAGCGATGTGTGCCGTCAGGGTTTGTCTGACGAATAATCTTGCCTTTGACAACAGTCTTTGGCAGTACAATGCCTTCCTCATCATCCTGAATACCTGTGAAAATCTCGTATGGACGACCGTCGAGCAACCCAACGAAGGCTACCCATTTCTCTTTGTTGTTCTGAAAGCGCACTACGTCACACTCCAGAACGTCTGGACGCTCTACTACTATGTTGATATCGCTATCGTATGTCATAAAAAAGTCTTATTTTGCAAAATATGCTGCAAAATTACAAATAAGTTTTCAATCATCCAAATTATTTCACGAAAATTAGAATACTCTTGTTATGGATTAATGTGAAATAGCGTCAATTCATCGAATTTACTTTTACTGTCGCATTACATCAATTGAACCTTAATTCAAACATTCATTTTATGCCATATTGGCAATTTTAGGTCTATTGAAGACCATTTTCTATCTATTGGGAAGACTATCCCAATAGATATTTTCTATTTCATCAGTTTAATAACGTGAGTTCTACGAAATTCTTCGTATATTGTTGAAAAACATGTGGTTGAAGAAGCTCTGAACGTCGAAGAGGTCGGCGGCTGAAGGGAAAGCCAAAGAGCGACACCTAATAGCGAAGGGCGTAAGCCCTGGATATATAGACATTATTAGGGAATGAGGTCTGAAGGACCGACACCTATTGTATTTATTAGGTGTCGCACCTACGGCGCTCAAAAAAAATATCATCATAGGTAGCACTTCTTCGCAAGTTCAGATCGCAAGCAAATCCGTACTACCCTTTTATGTGTCGCTCTTTCAGAGCTAATTCGTCGAACTTACGTTAAATATAAAGAAAATATTAGAACATGAGACATATTCAAATAGAAAATCTGGCTCAATGCCTTAAATTGCCAGTATGGCATAAAATAAAATGAATCCAGTTTTATGGTAAGTCTCCTCATTATGATTATGTCTCAGACCTACCACCTTTCGCCCTCAGAAAAAACTTTTTCGCAATAATCCTACATACCTACACGGCCAACCGTGCAATTTATTGATGCACAAAAGCTTATAGCGTTTTCAAATATACGCTAAACCTACACTCATCCTACACTAAACCTACACTACGAGTGTAGGATGAGTGTAGGTTTAGTGTAGGTTTGCACGATATTTGAAATCCGTGTAATGCTCTAATCTAAAACAAGTTACAAAGGTGGCGATGTAGGTATGTAGGATTATTGCGAAAAAGTTTTTTCTGAACTCAGATTTCCCCATTTTTCACTTTTCATTTCTCATTTACTTCAAGTCCGTTTCTCCTTCGCTATTCCTTCGCTTCTGCTCCGCTTCCTTGAATGGGACTTGCACCGACTTTGGTACGGACTTGCAACTTACTTGTGATGATGATTTAAACTCCAAATGCCGTTTATTTTTATTTTTTTACAAAAAGAGCAAATTTTCTTTGAGAAATTTTGAATTCTCGGATTTAATTTGTATTTTTGCCACGTCTTCACGGTTTATTGCCAGTCGTGGATTCATAACACTAATATAAGTGAGAAACAGGTATGGCAAAATCTTGAAAAACCACTTTGTTATTCAAGGGCGTATGTTAAATATTCAATTATTAGTTTCGGAATTATGAGTACATTAAAAGAAAAAGTTTCAAACATTCCAGCTATGGATGAAAATTTCTGAACCTTCTCCAAGAAAGAATGTGTATGTTTATGTTGATGGAAAGAAAACAGGAGAGAGGGACAAGAGACTTTGGAGTTTTACAAGAAAGAATGATATAGAGCTATGATTAAAGATGTAGAAACAAATGTGGTATATTTGTCGGATAAGCTTCAAAAAAAATATTCAGATTTCTGGGGTAGATTAATAAGGTTGTTTGATGAGTTCGGCATCTTATGGAAAATTATTCCCGGAACGAATGATATTTGGGTTCGCGACTTTATGCCTATTCAATTAAGTGAGAAGGAATTCCTTCTGTACCAGTATGAGCCAGACTACCTGCAAGACCGCAGTTATAGGAAGTTAAAGACGGATCCTTCTTCGGTTTGTAGTTTGTTAGGTATCAAATGCCGTCCCACAAAGATGATAATAGATGGTGGAAACATCACGCTATGTGGTGATTATGTAGTAATGACTGATAAAGTATTTACAGAGAATGGGAAGAAAAAAGATGATCGAGATTTTATAACTCAATTGGAGAATTTCTTTCAAAAGAAAGTGATTATCATTCCGTGGCATTGTATTGATCCTGACGATGAATATGCAGATGTTTATGGTCATTCTGATGGTTTTATTCATTGGTGTGGTGGCAACAAAGTACTTATGTCAAATCATAGAGAGGTAGATCCAGAAGAAGCTAAAGAAATCAAGCAAATAATGGAGAGAAATGGGTTTGATGTAAGAGAAATGCTATTTGATGTAAAAGAACAAGACTTAGATTGGAATTGGGCATATATAAACTATCTGCAAGTAGGGAAGAAAATTGTAATGCCTGCTTTCGGAATACCCGAAGATAAACAGGCGTTAAAATATGTACAAGAATGTAATCCTGATTGCGAAGTTAGACAGATAAGAATGCGTGATGTTGCAGCCAATGGAGGGGCGATGCATTGTATTACATGGAATATTAAGGAATAAATAACTTCTGACAATCAAGCTTGCTATTTTGAGATTTTATAGTACTCGTCCATTTCTTTTGTGTATCAAAGACATTAATATTTGTCTTTGATACACAGGTATAAGTTTGTGGTATTGTACGTTGTCGATATTTTATTTTGAAACTAATTCCATAGCCCTTGCTCTGGCTGGTTTTCCTGTTTCCGTAAGAGGGAGCTTGTCTATATGGATGATGAGTTTTGGCTTGCTGAACTTATTTGTCATCTTGCTAAGTTGCGCTTTTGCCTGTTCCGTGTCTCCTTCAGTAAGCAAAACAACGATTTCACCGAACTTGGGATCTTTTTTTTTCGTTATTATGAACGGAGAGGAAAGTAAAGGCTGAAGTTCACGTTCTATCTCCTCAATCTGTAGTTTTACTCCACCCGAGCAGATCACATTGTCGCGTCTGCCTATTATGCGGAAAGTCCCGTCTTGTCGCAATACTACTATGTCGTTGGTCGTCAGCGTTTCAGGATTCAGGGCAGGAGCGTTGATTATCAGACAACCGTCAGGATCTTGCGAGAGGCTGACGCCTGGCATTGGTGTGTACCATTCTGATGCGTCCTTTCCTGAAAGTCTTCGCATAGCGATATGAGAGAGTGTCTCTGTCATTCCGTAAGTGCTCCATATCGCATTGGGGAATGTGCGGATCTGTTTCTCTACTTCTTCGCTAATAGCGCCACCTCCCACAATTACGTGTTTTGTATTGGCGAGAGCCAGTCTTTCTTTCTCTACAAGTAGCGTGTTATAGAGTTGTAATGGCACTATAGCAGCAAAGGTTGGTGGTGTTTGTTGAAGGGTAATATCTGCAAATGGATGTCCGCTTGGCGGAATGTCTATCAGTTTTAGTCCTCTTTCGATAGCCCTCACCACCATCATCTTACCTGCGATATAGTCGAGTGGCATACAGAGAAGTGCCGTATCACCTTCTTTCAGATTTAGAAAATCGCAAGTCATTCTTGCAGAGGCACGCATACGCGATTTCTCTACGAGCATACGCTTTGGTGTGCCCGTACTGCCACTTGTCTTTACCTCTATGAGAGGTGAGGACGATAGGAAATCGGATGTAAATTCTTCTAATGTCAATTTTTTTAATTACGAATTACTAATTACCTAGTTAGTTTGGGTGATGGGTGTTAGGTGTTGGGTGTTGGTGGTTTGTTTTTTTACTGACCGCCAACACCCAACACCTATCACCTAATAGCCAAGCAAGCTCCTTCTATTTGGACTTTGTTTTCGATGTTGTCTGTGAATAGCTGACCCGTGCCTAAGCCTTGCGGGAATGTGATGTTAGGGCCATAAACGGATTCGGCAAGGAGGGCAATGGAACGAAGACCTATGTTGCTTTCAAGGGCAGATGTGATCCAAGAGTTGATGCCTCGCTTGTTTGCAAGATCAATCCATTCGCGAGTGCCAGAAAGCCCACCGTGCATAGTAGGCTTTAGCACTATGTATTGCGGATGGATAGTATCAAGAAGTCTTGCTTTTTCCTTTGGATCATTAACACCAATCATTTCTTCGTCAAGGGCAATGGCAAGAGGGGATTCCTTGCAAAGGCGTGCCATTTCGTCCCATTGTCCCTGACGGATAGGTTGCTCTATGGAATGAATGTCATATTTAGATAGTTCTGTAAGCCTATCCATTGCCCATTCTGGAGCAAAAGCACCATTGGCATCAACACGCAGTTGCAGATCTTCCTTTGGGAAACAAGAGCGGACATAGCGTATCAATTCTATTTCCTTCTGCCAGTCAATAGCACCAATCTTGAGCTTGATACAACGGAAACCGATTGCCATCTTTGTCTTTACCTGTTCAAGCATATCCTCGAAGGACGACATCCATACAAGTCCATTGATTGGTATTGATATTCTTTCCTTCAGTTCTTCACCTCTTGCCTCTGCTACTGCTGATTCAAGGGCGAAACGAAGGGCTGGGTAGGAGAGCATATCGTCTGGCCAAGTTCCATTAAGAACAGAGGGAAGAGCCTTTTCTGCCAGTCGTCTTACCTCTGGGATGTCAGGATAGGCATTTCTATCGCATGAGAGGTCTGGTAGGGGAGCAAGCTCGCCTGTGCCTTTCTTTCCTGTTGTTTTATCTGTGAGCGTAATGAGGTACATCTCGTGAAGAGAATATTCTCCACGAGATGTACGTGCTGGTTTCTTGAAATGAAGAGTTTCTTTTGAAATGCTTAATTCCATGGATAATTTTCAAATTTCAAGTCTCAAGTCACAATTCAAAGATTATCCGCATTTACCTGATAGTCGGGCTGAAAGCCCAAAAGCACTTAGCCTAGGGCATCGCCCTAGGAAAATGTTAGTCGGTAATTTCGCCCTGTAAGGGCAAAAGCTCTAAAATGGAAAATGCTTTTGCCCTTACAGGGCGTTAGCTATCCTTCTATTTTACCCAGGGCGATGCCCTGGGCTATATGCTTTTGCCCCTTCGGGGCGCTATCGGGTGATTGCGATAATTTTCAATTATCAATTTTCAATTTTCAATTGCCAATGGCCTACGGCAACGGTTTTCCCCAGTTAGGTTTGCGTTTCTCAAGGAATGCACGGCCACCTTCCTGAGCCTCGTCCATAAAGTAATAGAGTAAGGTGGCATCACCTGCAAGTTGCTGAATGCCCGCCTGTCCGTCAAGTTCGGCATTAAGACCAGCCTTAATCATACGGAGAGCCATAGGAGAGCGTTCCATCATAGTCTTTGCCCATGAGATACATTCGTCCTCAAGCTGATCGTAAGGCACAACCTTGTTTACCATACCCATATCCTCTGCTTCCTTGGCTGTATAGAGACGGCACATGAACCATATCTCGCGAGCCTTCTTCTGACCAACGATACGTGCGAGGTATGAGCTTCCGAAACCTGCATCGAAGCTTCCGACCTTTGGACCTGTCTGTCCGAACTTCGCATTCTCTGCAGCTATTGTAAGGTCGCATACGAGATGTAGAACATGACCACCGCCAACCGCAAATCCGTTTACCATTGCTATTACAGGCTTTGGCAAACGACGAATCTGCATCTGCACATCGAGCACGCTTAGACGTGGTACGCCCTCATCATCCACATAGCCGCCACGACCTTTCACGTTCATATCTCCACCTGCACAGAAAGCCTGCTGACGAAGATACTCCTCGTCTGTCTGTCCTTCCTTGCGAGGTGTCTCAGCACCTGTGAGGAGTACTACGCGAATATCTCGGTTCTCGCGACATATTGCGAATGCCTCTGACAACTCCTTAGTTGTCAAGGGCGTGAAAGCGTTACGATAGCGAGGGCGATTGATAGAAATCTTTGCTATGCCCTCTGCATATTCAAGGATTATCTCCTTGAAAGGGTGTAGGATTGTCCAGTTCATATTTAATTTTATTATGTTACTATAATTTCCACCAACCTTGGGGCATTCCCTCCTTCTTCTGTCAGCCAGTCGATGGCATTCGCAATATCTTCTGCCTTGCTTACTACCTTTCTTGAAATGCCGTATTGATGACAGGCACCTACGGCTGTTGTGTGGTGCGATGCCATAACGTATTCATCGCGAGCAGGAGAGTTCTCTAATCCTGGCAATTGTTTGAAAATCTCGCCACCTCCATTATTTAGGAGAAGTATGCGGAGATTTGGTTTCAGATGCATATTCCAGAGTGCGTTCTGGTCATAGAAGAAACTGAGGTCGCCTATAACGCAATACACGTTTCCTTCACTAACGAGAGAAGCGCCTACGGCTGTGGAGAGTGAACCTTCTATGCCGTTGAGGCCTCGGTTGCAGAATACGAAATGATTGGCATAACGTGCTGCAAGACGTATGGCGGTAGAGTTGGCATAATACACATCCGACTCTTTCGTCATGCGTTTCTCCAGTTCTTGAACGGCTTGTTCCGTAATCTTGGCAGGCTGTTTCTTTGCATCTTCCCTAACAGAAAAGAGAAGTCTGTCCCAATTCATGCCAAATGCATTCTTTTCAAGTTTGAGCATAGAGGCCAAATCTTCGAACACGATGTTGGCAGAGCCTTGAAGGATGTAGTTTGCGTGCTGAGTGATGTCCTCTATTTGCATTCGCTCGTTGAGCATCACTATTGTGCAGTCGTCAAGAGTGCGCATGAATTGTCGCAGACGCTTGCTGATAGTCGTGCTGCCTATGTATAAAAGGAAATCAGGCTTATATTCTTCCGTATCAGAACCAATCTTCTTAAAGGTGTCATCAAGGCTTGGTGAAGGATCATCGGAAGATAGTGGTTCGGAAAGGATTGTTATGCCTTCACGGAGTTTCGCTATAGCCTTGCTTGGTATCTCGTAGCGTTGGCTCTGTCCTATAACGAACATAGGGCGTTGCGAGCGTGATAGCATATCAAGGAAGTATTTCCTTTCTATCTCGTCAGTCCAACGAAGTGGGTATATGCCCTGAATTTTAGGAAGTTCCTTTGTCGAAAAATCAAAGAGAGGTTCTGTAATAGGTACGTTGATATGCACAGATCTCTTTGTTGTCATCAAGGAAAGTATTGCCTCGCAGACAAGTCGGCGGCATTGCCATCTTTCTATTTCGTCCTTGCATTCTGGCAGATTCACGCTTTTCTCAACAAAAGAGCCTAAAGCGTTTGGTTGAGGCATAGTCTGACCGTCAAGTTGACCGATCCATGCCTGTGGACGGTCGGCAGAGATAACGATGATTCCACGATTCTGATACGAAGCCTCTGCAGCTCCAGGGAGGGTGTTGAGAAGTGCCGAACCAGATGTTACGCATATAGCCACCATCTCGCCAGTTTGATGTGCTATTCCTAAAGCCACGAAAGCGGCAGAACGCTCGTCGGTAACAGGGTGGCAGGTAAATTTCGGGGATTCGTTGAAATTATGTACGATAGGAGCATTACGGCTACCCGGGCAAACAACAATGTGCTCAATGCCGTAGTCGATAAGCAACGAGGTTAGTATGTTGATATTTTCCTTGGAAGAAAACATAGTATAAATGAAAAATTAAAAAATGAAAAATGAAAAATACAGTTTACGTTTATAAGTGAATAGTTAATAGTGAAAAGTGAAAAATTCTAATACTGGTAGCCACCAGAACGAGGTTCACACAAGGGCGTTAGCCAATATTAAATATTATTATCGATTCGTTATTCACTATTCACTAAAATACTATCTCGTATTTTATAATTTTTCATTATTCATTTTTCATTTTTTTGAAAAAAGGTGGTCGCACCGATGATGTGATGAAAACTCCGAGTAAAAAAGATTTGAGGGCTCCCCGTCGTTGTAATCCATCGGCTTTTCAGCTTTGCCTGATGTGATGTCACCCGAAGTGTTTATGCCATCAGGAGTAATGGCCCGCCATTGACAAAAGAAGCTGTCTCGGTTTTCAGAATTATTTGATGAGTATCCCGATCGAACCGGTGCGACCTAATTTCTTTATCTCTTGCACGAGTGCAAAGGTAATATTTTTTTTCGATATTCCATTGAAATTGTCGAAAAAATTATTCTTCTGCCAAAGATTGCATCACTCTTTGCATATTTTCGAGCATAGTATTCATGTTTTCTGGTGTCTTGCATACAGCAAGGAAGAGGTCGTTGAGGTCTATGTCGTCAGGAGTATTGACTGGCGAATTATGCAGTAGCGTCTGCATATTATCGGCGAGCAGTCGGTAGATGCAAACTACATTTGCCGGCTTTGTATGTGCCTTTACAGCCTTTCTTCCTGACTGATATCCTCTGATTACGGCTATCACCATAGCCCGTATGGCTATTTCTGATGAAACCTTACCAGCCTCCAGAGGTGCCATTTCTTCGTTGATAACCTCAAAGTATTCCTCTATGCTCATCACGTGGCCTTGCAGTACGGCATAGAAGTTTCTGCGATACTCGTCAGCCATGAGGTTGAAGAGCTTGTCTGTTCGACAGGCGTGCTGCATCATCGACATAGCATTTAATGATGCAGGATCTGCTTCACGAAGACGTTGCTCCAGCTGCTCGTGAGATGGATAGTTTACTATTGCAATAGCATCAAAGATACTTTCATATAGATACTGAGCCATCTCCTCGTAGTGTTCGAGCAATAGCTGCTTCATCTGACGAGGCTCTACGCTCTGCGGACCATTAGCTTCAGGTAGGCTTCCTTCCACAATACCTTCAACGAATGAAGAAAAGAAGCCTCGTACTATTGCCGGTATTATTCTTGGTGAGTTCATTATTTGAAAGTCTTGAATTGATAGCCTTGTGATATAAGCCATTCCAGGGACTCTGGAAGGGCTGTCTGAAGTTTATCGATACTCTTTAGCGAATCGTGAAAAGTGATGATTGAACCGTTGCGCGTGTAGGTCTTGATGTTGTTTACAACATCCTCGGCTGTTAGAAGCTTGGAGTAGTCGCGTGTCACAACGTCCCACATCACAACCTTGTATTTCCTGGTGAGCCAGATATAAGCCGCAGGACGCATCCACCCGTGTGGCGGACGGAAATACTTAGAGTGTATAAGCTCGTTCGCCTTGTTGGTGTTCTTCACATACGTCCTCAGGGTATGGCGAACGCTGCCCATGTGATTGTATGTGTGATTTCCAATCTGATGGCCCTCAGCCTTTATACGTTCAAAGAGATGAGGGTACTTACGCACATTGTCGCCCACCATAAAGAAAGTTGCCTTCACCCCATATTTTGACAAGGTGTCAAGAATAAAGGGTGTGGCTTCTGGAATAGGTCCATCGTCGAAGGTGAGATAAATCGAATGCTCCCTTGGATCCATTCGCCAATATGCTTTGGGATAGATCCAACGGAGCCATATGGTAGGTTGTTCAATTATCATTTATTCGCCGAAATTTCCGCCTTTGTTGTGATAAACTGTCATGAGGCTTTCAAATTCCTTGTTCTTCTTCTGTACCAATGCTGCATCGTATGGCTTTGCAATCTCAAGGATGCGTTGCATAGTATAGAAGTGGAGCATACACTCACGCTGAGACTGGTTGAAGCGGTTCTGGCCAAGTGAGAGATACCAGGTGAGATACTGCTGGCTATTCTTCCACATAGCGTTGAACACCTCTTCTGCCTTCTTATTCTGACCAACGGCATAGTAACCCTGGAGGAAGTCCATACCACCACTCAGGTATGTCATAGGAACATTATATGCAGGCAAAACCTTCTCTGCGTATTCAAGAACCTTCTTTGCCTTATCATTCTTACCTTCCTGAAGAAGGTGAGTGATGAGCATACCGAACAGGCGGCGATGAGTGAAGCACATACGCATTACGGTCTCGTCAAGATAGAGTCCCTTCTTCTCAAGACCGCCGAACTTGAACTTGTTCATCACGTTGTTGTATGTCTTCTCTGTATCGAAGTTCGTCTGGTCGTTTGTGGCAAATGGTGTGATGCGGTTTACAAGACCTTCCTGAATGAAGTTGTCGCCGAGGTTCATGAAGTTCTCTGCACCTACGGTAAGGGCAACGTAGAGTGGACGTGTCCAGTTAGCGTTGCTTATCATCTCAAGCATCATGAGGTCGTTCTTGTAGAGAGCACGCTTGCCCTTGAGTGAGATTGCCATCTTCTCAGGAATCTGAATCTCGTTGCCCGCAGTATCGCGTGGAATCATCATTCCACTCTTCTTAACTGCGTTAGCATCAATAGTGAGATAGAGAGTGTCTGTTGGAATGACGTGCATCTCGCCCTTGCCTCCGCGAACCCAGTACTTCATCACGTTGTGGATGTCGAATGGATCATCGCCATACTGCTTGCGTGCTGCATCTGGGTATTGCTTGTAGTATTCCACAATCTGATCCTTGAGCTTTGGATCAATCTCGATGTACTCGTTAGTACCTGAACAGTAGTCAAGACGTGGCCATGTGATAGGGAGAGCAGGTGAATCGTATGCAGGACGTATCATCTGGTCGATATACCAGTCAGTCTGGAGATATGACAGGTTGCAGACACGTGCATCTGTACCTACACCCTCAACATCCTGATTGTACCAAAGTGGGAAGGTATCATTATCGCCATTGGTGAAGATGACAGGATGTGTGCCTTCCTGCATAGAGTTCAGATAGTTCTGACCAAAATCACGACAGCAGTAGCGACCTGAACGGTCGTGGTCGTCCCATGTCTGTGAAGCCATCTGGATAGGAACAAGCAGACCTGCACATCCGATGACACCTGCAAGTGCCACGTTCTCCTTCTTCGCCTTGCGTGAGATAAGGTCGATGATAGCAGCTATACCCATACCGCACCAGATAGAGAATGCGTAGAATGAACCTGCGTATGCGTAGTCACGCTCACGAGGCTGCAAAGGTGTCTGGTTGAGGTAGAATACGATAGCGAGACCTGTCATGAAGAACAGGAAGAACACTACCCAGAACTGCTGAATACCCTTCTTTCCGCGGTATGCCTGCCAGAACAATCCGATAAGACCGAGAATGAGAGGCAGACAATAGAATACGTTATGTCCCTTGTTGTTCTTCAGCTCGTCAGGAAGCAGACTCTGATCACCAAGCATAGCATTATCGATGAATGGAATACCTGTGAGCCAATTACCATGCTCAAGCTCGCCATGTCCCTGAATATCGTTCTGACGACCGGCAAAGTTCCACATGAAGTAGCGCCAGTACATGAAGTTGCATTGGTATGAGAGGAAGAAACGAATGTTCTCCATCATAGTTGGCATATTCACGGTCATCATCTCGCCACAACGGTCATAATCTATTGGGGTGGTCTCAATACCGCCCATCCAGTCTTCGTATGCCCTTACGTGATTGCCGTCTGAGCTGTGCATACGTGGGAATAGCATATTCTGGGCATAGACGTATGAATCCTTTGTGCGTACTGTGAAGTATGAGTCCTTCTCGTCAGCCGACTTCTTCTCCACACGCTGAATGACTGGTGCACCTTCCTTCATCTCCGGACGGCACATATTGCCTTCTACCTTGAGAGCTACCTGTGAAGCGTATGAAGGACCGTAGAATAATGGACGGTCGCCATACTGATCACGGCTAAGATAGTTACCGAGTGTAAAAATGTCCTCTGGTGAGTTCTGGTCCATTGGTGGGTTAGCACTTGAACGAACCACGATCAGAGCGTATGTAGAGTAGCCGATCATCAGCATCAGCATACAGCAGAGAGCCGTATTCTTGATGCGTGAAGTTACGTAGTATGCCTTTGTCTTCTTGTTCTTGAGTTGTAATGCTCCATAGAGTAGGGCAAGTATGATAATGCCGATAAATACAGCCGACCATCCATAGCCGTAGAATGGAATACCAAGCATACCAACAGCAAGAAGGAATGATATGTTTGTCTTCTTAAAGCTCTTATCTACATAGCTCTCGTAGATAGCCCATACCACAACGCCGATAAGCAAGGCGATATAGATAATCTCACCTGTGTTGAATGGCATTCCGAGGGTGTTTACGAAGAACAACTCGAACCATCCGCCAACGGTTATGATACCTGGTACAACGCCATAGAGTACAGCGGCTACGATTACAATACTTATAGCCAAGGCTATGAGTGAACCCTTGAGGTCGGCATCTGGATAGCGCTTGTAGTAATATACAAGTACGATGGCTGGAATACAAAGCAGGTTCAGGAGGTGAACGCCTATTGAAAGACCTGTCATATAGGTGATAAGCACCAACCAACGGTCTGCGTGTGGGGCATCTGCATTATCCTCCCATTTCAGAATCATCCAGAATACAACTGCTGTGAAGGCACTTGAATAGGCATAAACCTCACCCTCAACGGCAGAGAACCAGAATGTATCGGAGAATGTATAGATGAGTGCGCCAACCAAGCCAGAAGCCTCGATGGCTATTGTCTTTGTAGTGGTGAGTTCATCCCAGTTGTCTATTAACAGACGGCGTACAAGGTGCGTTATCGTCCAGAAAAGGAACAAGATACACGTAGCCGACAAGAGAGCACTCATGGTGTTTACCATACGTGCCACGTCTGAAGGGTCGCTAACAAATTGGGTGAATAGGTTGGCTGTGAGCATAAAGAATGGTGCGCCAGGTGGGTGACCAACTTCGAGCTTATAGCCAGTAGTGATAAATTCAGGACAGTCCCAGAAAGAGGCTGTAGGTTCAATGGTAGAGCAATATACAAAGGCTGCAATAAAGAATGTTACCCAGCCGAGTACGTTGTCTATCAGTCTGTACTGTTTCATTTATTTTTACTTGAATAAATTAATTAACAATTTGAAATTTGTAATTAATGCCTTTCGCGCTCCGGCTCCCTCCCTACGGGGGAGGGCGGGGGGAGAGGCCGTCCAATTCCGTGCAAACTTAGGCTCGCACGATAAAAATAGTGCGTGTCAGCCTCCCAAAGGCTGGCGCACGTCTTTGATTTTTATCGTGCAAAATTACTAAATATAGTGTAGAAAAAAGAATGAAATTCAGAAAAAATGCGATTTAAGGCTTGATTTTGTTTTCTTTAACTTTTTGAGGGCGGAAAAGTAACTATTCTGAAATTCCAAGGAAAATCCGTTCTTCGTAGGGTGAAAATACCATTTTATTACTATTAAAACACAATTAACTTACCATTAAATTACCATTCACAATGGTATTATAATGGTATTATTATGGTAATATAATGGTAATATAATGGTATTATCATCGGACTTATAGCGGATTTAGAGAGAAATTATAACGGACTTGCATTTGGAGGTAAGTATAGAAAAAGTGGAATGTAAAATCCCACATAGCCAAAGAAAAAACTTGGTTATGTGGGATTCTGTATTTACTAATCATCCTTAAGAATCCTAATGTAGGAGTTCCAACTGCGGTTGATACTTGGATTTTCGGGGTAATAAACTACCTTTATTTGATCATCGACATTCAGATTATCATCATGAGAAGATTGTCCTGTATATTTTTTCCCGTTTACGAAGAAATAATAATGTCTAACGTCATTACAACGTCTTCCTACGCCTTTGTCATAAACCCAACCTGTTGTTATTTTTCCATTATTTTTAATCTTTTTATTGCCGATGCAGTCTTGAATGCAACTAAAAATAACAATAATGAAACTTGATGCTACAATAATGTATTTGATATTTCTACCCCAATGGGAAGGCTTGTTTTGAAATTGTCTGGTTTTATTCTTCTTTTTTTTCTTATTCTTTCCCATGTTTAACAAAATCTTGCTATGCAAGAATCAAATCCTGATTATTTTATCCTATGATCTCCCAGAACTCTTCTGGTAATGATATGTTCTCTATGTTCTTTGCATCCTTGAAGAGTGGTGATAAACTATGGTGTTATTCTATTCTTCTGCATAATTTAGGTATAGTTATAATGGTTTGGAGTTATATAAACGGCCAGGCGATAATCAAATATCTCATAACCTTGCCGACTCCTATGCTGAAGAGCGTGATGAAAACATTTGCCCTCATAAGGCCGAGTAATATTGATATGGCACTACCAATAAGCGGTAGGAAGGCAAAGAATCCCATCCAGGCACCTCTTCCTCCCATGAATCGTTGGGCTTTGTCAAGACTCGCTTTCTTTACGTGGAGGTATTTCTCAATCCAGTCGAGCCTACCCATTCGCCCTATGCTATAATTGAACATTGAGCCGGCAGTATTGCCGATAGAGGCATATATCACCATTTCCCAAGGATCAACGCCGGCTGCAAGCATAGCCAGCATTACTGCCTCGGAAGAGAATGGAAATACGCTACCAGCAATAAATGCTGCTATCAACATTCCGATAGGACCATATTGTATTAGAAAGTCAAGCATCTTAGCATTTACAATTTACCATTTACAATTTTCTCAATTGCTGACAACCAGTTTTTCAAAATATTCTGTACCAATAGCTGTGGCTACTACCATAGCCAGTATTGCCAGTACTATGATGAATACGATGTTTGTCAGTTTGGTACTTGTCAAAGAGAAATAATGGGCTGCCAACGGACTAACGGCAATTGTGAGCATAGCGAGAGTATAGTCGGCGTATGTCGGAAATATCGGGACTATAACCGCGAAGAATGCAGCCAAGGTGATGATTACATCGTATAGCGTTCTCGTCTTTAGCTTGTCCTTGTATGCTGTTCGGACAAAGTGAATCCATCCTATCAGCATCAGTATCAGTAGTATAGCGTAACAGACGATTTGCCCAATCGTAAGTTGTGAGTAGTTGAAAAACACGGAGCCGTCATACAAGGGCATGAAATGACTCTTCAGCCATTCAACGTTTTCCTTATATACGAAATATGGAATCAAAGTCCAGTAGGGTAGCACGATACCCATTACGATTGCGCTTACTGCCTTGAATGATATTGCATATAGAGGTGTGCATAGCAAAAGTATCACTATTGGTAGGAAATATAGAAATGGTGTCCAAATAATACTTCCTGCGCTTATCATTAATGCCATACAGAATATGCTTGGCACTTCCTTCTTGTCTTTGTAGCAGAACAGAAGGAGGTATGTGCATAGAGCCATAAGCGTCTGTATGGTAGCTGCCTTCCAACTTGTTGCTATTGTTGCTTGCATAGTGGCAAGCCAGAGGAACACGCAAGACATCATCCTCGATCTTATTCTCAGAAGTGTGTTGCGGTTGTTCATCTCTGCCATCAGATAGGTGCAAAAGCCTGTCAGCAAGAGCGGAATCCAAAGTTTCTTGGAAACCACTCCTGCTGCAAACCATATCAGTATGCAAATAATTGCCGATACCGGTAGGGATAACGAGCTTTCTGCTACTCTATTCTGGAAACGTTTCATCAGGTTAAATGAATAATGAAAAGTGAAAAATGAAAAATACAAGTTACTTTCTTCGCTCAAAAGTAGTAATCTGTATTTTATAATTTTTCATTTTTAATTTTTCATTTATTAAAGATCCTGTCCTATATCCGAACGGAAGTACTTATCTGTAAACTGAATCTTCTGTGCCTCGGCGAAACTCTTCTTCAGAGCCTCTTCCTTGTCCTTGCCGTAAGAGCTAACAGCAATAACACGACCGCCAGCCGTAACAACCTGACCGTCCTTGGTCGCAGTTCCTGCATGGAACACGATACTGCCCTCAACGTCTTTGATGCCTGTGATAGGGTAGCCCTTAACGTATTCCTGTGGATAACCACCACTAACGAGCATAACGCAAACAGCAGCACGCTCGTCAAATTCGATAGCACGCTTGTCGAGATCCTCGTTTGCTACTCCCTCGAAGAGATCAACGATGTCACTCTTCAGACGAAGCATAACGCTCTCAGTCTCAGGGTCTCCCATACGGCAGTTATACTCAATTACCATAGGTTCGCCATTCACGTTGATAAGACCGAAGAAGATAAAGCCCTTATATACGATGCCCTCTTCAGCAAGACCTTCAACTGTTGGACGGATGATGCGTTCGTCAACCTTCTGCATCCACTCCTTTGTTGCGAATGGAACAGGTGTCACGCTACCCATACCGCCAGTATTAAGACCTGTGTCGTGCTCGCCGATACGCTTGTAGTCCTTTGCCTCTGGAAGAATCTTGTAGTTCTTGCCGTCGGTAAGAACGAATACTGAGCACTCGATACCTGAAAGGAATTCCTCGATAACGACACGTGAAGATGCGTTGCCGAACATACCGCCAAGCATCTCGCGAAGCTCTTTCTTTGCCTCCTCAAGATTGTCGATGATGAGCACGCCCTTACCTGCACAAAGACCGTCAGCCTTCAGAACGTAAGGAGCCTTCAAGGTCTCAAGGAACTTACAACCTTCCTCTACATGATTGCCGTCGAATGTCTCGTAGGCAGCAGTAGGGATGTTGTGACGCTTCATGAAAGCCTTTGCGAAGTCCTTAGAACCTTCGAGAACAGCACCAGCCTTTGAAGGACCTATAACAGGAATGTTCTTTGTGCGCTCGTCATTCAGAAGATTGTCGTAGATGCCCTTTACCAATGGATCCTCTGGACCTACGACTACCATATTTACGCCATTCTCAACAACGAATGCCTTGATAGCCTCGAAGTCGTCAGCCTTGATAGCTACGTTTTCACCTACCTCACCTGTTCCTGCGTTACCAGGAGCGATGAAAAGTTTCTCACACTTTGCGCTTTGCGCAATCTTCCATGCCAAGGCGTGTTCGCGACCGCCTGAACCTAATAGTAAAATCTTCATATAGACCCACCCCCTAACCCCTCCCATAAAGGGAGGGGAGTAGTTACTACTTATTGTTGCGGAGGGTACGCATTTTTATTATTGTTATTCTTTGTCTTTTATTTTTTATATAGAAAGACCGCATTCCTCATGTCGTAGATATTATTATCTACTCCCCTCCCTTTATGGGAGGGGCTGGGGGTGGGTCTTTAGATAGTCCTCAAAATACCTCGTAATCCTCTCATGCAGATGCACGCTCTTGTGCCCCTTCATGTTATGCCCCTCGCCCGGATATGCGAAGAAATCTGGCTGAGTGCCAGCCTCGCTGCAAGCGTTAAGGAACATAAGGCAATTCTGAGGAACAACCGTAGGGTCGTTCATGCCTGTTATGATCTGAAGCCTGCCCTTGAGGTTCTTAGCCTTGTTCAAGAGAGATGTCTGCTCGTAGCCTTCTGGATTCGTCTGGGGAGTATCCATATAGCGTTCGCCATACATCACCTCGTACCATTTCCAGTCGATTACGGGACCACCTGCCACTCCTACCTTAAACACGTCAGGATAGTTGGTCATGAGGGATATCGTCATAAAACCGCCAAAGCTCCAGCCATGAACACCAAGCCTGTCGGCATCAACGTAAGGAAGTGACTTTAGATAGTTCACACCACACATCTGATCCTTCATCTCTTCCTGACCAAGATGACGGAATGTTACCTGCTCAAACTCCTTGCCTCGGTTCTCTGAACCTCTGTTGTCGAGAATGAAAAGGATATATCCTTTCTGAGCCATATAGGTCTCCCAAGAGCGTGAAGCCCAATGCCATGAAGCATCCACGTTATGAGCATGAGGACCGCCATAGACGTAAACCACGGTTGGGTATTTCTTGTTAGGATCGAAATCAGCAGGACGAACCATTCGCCAATACAAATCTGTTACTCCATCAGCAGCCTTGATAGTTCCGTTGATATACTCTGGAACCTGATAGCCTTCCCACGGATTCTTTGCCGTGAGATAACGTACTGGCTTCTTGTTCGTTGTGAAGAGAATGTCGATATTGTGCGGTACCGTAGGCTCTGAGTATGAGTCCATTATGTAAAGTCCTGATTCGCTCAACTTGCCTTTGTGCACACCCTTACCTTTGTCAACCATGGTGCGCTTACCTGTTTCTATGTTCACGCTCCATAGGTTCATCTGGAGAGGATTAGCCTCGTTGCTCCTGATAATCACGCTCTTTGTCTTTGCGCAGAAACCGAGAATCTCATCCACCACGAAATTTCCCTTCGTCAGCTGTCTTAAATGCAGATTACCCGAACTCGAACCGGCTCCCTCCCTACGGGGGAAGTCCGATGTTGATAACATCGGAGTATGTGTCAGGGCGGGGGGAGAGGCCAGATACAAATGCATATACCCATCCTTCTGACTCCACATCAGGAACTTCTGCTTATCCCAAGGAATGAAAGCAATAGGATGCAGAGGCTCTACGTATTTATCATCCTTTTCCCTATAGAGAGTACGAATCTTCTCGCCATTTTCTGCCGAATACTCGTCAAGAGTGCAGTCGTTCTGATCGCGATTCAGTTCATATAGATAGATGCTCTTTCCGTCAGACGACCACGTGATATTTGAGAAATACCTGTCCGTTGGATCTCCTACGTTGAGGTAGATAGTCTTCTGAGTGTCAATATCATACACGCCAATCGTCACCTTATGGCTCGTCATACCTGCCATAGGGTATTTGTCTGGATCGTGTTTTGCTTCCCTCTGGAAGAGATCAACCTGTGGATAGTCGGCCACCATACTCTGATCCATACGGTAGAAAGCCAACTTCTTGCCATCCTCTGACCAAAAAGTACCTTTCTCTATACCGAACTCATTCCTGTGAACGCTCTGGCCATAAACAATCTCCCTACTCCCGTCTGTCGAAAGTTGGGTTGTCTTACCGTCCTCGGTACGCACAAAGAGATTATCCTTGTCAAGATATGCGTCAGCCTTGCTCTTGGCATTCCATTCCAACGAGCCTTTCCTTTCCTGACTCCATACAAGCGTCTTTGCCTTGAAGTCAACGAGCATTCGCTTTGCCTTGTTGCTTACAAGAACAAGCGACTTGCCCGAATATGGAAAAGTAGCCGAAAGCAGACCACGAACCGCATTCTCACCCTCAAGACCAGCCCATTTGTTGATGTCCTCGAGTGTGAAAAGCAGAGTCTCGGTTACTTTCTCCTTATTAATAAGGTAAACGCTCTCCACGTCAAGATGCACAAGTTCATCGCCCCACCATGTGGTGTAGCGATTCTCAGGACGCATATTGTGATAGTTCGTACCGCCGAAGTTAAGATCCTCCAACGTGAACAACTTCTTATCCTGTGCCTGCATCATCATCGTGGTTAGGAGTGTCAGCAATAATATGACAAGACGATTAATCCTCATCATCGTCCATGAAGCCATTTCTGAACTTGCTGTCGCGCTTGCCACCTTTGCCGCCCTTGAAGTCGTCACGTTTGCCGAATGGCTTTCTGCCCTTACGATCCTCGCGGTCAAACTTCTTGCCGCCCTTGAAGTTCTTACGGTCGCCACCATCGCGATCCTCGCGCTTGAAGTTCTTGCGCTCCCTGTGCTCGCGCTCCTGCTTCTCAGCCTCACGACGACGCTCCAACGACAGGAACTTGAATGAACGGATATCCTGCTCCTCATTCTCCTCCTGCTCGTCCATACGTTGCTTGAACTCACGATTCTTCTTGAATCTGTACTTCTCGGCCATCTGCCTCTTCTCTTCCTCGGTCTTCACAACGCCACCCTCAGCTCTGAAGTCGCTGAACTTACCGTTGAACAGACAATACTTTCTCAACTCGCATTCAAGTGAGCCGTTGTACAGAGGAATCTTGATGCTTGGTTTTAGGCGAATCTGCTCAAAGCATTCCTGACGATAGCTCAGCACCCATGCCTCGTTATCCTTGAAGCAGTTCTTCAGCTTGTCGCCAATCATCTTGTATGTAGCCAGAAGGTTTGGCGTAGAGATACGCTCTCCGTAAGGTGGGTTTGTCACCATGATAGCCTTCTCCTTTGGCTGTTTGAAGTCTGCAAAGTCAGCCTGCTCTATGATAACATCCTTGCTAAGACCTGCTGCACGCACGTTGAGAGATGCTGTATTAACAGCCTTCATATCAATGTCATAGCCGTAGATCTTATGCTCGAACTCACGCTCACGTGAATCGTCGTTATAGATCTCGTCAAAGAGGTCTGCATCAAAGTCTGGCCACTTCTCAAAGGCGAACTCCTTACGGAACACACCTGGCGAAATATTGCGTGCAATAAGGGCTGCCTCCACCACGAGAGTTCCTGATCCACACATAGGGTCGATAAAGTCGGTCTCACCCTTCCAGCCTGTCATCATTATGATACCTGCTGCAAGTACCTCGTTCAAAGGTGCCTCTACGCTCTCCTGACGATAGCCACGACGATGCAGAGACTCACCACTTGAGTCGAGCGCAACGGTAGCGTCGTTTTCAGAGATATGTATGCTGATACGTATGTCCGGACTTGAAACTGATATGTTCGGACGCTCGCCTGTCTTCTCACGGAACTGATCCACGATGGCATCCTTCACCTTGTAGGTCACGAAGCGTGAGTTGCGGAAATCCTCCGAATAAACTACAGAATCAACAGAGAAAGTCTTGCCCTTCCCGATATACTCGCTCCAGTCAATCTCCTGTACCTTCTCGTACATCTCCTCGGCTGATGAAGCCTTGAATGTTGCGATAGGTTTGAGAATGCGGATGGCTGTATGCAACTGGAAGTTTGCACGGTACATCATCTCCTTGTCGCCGATGAAGCTTACCATGCGATTACCCTTTTCAATATTCTTAGCTCCGAGTTCAGTCAACTCCTGAGCCAGTACTTCTTCAAGACCCATAAAGGTCTTTGCTATCATTTTAAATTCCATATCCATTTTGGTTTGTTCCTGAGTTATCGCGGAAACTCTTGTAAATCTTTGTATTAGGAGCTATATTCTCGGTTATCCAGATGTTAGCGCCTATCACGCTACCCTTGCCTATGGTTATTCTGCCGAGAATCGTAGCGTTGCTATATACTATCACATCATCCTCAAGAATAGGGTGGCGAGGTATGCCCTTTATAGGGTTGCCGTTCTCATCGAGAGGGAAGCTTAGTGCACCAAGTGTGACGCCTTGGTACAGCTTCACGTTGTCTCCGATGATACACGTTGCACCAATCACAACGCCCGTTCCGTGGTCTATGGTGAAGTGATGGCCGATAGATGCTGCCGGATGTATGTCGATACCTGTCTCGGAATGAGCCAGTTCCGAGATCATTCGAGGGATGAGTGGTACGCCCATGACATGAAGCTCATGAGCCAGACGGTAGTTCACCAAAGCCTTGATTACTGGATAGCATGATATTATCTCGCCAAAGTTTACTGCTGCTGGGTCGCCGTTATAGGCTGCCTCTATGTCGGTAGCCAGAATCTTGCGGATCTCAGGCAGTTTGGCAATAAGTTGGTTAGTTATCTCTCTCGCTTTCCTTTGCAGGCAGTTGTCGCCATCGAGACAATCTTTCTCATCATCACAATCCTCGTCGGCAAAGCACAATCCCGCCATAATCTGCTGAAAGAGCAGTTTGTGCATCCTTTCCAAGTCTATGCCGATATGATAGGGTAGTGTGTGTCTATTGACCGATGACTGGCCATAATAGCCGGGGAACAATATGCCGCGTGCAAGCTGTATGATTTCAGATAAGGCATCTCCTGAAGGTAGTGGATTACCTTCCTGATGCTGGTGGAACAGACCTTTGAGTGACTCGTTGTCGGAGAGTCTGCTCACAGTCTCGATGAGCGTCTTATTTGTACTTGATGGTGCCATCTTTCTTGTTGTGTCAATATTTTTGTTGCAAATATTTCGTTCGCATGAAGACAAAAGTGCGTGTCAGCCCTCAAGGCTGGCGCACGTTATTTATATTTGTCGAGTGCAAAATTACTAAAATAACTGAAAAATAAAAAACTTTCGAAGAAAAAAAACAAAAATCATTTGCCATTTACCATTTACAAAGTACAATTTCGGGTTTTTCCCTGAATCTTTTCAAACGCAAAGTCGCCAAGACGCAAAGTTTTTTCTTGAACAAACGTGTGGCAGCAAGCTGCTTTTAACTGACAATAATTACCAATCTTACCAATCTTTTTCCATAAATTATCTTTTAAATTTAAATTTTTTATTGGTTAAAGATTGGTAAGATTGGTAATTATTGTCAGTTCAAGCACCAAAGGTGCGCATTTGTCGAATTC
>CACYXI010000003.1 GCA_902778265.1 uncultured Bacteroidales bacterium | reverse complement strand
CACAAAGAAGATTCAGATTGAGGCACGTATCTTCGGCGACCTCTCTATCAACCATATCATCCCACAGGTTGTAGCTTACCAGACAAAGCTCGCTCAGAATGTTGCAGCCCTCAAGGCTATCCTCAGCGACGAAGAGTTCAAGGTACTTGCTGCAAGCAATCTCGCTCTTATCTCTGAGATCTCAGAGCGCGTTAAGGCTATCGAGGAAGGTTGTGAGGCACTCACAGAGTCTCGTCGCGTAGCTAACAAGATTGAGTCTGAGCGTGAGAAGGCAATCGCTTATCACGACACAGTTGAGCCACTTATGGATCAGATCCGTTACCACATCGACAAGCTCGAGGCTAAGGTTGATGACGAGGTATGGACACTTCCTAAGTACCGCGAGATGCTTTTCATCCGCTAATTGTAAAGGTTGTAAGGTTAAGAGGTTATAAGGTTATGAGGTCTGCATCGCTAAGACCTGAAAACCTAAGAACCTCCTCAACCTCTCCGAAATACAAATAAACAATCTATTTCTTTTATTGGTTGTTTAAGTTTGCTGAGCCGTATAACCGTGAGGTTATGCGGCTCTTTTAATCACTTTAGTATTAGTGCTTTATGAACTTTGGTTTTGGCGTAAAAAGTCCATCCAAAACGGGTGGGTAGCAAAAAATGTATTCAATGTGGTGATAGGTTCCCGAAAAAGCCTTGAAAAGGCGAAATAATATAGGCGTGGGTGCACCCCACGTATCATAGACATCCATATTTCCAAGAGCGCCGTAGGTGCGATATAATCATTTATAACTTATATTCCTTGTAGGGTGTAAGGCCGTTCTACCTCCGTTGCAAAACCGTTGTAAGTCCGTTGTAAATCCCATTCCATGAAAGGGAGTTGGAGCGGATTAGAAGCGGATTAGAAGCGAATTAGAAGCGAACCTGAAGTAAATGAAAAATGAAGAATGAAAAGTGAAAAATATAACCACGGAATGATTATCTGCATTTAGTCGATAAACGGGCTGAACGTCGAAGAGGTCGGCGACCAAAGGGAAAGCCAAAGCCCAAAAGCACATAGCCTAGGGCATCGCCCTAGGTAGAGGGAGGATGGTAATTTCGCCCTGTAGGGGCAAAAGCATTATTATATTAGAGCTTTTGCCCTTTCAGGGCGCAAGTTACCCTATCCAATTTACCACAGGGCGTTGCCCTGGGCTATGTGCTTTTGCCCATTCTGGGCGTTATCATGTAATTGCGGATAATCATTAAATAATTTTTTGAGAAAGATTTTGTACAGAGGGTTTCACCTATAGGGTTTTGTGGGTGTAACTAATTGAACATCAGTTAATAAAGAAGGGTGAAACCCTCTATAAAAACGAAATGTTTTTTTTTGAGGGGGGGCACCCAATATAAGTTGTTGATAATCAATACGTAAAAGCCTAAAAATAGCAAAGGTGAAACCCTCCTATCTAAAAACTTTTGATTTTTTTATTTTCACCGCTACACCAACGTTTTTTTCACACGTCCAACACTTGGTGTAATACTCTTGGCAAGTAAAAATGAAAAAAGTTTTTGAGGTAGGGTATTACATCTTTGTTGGTTTGAGTGTATATTTCGACTGATTATCAATACGTTAAGTTTGGTGTAATACCCTTGAAAGTATTACACCAATTCGTTGGATTTGGTGTAATAGTGGTGTAATACTTTCGGGAGTATTACACCAAGGGTAAAAAATTGTTAATCAAGCTTTTAATGTGCTTAAAACAGCAAAGGTGTAATACTATGCGTTGAAAACTTTTTTCTTTTTTACTCTGAGGGTATTACACCTACCCAAATAATGTCAAAAGGAGCACTCTCGATGCGAGAGCACTCCTAAAGTCTTTGAGTTAATTGCTGTTGATGATGTTATTTTTACGATTGTCCGCAATTACGTTCAGGGCGTTATCACATAATTACGGATAATCATATTCCTTCACTTTTTTTCAACAGTTTTTGGACTTTTGAACACAGAATATACAGAAGAAACGAAGCTTTTTCGCTTATTTCGTGTTTTTAGTGTTCAGAAAAAAATGAGACGAAAATCCCTTCGGTTTGTGTGTGTCGTGTTTTAGAAAAAAACTCTGCGTCTCTGCGTCTTTGCGTTTTGAATTATCAGGACGCAAAGTACATGACTGTTTTACGTGGATAATCATATCGATGTGTTCGTTTTGAGGTAAAAAGCGTGTTTTGAATCGAAATGTATGTTAACGAAAGTTTTATTTCTGCTTAAAATGGTTAACATTTGTAAAAATATCAAACGTTTGCAATTGTTTTGCGATAATATTTACTATTTTTGCAGACAAAAGACGGGAATACTCTGAATTACAATTTGACGAGAATAATAAAAACGAAATATTTTCTTATTTCAAATAGTATTGGGTATTTTTCTTTAACTGATAATAATTAAAACAAATGATTGCTTAAACTTTTTATTTAAATTTTCATTATGAAGAAGATAGGTTATATCTTGTTTGCTGCAATGGGTCTCGCTTCATGTTCTAACGACGAGATCTTTGAGGCTACAGCTAACGTTGCTGAGGAAAGCGCTCAGGAGGTTGACTTCAGCAGAAGAAGTTATAGTGAGGCACTTCAGATTGCCCAGAACTCAATCGCTATGATTCAGGACAGTGCGGCTGTTACTCGTGGTGAGGAGGTTGGTAGGACTCTGAATCTTGAGAGTGGTGTGAAGACTTACTGCCAGAAGACAACTCGTGCTAATGGTGCATCGGCTAACGACACCTTGATTTATGTGTTCAACTTCAACGACAACAAGGGCTTCGCCGTTGTTTCTGCTAATCGTGCTACTGAGGGCTTGCTCGCAGTAGTTGAGAACGGCAACTATGATCCAAACTCAAAGTGGGGGGATTCTTACGCTTTGGAGTGCCTTGAGAATGCTAAGGAGTATGTTGCTAATGCAGTAGATGATGAGGCGACAAATGTCACACGAGCAGGTTATGATAACAATTATCATCCAATCTATGTGTATCCGCCAACGTATGATACCATCTATCATAAAAAGTCTGATGACAAGGACTTTATTAAAACAAAATGGGGACAAACAGGAGTGACAGGTGAGTTTTGTCCTGTAGGTAAGATTGCTGGATCTGGTAGTATTGCTGCTGCTCAGGTTATGGCTTTTTGCGAATACCCTAAAAATAGCATTGTTTTGACTTATGGGGGAAATGTGAATGTTTACCTAAATTGGAAAGGTATTAAGGATATGACAAATACAGATAAGCTACCAAAACAGTATGACCCAATATGTGAACAACTTGCCCAACTTGTTCGTGAGATAGGATATAGAGCAGGTGCAACATATATGTCTACTTGTACATCTGTGCCGTTGAAAGGTGTTCGTTCTGCTTTAAAGAGTTTTGGCTATACGACAAGTGATTTTGTAAACTATAATTATTCGGATGCTGGTAAAGATCTTGGTAGTCGTCTAGGATATAAAAAATTTGCAATCATGTATGGTGATAATGGTTCTGCTTCACATACCTTTATTATTGATGGAGCTCACTATACAAGGTGCTATGAGCGACAATATGCAGACATGAGTAATGGTGCTAAATATGTATTGTTTAGTCAGATATTCCGTCAGACTAATATGAACCATATAAACTGGGGAGAGGGTGGTAAATATGATGGCTGGTTCTTATCAAATGTTTTTGCTCCAAAAACTCATACTGTAAATGAAGGTTCTGAGAATCGTAAAACGACATTTGATGGCAAGAGCAATCAGGACTTTAGTCGTGGTAACGTTTATTTCATTGTTTCTCATTAACATATTATATAAACAAATTAATAAAACTATTCTAATCAAGCAAGTAATCATTTGTGGCAATCCTCTTGATTGAAAGAGGGTTGCTTCCCCCACACTCCCAAGTTGTTCTTTGTGAATGACTTGGCAGTGTGGGGATTTTTCTTGTTTCTGGCGCGAGTAATCGAGGAAATGCTCTGTGATACATTCTCCTTTACTTTTGGTTTACAACAGTTTTTTTGCTTTTGAACACGGAAAACGCAGAAGAAACGAAACTTCTTCGCTTCTTTCGTGTTTTAGTATTCAGAAAAAATATCAAGATGAAAATCCCTTCGGTCTGTGCGTGCCGTGTTAAGAAAAGCTCTGTGCCTCAGCGCCTTTGCGTTCTATTGAAATAAAAAAGCCCGCTTGTGATAAGCGGGTTGTTGGGTGTGGATAGCATAGAACTGTTATTCAGTACGTACGACCAAATCCATGTTGTCATCCAGAGGAATCCAAGCAAGTTCACGAATGGTCTCTGCCATGTAGTCCCTATCCAGGATCTTAAGGATCATGTTGATCCTGTTAGTCATAGACTCTAAATGAAGGAACTTGTCCCAGGTTTCGTAGTCCATTTCGATGATATCACACGAAGGGGCGGCAGACATACGGTAAATGAATCTGACCACCAATTTCTTTTTGTTAGTGTTGGTTTTTTCCATAATTGTATAAGTGTTTTAGTCATTCATTGGCAAATGTAGTAAAAAAAAAGCATACTGCCAAGAGAAATTCACAAAAAATGCTTTTCATTGGCTATTTTTTTGCTAATTCGATGATTCCGTGTGTTCAAAAACATTAAACATCTTATGGCGAAACATTAATTAGAACACAAATTAGGACGTTAATTCTGACATTAATATCTTTCAGGACGCAGAGAAACAAGAATTAATGCGGTATTAATGTGAAATTTATGATAATTAATGTTGATTCACAGAGTGAAAACATATAATATCGCATTAATAACACATTAATTTCGCATTAATTTTTTAATCGTATGGGTCAAATAAATTTCGTGCCATTAGTGTGTTCCGTGTTCAAAAAACTCTGTGTCTTAGCGTCTTTGCGTTTGAATCATTCACACATATTTCAAGCCAATAAAACGTGTTACTTCGCTTTCTTGTCGTCCGTCTTGGACTCGTCGTATGCTTCAAGAATCTTCTTGACACGATCGCGGCGACGTTTCCTTTTGGGTTTATAGCCTATTAATGAATAGATGGATGTTAGAGGGATGTGCACGCCACTATTGTTGTAGGCATCATTTAGGTCGTATTCGAGAAGCACGTTGTCGGGAAGGTCGAATTTCTTTTTCTTTTTACTCTTGGTACTATCGCCGATAACTACAACTTCCTCAAGTCGTTCTATTAGGCATTTCATGCGGATGACGGCTGGGATGCTGTCTGCATTGACTTTTATCGGCTTATATTTCTTGTTGCTGAGGAGGAGAGTGCCTGACACCTTTGGCAACAAGGCTATGCCTTGCAGAGATGTATAGGCTATGGTGTCGCCATTTTGGGTAAAGGCGACATACGGCACGGGTTCGCGTGTGTCAGTGTCGATGACACTGATCATCTGCTGGGCGCGGATGTGGGTGGTGATGAAAATGAGTAATAAGATAAGGAGAGGCTTCATATAGCGTTATTTAATGTGCATTCAATGAATACGCACCTTTGGTGCTTGAACTGGCAATAATTACCAATCTTCAATCTTTTATTTTTATCAAGAATTAGAGAATTAGAGATTTTTGAATTAATGAGAAATAGAGGAGGATTGCTACTTACGTAGCATTGGGAATAGTCGTGATTGGCAGGAGCGCAAGCGACCTTTCTCAAATTCTTTTAAATTCAAAAAGAAAAAATCTCTAAATCTCTAATTCTTGATAAATTTTTTATTGGAATAAGATTGCGCAGATTGGGAACTTGCTTTAGCTTGTTGAGCCTTAGCGAAAAATTATTGTCAGTTAAAAGCAACTTGTTGCATATCTTTCCAAATTCATAGAACTGGCGTTATTTGTTTTTTGTTGGTGGGGTAGGGAGAGCCTTGTCGAAGGCTTCGAGATTCTTCTTTACACGGTTTCTGCGTATTTCGCTTGCGGGCTTGTAGCCAAAGATTCGGAATATTCTGCCGAGGTCGCCACCACCTCCGGCATATTTGCCATCCATACGGTCGCTACCGCTTTTAGCCGTCCATTCCTTCGGTATGAATTTGTTCTTGTCGCCGATGACAACGATTTCGTCAAGTTTCTCTACATCGCTTATCAGATGGACTATGGGTGGAATGCTATCGGCATTGAATGTCAGCGGTTTATAGTCTCTGGCAATGATGGTTACTCTGCCCGGATGTTTCGGCACCAAGGCGATACCTTCGGGGGAGGTGTAGGCTATGGTGTCGCCATTCTGAGTGAAGTAAGCACGCCATACGGGTTTGCGAGTATCATGGTCTATGACACTTATCATCTGCTGCGCCTGTAGGAGAGAGGCGAAGGAGGTGAGGATGAGCAATAAGAGAAGTCGTTCCATACGTGTGGCGTTCGATTAATATTTCCAAGGGCAAAATTAAGGAAAATCTTTGAGCCTTGCAAGACGTGAGTGTCATAAACGGCTATATTTACGTGTTTTTAACGCGAGATTTAAGATAGGTTTACAGGAATTTGCGGATATTAGAATTATGTTACAATTTTTTAGCAAGGATATAGGATTTGGCGAACGCAAAGATGCAAAGTCGCAGAGATTATTTTTGAACGCGGAATGCACTAATGATACGAAATTTTCAGTACGCAGAGAAACAAGAATTAATGCGGTATTAATGTGGAATTTATGATAATTAATGTTGGCTTCACAGAGTGAAAACATATAATATCGCATTAATAACACATTAATATCGCATTAATTACTTAATCGTACAGCTATAATTCATTGTTGTGGTCAGAAAAAGCTCTGTGCCTCTGCGCCTTAGCGTTCTAAAAATAATTTTCCGGATTAAATTTTATGACCATCGTTGTTAATTTTCTTGAAAGCCACAGCACCGAAGGTGCAAATTCTTGTAAGAGGAGTAAATGAGAATCAGCCGGAGCAACGCCATGCTCCGACTGATTGGTTTTAGTGGTCTTACCACCTTTGTAATAGTATTGATTTGTTGTATAAAACTAAATCGTAAATGTGTGGAAACTTAATCTTATTATAACCTAACCTAAACTAAACATTATATATTGCCTAAATCTATGAAACTTCTTAAAACCTACATTTCCTGAATAAATCTGTTTACCTGATAGTGAAACCTATACCAGAATATATCATTTCCTGTGTCTATTATCTTGTTAAGATAGAGGTGAGAACAGCTCCTGCTACTGCTCCGGCAACTACTGCGCCTGCATTACTGTGATGATGATGCTCTACCACTACTGGACGCTCTACCACTACTGGACGCTCAACTACTACTGGACGCTCTACAACTACCGGGCGCTCAACAACCACAGCTGCGTGATGATGGTGGTGATGATGGCGTGGAGGTATTGGTGCTGCGTGATGGTGGTGACGTGGAGGCATTGGAGCGTGGTGATGATGATGTGGTGCATCGTGGTGATGGTCGTGATGACGAACCTCAACTCTGTCGTGATGACGATCATTGTGACGCTGTGCTGAAACTGTACCTGTGCAGAAGAATGCCATAACTGCTACGAGAGTGATAATATATCTTTTCATAATTGTATATTTTAAATTTGTTGTCATCAGAACTATCTCTGATTTCTGTTGGCAAAATTACTGCGAAAATATGAGATTCCAAACTGTTTATCCCTATTCGGAAGGGGAATCTCCCTAAAGCGAGAGAGGGAAATCCTCGTACTTGCTCTAAGTTGTTGTACTTCAGTAAAATAGTATAAATTGTACAGATTGATAAAAATTAGTAGTAAACAGCTTTTAACTGACAATAATTTTTCGCTAAGGCTCAACAAGCTAAAGCAAGTTCCCAATCTGCGCAATCTTTACCCAATAAAAACATAAAATTGAAAATGATTATCTGCATTTACCCGATAGACGGCCTGAAAGGCCAAAAGCACATAGCCCAGGGCGTCGCCCTGTGGTATTATGCCCAATGTGATTTATTCGCCCTGTAAGGGCAAAAGCTTTAATATGAGGTAATGCTTTTGCCCTTACAGGGCGAAAGTACCAACTCCATCTACATAGGGCGATGCCCTATGCTATGAGCTTTTGGGCTTTCAGCCCGTTAGTTTGGTATTGTCAGTTCAAGCACCAGAGGTGCTAATTCACCGCACTAAGGTTGATTAACCCATTTTTTATCAACCATTCGTTTCAATTCGATTAATTCGATGTTGTTCCCCTGCGTGATTTGTTTTTGTCCTAAAATTCGTTTTTACGCATATAATTATGTAAAAACAAGCGTTTTGTTTGGATTTTTGCGAGAAATGATGTAATTTTGCGACTAAATACAAATTAGTTTTATAGTGCATAATCTGATTTAGTTCATAGTGCATAATTCATAGTTAGCGTACACCAACCCACTATGCACTATGAATTATGAATTATGAACTAAAGAAAACTATGCACTATGAATTATGAACTTTGAACTAAAAAACCATGTTGCGAAGAATCAGAATTCTACTTGCCGTAATCTTCTTTGTTGGCATTACGTTGCTGTTCCTTGATTTCTCAGGAACGGTACAACCGTGGTTGGGCTGGATGGCGAAGTTACAGTTCTTGCCAAGTGTGATGGCTCTGAATGTCATCGCCCTTGCCGTGGTACTGGCACTCACCCTTGCCGTCGGAAGACTGTATTGCTCGGTTATCTGTCCGTTAGGCGTGATGCAGGATGTGTTTGCTTGGATAGGTAAATGGCACATATTCCGCAAGAACAAGAAAACGAAGACGGCAAACAAATACTCGTACTCAAAGCCTAAGACATGGTTGCGTTTTAGTGTATTGGGTGCTATGATTGTTATGCTCCTTGCAGGCTTCAATGCCGGGTTCATGCTCATCGCGCCATATAGTGCGTATGGCAGAATCGTATCGTCAGCCCTACAGCCTATATATATAGGTATAAACAATATGCTTGCAACGTGGGCAGAGAGTAATGACAGCTATGCTTTCTATCAGGTGGAAGAGCATAGCAATCCTGCAATATTATGCGTGGTGGCAGGTGTTACGGCACTCGTTCTGTTCGTGCTTGCCTTCAGAAACGGCAGGACATATTGCAACACGATATGCCCTGTGGGTACTGTACTTGGCTATGTAAGCAAGTATTCGTGGCTGAAGATGAGCGTGGACGAGAGCAAGTGCATTAAGTGTGGTCTGTGTATGAAGAACTGCAAAACCTCCTGTATTGATGTGCAGAAAGGTGAGGTGGTTAAGATGGACTATGCTCGATGCGTGGATTGTGGTAACTGCGAAAACGTATGTCCGAAGGGGGCGATAAGTTTGCGACCCTCTCCCCGCTCCCCCTTAAAGGGGGAGAGCCAGAGTGCGGAAAAGTCCCCCTTTAAGGGGGATTCAGAGGGTCTTTCTCGCCGCAACTTCATAGGCATTCTCGGCTTAACTGCCGCAGCTGCCATAAATGCGCAGGAGAAGACTACGGACGGAGGTTTTGCTGCTATCGAGGATAAGCAGATTCCGAAGCGTAAGACATCACTCACGCCTCCTGGCTCAATTTCTGCCCGTAACTTGCAGAGGAAGTGTACAAGTTGTCAGCTCTGCATAAGCAACTGCCCTAATGGCGTTTTGCGTCCAAATACATCATTAGAAGGATTCATGCAGCCAGTTATGGAATATGAAAAGGGCTACTGCCGTCCTGAGTGTACACGATGCTCTCAGGTATGCCCGGCAGGAGCTATCCGTCCTATAACCGTTGAGGATAAGCCTGCTATTCAGATTGGTCATGCCGTTTGGGTAAAGAAGAACTGCATACCGCTTAGGGATGGCAAGACGTGCGGTAACTGCGCAAGCAAGTGTCCTGTAGGTGCTATCCAGATGGTGCCTCTCGACAAGTCTTACAAGCTGAATGAGGAAGGCAAATGGGTAGATGCCGAGGGCAGACCAGTAAGGGAGCGTGAGATTCTTCGTATTCCTGTGGTAGATACCGAGATCTGTATCGGCTGTGGTGCTTGCGAGAACCTATGTCCTGCACGTCCATTCAGCGCTATCTATGTAGAAGGACATGAGGTGCATAGGAATATCTAAAAAATGAATAATGAATAGTGAATAATGAATAATGTAGAATGTATTTTTCACTTTTCATTTACCATTAGCGATTGGCATGTTAATTGTTAATTATTAATTGTTAATTGGAGATGAAACATATAAATAGACGTGATTTCTTGAAGCTCTCTGGTACGGCGGCTGCGGCTGTTGCTCTGGCTTCATGTAAAAATAATGCTAATTCTGAGTTGGGCGATGTTGATCCTATGGGGCATCATACGGATCCTGTGCCTACGGGTAAGATGACATACCGCACCAATCCTAACAATAACGATCGTGTAAGTATATTGGGATATGGCTGGATGCGCTTGCCTATGCTTCCTGTTGAACCTACTAAGGATCAGAGCAACCCACCAGAGGAGCAGATTGATCAAGAGCAGGTCAATAGACTTTGTAAGTATGCCCTTGATCATGGAGTAAACTATTTTGATACCAGTCCTGCGTATGTGCGTGGTAAGAGTGAGGCTTCTCTCGGCACAGCCCTCAAGGCGAGTGGCTACGACCGTAAGAGCTATTTCATAGCAACAAAGCTCTCTAACTTCGCTCCTGAACAGCAGTCGCATGAGGCGAGTGTAAAGATGTTCCAGAACTCGCTAAAGTATCTCCAGACCGACTATATCGACTATCTCCTGCTTCATGCACTTGGCGGTGGCGGATTGGAAACGCTCAAAAGACGATACCTTGACAATGGCGTGCTCGACTATCTCGTAGAGCAGCGTAAGAAGGGCGTTATCCGTCAGTTGGGCTTCTCATATCACGGTGATATGGAGTTCTATGACTATATGCTCTCGCTTCACGATAAGTATCATTGGGACTTCGTTCAGATTCAGATCAACTATGTGGATTGGAATCACTCTGATGGCAAGCATCTGTATGAGGAACTAGAGAAGCGTAACATACCAGGCATAGTGATGGAACCTCTTCTTGGCGGTCGTTTGTCAAAAGTGCCAGATCACGTTGTTGCTCATCTGAAACAGCGTGAGCCAGACAATAGTGTGGCTTCATGGGCATTCCGTTATTGCGGTACTAAGCCTAACATCCTCACCGTGCTTTCAGGCATGACCTACATGGAGCATCTTGAGGATAACATCCGCACATACAGTCCGCTGAAACCATTGACAAAGGAAGAGGTGGATTGGCTTGAGGGCGAGACGGCTACTCTCATCAAGAGCTACCCTACCGTGCCTTGCAACGACTGTAAGTATTGTATGCCTTGTCCTTACGGTGTGGATATTCCTGGCATCTTTACCCACTATAATAAGTGCGTGAACAAGGGTAATGTGCCTGAGAGCATGGAGGCAGAGAACTACGAGCAGACTCGCAGAATCTATCTCGTAAGCTATGACCGCTCAGTTCCAAAGCTACGTCAGGCAGACCATTGCATCGACTGTCGTCAATGTAATCCTCATTGCCCTCAGAACATCGACATTCCAAAGCAACTCTCCCGAATCAATGAGTTTGTGGAGAAGTTGAAGCAAAACAAGTTGTAGCGGCCTCTCCCCCCGCCCTCCCCCGTAGGGAGGGAGCCGGAAGGCGAATAGTCTATTTTAAGAACTGAAATTAGTATAATATCTGAAAATAATTAGCGAAAATATGGTCAATCCCCATAGTCGAATCGGCTCCCTCCCTACGGGGGAGGGCGGGGGGAGAGGCCGTTAGTCTTTAACTATGAACCATATACTTTTCATTGGTGGTCTCGGCACCACCGAACTTATAGTCATCGTACTTGTTGTCCTCCTTCTCTTTGGAGGCAAGAAAATCCCAGAGCTCATGCACGGCATGGGTAAGGGTGTCCGTTCATTCAAGGATGGAATGAACGAGGTGAGTGATAATTTGAAGATGGAGGAGAAGAAGGAAGAAGAAAAGGACAAATAATGTACTATTTACAGATTTACAATTTACTATTTATTTACTATTTCATATTCTCAATGGGCATTTACGATTTGTAATTGAAGTAGAATAGTAAATAATCAAAATAGTACATAAATTGTAAATAGTAAATAGATAAATAGTAAATATCCATGACCTTCTGGGAACATCTCGAAGAACTGCGTGGCTGCATCCTGCGGTCGCTGGTAGTCGCTATGGTGTTTGCGTTGCTCGCCTTTGGATTCAAGGACGAGCTATTTGCCGTTGTGCTTGCTCCAAAGGACGATTCGGTGCAGCTCATCAACACCGAACTCACCTCCCAGTTCATGATCCACATGATGATATCGTTCTATGCCGGAATCATCGTGGCTGCTCCATATATCATCTACGAGATGTATAAGTTCATCTCCCCTGCCCTATATCAGCAAGAGAAACGCTATGCCGTGAGGATAGTGACGAGCGGATATGTAATGTTTATGTTAGGAGTCGTGTTCAGCTATTTCGTTGTCTTCCCGTTCACATTCCGTTTCTTAGGCAACTATCAGGTGTCTGTGGAAGTCGAGAATATGATATCTTTGTCATCGTATATCGACACTTTCGTTATCCTCTCCCTAATGCTCGGCGTAGTGTTCGAGTTACCCGTAGTGTCGTGGTTCCTTGGTAAGTTAGGGCTACTCAATCGAGAACTGATGCACAAATACCGCCGTCATGCCATTGTGTTTATCCTCATCGTAGCTGCATTTATCACCCCAACCTCCGATGCCTTCACGCTAATGATCGTATCACTACCCATATACATATTATATGAGTTAAGCGCATACGTAGTGCCGAAAAAGAAATAGGAAAACCAATTTTAACGCGAGTTCGATGAATTCAATAATTCGCACCTATGGTGCTTGAACTGACAATAATTACCGATCTTACCAATCTTTTTTCCATGAATTTTCATTTTTATTGGTTAAAGATTGCGCAGATTGGTAATTATTGTCAGTTAAAAGCAGCTTGCTGCCAAACAAATATAATTGGTCGAATTCGTATTAATTTTAGAGACCACAGATTTTAGAGATCTTAGAGATTTCAATCACGAGCGCAAGCGAGAAAAACCCTCAAATCTGTGGAATCTGTGTTCATAAGAAACTTTGCGGCTCTGTGTCTTTGCGTTTTCATTTGAACACGGAATACACAGAACAAACGAATAATTTCGTTTCTTTCGTGCTTTTAGTGTTCAGAAAAGCATTAATTCTCGTTGACCACAGATTTTCGGGATCTTAGGGATTTCAATCACGAGCGCAAGCGAGAAAATCCATTAAATCTGTGGAATCTGTGTTCATAAGAATCTTTGCGGCTCTGTGTCTTTGCGTTTCATTGACCACAGATTTTCAGGATCTTAGGGATTTCAATCACGAGCGCAAGCGAGAAAATCCCTCAAATCTGTGCAATCTGTGTTCATAAGAAACTTTGCGGCTCTGTGTCTTTGCGTTTCATTGACCACAGATTTTCAGGATCTTAGGGATTTCAATCACGAGCGTAAGCGAGAAAAATCCCTTCAATCTGTGCGATCTGTGTTCATGAATAACTTTTCGTTTAGATATTAATGTGAAATTAATGTGGCATTCGTGGAATTTAATGTCATCACGGAGTGAAAACATATAATGACCATCAATGTCACATTAATATCGCATTAATTTTTTCGTTTATTACTTCCCTGTGGTTAGTGGGTCTTCGACAAATCTCTGTGTTTTCCGTGTTCTAAATTAATCTCTGCGTTAAAAAATAAAATTTTTGGAATAAATTTTCTGGTCATCGTCGCTAATTTTCTTGAAAGCCCCAGCACCGTAAGGTGCATTTTCGTGTTCAGAAAAAACTTTTTTTTAGAATTAAACGCTAAACACGTACACGCCCCATAAAAACGGTCATAACCATATTGATGTTCAACAAGTTAAGAGCGTGTACGTGTTTGTCAAACATGTACACAACACGTACACGGGTCGTCACACTTCTTAAATTTACAAAATGAGCAATAAGATGCTGATTTCTGAGAAAATATGCAAAAAGCGTGTACAAGGTGTGTACGACTCGTGTACGTGTTAGATAAACACGTACACGCCCCTAAACCGTCTGATAGACAATTCGTTATCCCCCTAAAAATACCCCCGTGTACGTGTTTGGCGTTTAATTCTAAAAAAAGTACACTTGTAATCTCCACATTACAATTTAGAGGCATTAATCTCGTGACTTTTCTGCTCCTCTTCTCTTGTTCTTCTTTAGCTCTTCTTCAGGTTCGTTTCTCCTTCGCTTGTAATTCGCTTCTAATCCCATTCTAATCCCTTTCATGGAATAGGCGAGAAATGGGATTTGCACCGACTTTGGTAGGGATTTGCTTGGGACTTGGAAGGGAACAGATTTCAAGCAATAAAATATCGTTATCTGATGTTTTATTTGCAATTTTGTCAAGTCTGTTTTGCAAAAATCAAATAAAATAGGCATGAATTTACAATTTTTTATTCATTTTTATTTGTTTTAAGAAAGAAAATGCCTATATTTGCAACGTCATAACTATTGCAAGTAGTTAGACACTACATAAAAGAAAAGCGTCACTCATAAAAACGCAAGTGGATACCCATGCTTTTCGTTATGTAGTAAACCTAAATCTAAACCAATAAATGCCTAATTGGGTATCTGAAAGGCAATAACAACAAGAACCAGAAAATCAGAACTTATTTCCAGAAATCTATTAGTTACACACTCTGTAAATTTAAATCAGGTGTGAGAAGTTAATGTTGAACCTCTAAAATAATAATACTCATGGACGAACTTGTAATAACTCCTCAAAAAATTATGGATCTCGCCAAGGAGGGATGGGATGCAATAATCAAGATATATAAAGAGTCAACTCCAGAGCAAAGAATGGCAATCCTCAAAATATTAGGTGCTCTTGGTGGCTTTGGTGCATTGTTGGTATACCTAAAGGATCTAAAATAGATTTCATTAATATGACACAAGAACAAAAACATACAGAAGAACTTGTACAGAAGTACATTTCTTTTTTGGATTCCCAATTGTCACATATAAAAAGACTTAATGGAGCGAATTCTGAATTCAAGAACATCCAGAACGCATACATTAATTCTATAACCTCATGCATTGAAAAAGCCAAAACCAGAATGCAGGAGGTGGCAACTGGTGCCGTTTGGGATAATTTAGTGATTGCTTTCTTTGGAGAAACAAATGCAGGAAAAAGTACGATAATTGAAACATTTAGGATTCTTTATAATGAGGCAGAACGCGCAAACGACCTAAAGTTACACCCAGAAGGTCGTGATGGCGAGATTGTCGGAGATGGCACAAGCGATTATACACAGGTGTATAAAGAATACAAGATGGAAATATCTGGTGTTCCATTCACTTTGATTGACGTACCTGGCATAGAAGGCAATGAGGGTAAATATGAAGAAGAGATAAAGAAAGCCTTAAGTAAGGCTCACTATGTGTTCTATATTCAGGGCCAAAACAAGAAACCCGATACAGGAACAGCTGGTAAAATTCAAAAGTATCTTCGTGAATGGGTTAAGGTTTATTCTGTTTATAATGTTCGCGGTATAGCCAGTAATTATGACGAAGAGGAAGAGCGTAAAACTCTCTTAACTGATGGTGAAAAGAGGGTTGAAGCTCAAATCGAAGAAACATTCAAAAATGTTCTTGGTAAAACATATCAAGGTAATATCTCCTTGCAAGCATATTTGGCACTTTGTTCAAAAGCAAAGTTTTCCCCTACACGTGTTGATTTGCAACGTGCCCAGAAGAAAATAGAGTCATATTTTGGTGATCGTGAATCCCTATATCAATTTAGTCAATTTGAATCATTGGTTAACGTCGTATTACAAAAGTCTAAGAATTTCACAAAAGAAATCGTTGAGGCAAACAAGGAAAAGCATATGGCTCTCCTTCATTCCATGTTCAATGAAATTAAGGAGGTATCTTCCACTCAAGAAGATTACATCAAAAGGTTGAGGGAAAAAATCATGAATTTCCGAACCAATGCTCGTGCTGACTTTAAGGCAGCAGAGAATAACATAGCTAATATTGCAAGTCGCATGTATGACGCTCTGTTTACTAAGATTGCGGATATGTCGATGCTTGCAATAAGAGATATAAAAGATAAAGAGACAATAAAAATATATTGCAAAAACGAAACTAAAGTAATATGCGATGAAATAACCGAAGCACTCCAAATGCAAATATCTCAAGAGATAAATAATCTTAATAATAACATAAGAGAAAGAAAAAGGCATTTGGATCAGGAACTTTCTTCTACTAAGGTTTCGTCAGAGCTTCCCCCTATACACGTTAGTACAAGTCTTGATGATGCGTTAGAAAAGTTAGATACGAGTTTGGGGGATATAGCTGGTCACGTTTTCACTATAATTGGTGTTATCATAGCCGTACCCTTGGGACCATGGGCATGGATAGCAGCAGCTTTTTCAATTATTAAGGATTTCTTCGGAGGGCGCAACAGACTCGCAGAGGCAAAAGAAGAAATTAGGAAGAATATAGCCAAAGCGAAGAATGCTACCCAAGGTGAGTTCATGACTCAAATAAATCGCATCTATCAACAATTGGATGATAGTTGTAATGATATCGTACATTCTATTGAGACCGATATTAAGAATATTGATGAACTTCTTAATCGCATAGATATAGTCAAGCAAGAGATCAAGTTAGAATATTCCAAATTAAATATTTCGGACTATGGAACAATGTAAAGATTTTTCAATGCTAAAACGCCTTCTTCAAGAAGGCGAAGAGCTTGGATTGGATCTTTCTGTCTTGGTCAAAAAGATAGATGAATACATAGAAGCTCAAAAAAGTGGCACAATAAAAATTATGCTACTTGGTTCTTTCTCTGATGGTAAGACTACCGCTATCGCGGGTCTTCTTGGCAAACTTGAAGATAATATGAAGATTGATGAAGACGAGTCTTCCGACGAGTTGTCTGTATATCATATAGAATCTCTTGGTCGCCAATATGAGATTGTAGATACTCCTGGACTTTTTGGTACTAAAACTAAGGAGGTTGATGGAGTGAATATGAGGCTCTCAGAAGAAACAGAAAAGCGTATTTCTGAGGCGCATATTGTCATTTATGTATGTAGTTCCGTTAATACTCTTAAAGATAGCCATAAGGATATCATAAGAAAAGTTTTGCGCGACTATAACAAGCTGTCTTCTACAATCTTTGTTATCAACAAGATGGATGATGTTGCTGATACTAATGATGAAGAAGAATATGAGGAAATGGCTTTGAGAAAGCGCAATACATTTATTGACAGATTAAGGCAGGTTATTGGTCTCACCCCTGATGAGGAAAATAACCTGAATATTGCATGTATTGCTGCAAATCCCAAAGGCAAGGGATTGGCAGAGTGGTTTCAAAAGAAAGAAGAATATGCAAGGCGTTCACACATTGGTCAGTTAGATAAATGTGTAAAGTCGGTGGTTAGTAGTAGTGATTCTGCCACTTTGAAGTCTGATGCTGATAGGGCTGTTGCTTTGGATATTGTTCAAGCTATCGCTGTGGCTGTTTCAAACAAAGTGAATGATTTCAATCAAGCAACGGCAGACATTTCCTATGTTTTATCTAACATGGAAAGTGATTTGGCGATACTAAAATCATCTATCACTAAAAGCAAGGGCATAATGACGGATCGACTTAAGGAACTTAAGGATTCGTTATTTGCATCCATTGACAGTATAGAATCGTTGTCCGATATGCGTTCTTTCTTAGAGCAAGAGATTGGTATCGAGAATGACAATGTTGATTTCAATATTCTTAATAGGAGGGTGAATCAAATCATGGAGGAGTGTGCAGAAACGAACAATGCAAAAATTATTGCACAAGCAATAAAATTTGATAGTCAGTTCTCAACTCAAGAAGACATGATTAATGGTATGATAAAAAGTGGTCTTAAGGGGGTGAAAGTCAATGGTGGAATGATACTTAAGGCGAGAGATATATTCTTTAAGACATGGAAGTTTAAGCCCTGGGAGACCATCAAGCTCGCAAGTAAGATCAATAAAGCTTTAGCTGGTTTGAACATTCTTATTGATGGCTATAATCTCTATAAAAATTGGAGAGATGCCAAGAAACTCGAAGAGTGCAAGCGTAGTGTGAAAAATGCGCTCAATGCTTTCTTTAAGCAAATATACGCTCTATTTGATGACAATGACGCATACTACAAGAATTTTGCGCCGTCATATCCAGAGATGGTTAAGGCTGTCGAGACAAGAAAGAATGAAGTGCAAGAACTTGCAACTAATGTTTCAATGTTGAAGACTTACAGATCAAGAATAGAGGAGTGGTTTGGAAGTGACATTAAGGATGCCGACTTCGAGGAGATCGAATAAAGAAGTTTGTACCCTTCTGAAGGCTTTTCTATAAGTCATCAGAAGGGTGTTTCTTTCTACTACCTTTTGATTGTTTTCCGTTTATAAAAGGCTCAATACCTTATTGATGATAAAATTATTGTTTAACTTAACATATTACAATTATGTATAATCTTCGTAGTTATCATTGTTGGGCATGTGGTAAGTCATTCGATATAAGTGATGGCGTTATCTGCCATCCACCTTGTGGAGTGAAATGCCCGCATTGCGGAAGTTATCTGACCTCCGAATATCCAGGTTTCTTGATTAGAGGCATTAAATCTTTGTTTGGGCGGAAATCCAATCGTTAAGTGAGGTTTTCCGTCTGAAAAAGGCTCAAGTTCTTAATGGTGATATAATCAATGTTGAACCATTAAAAAACAAAAAAATATGAGCAAAGAAAACAAAAAGCAATTGATGTTTCTCGCTGGTGAGATTGCAATCCTCGTTGGTGAGTGGCTTAAGAAATGGGAATTCCCATGTAGTACGTCATCTAACGCAGAAGGTGAGAGGTGATTTAAAGGCCTTGTGTTGGCAGATTTGAGGGATGTTCAAATAGTTTTCCGTCTGAAAAAGGCTCAGTTCCTTAGTGGTGATAAACTATTTGTAGAACATTATAAAATCAGATTTTATGACAAAAGGTACTAAAGTGCAGGTAATGCTTCTCGTAGGTGAGATTGTTACAGTCCTCGTTACTGAATGGCTAAAGAACAGGGATTCATCGTGTACTGCATCTTGCGATACAGACGGTGCTATTCCATGTGATAGTGATACTGGCGTTGAAGATGACGAGGGATGACCAGTAGGCGTTTCTGGGTTGGCGAAGTGTTTTCCCACCCAGAAAGCTCTGTTTCTTAGTGTAGTAATTTACGTTTGAAAACAATAATAGGCTAAGCAACATTAGATTGGTTGGTCTATTATTGTTTTTTTTGTGGCATGATTACTCTGAAATAATTATACATAGAAATTCCGCAAGTTAAGAATTGTCTGGAAGACAATACCATTAGTAACCCCGTACATACGAGTGAAACGAGGATGTGCGGGGATTTAGCCATAAACATTCTACTGCCTGGAGGGCAGTACATCGCGAAATGTTCTGTATGAAAGTCAATTAGGTACAGCCTTCCAGGCTGGTAAGGATGGTGATGGCTTTCTATCCGAGGGCATCCTCTCCTTCGTCAAGTATGCACCTCGGTTACTAATAGTATTGCCTTCCAGGCAAATCCCGACTTGCAAAACCTTAGTTATAATTTAAACTCAATATAATGGAAAGAAATTTGAAAAAGTATTTTGTGGCAAGCCATCAGGTATGGATTGCCATGTTAGTAATCTGTGTTCTTGCAATTGTGGGAACTGGTTCGTTTGCCTATGGCATCTTGTATGCTCTTATGGGGTGCGTATCCGTATTCTTGTTGGCAAAGATTTCTCCCAAACATTATGCTTTGGCTGTACCGGTTCTGTTTGTTATGGAATGTGTGCTTCTGGTGATAAATATAGTTGCTCCAGATAGTGCGTGGTTGAAGTTTTGTTCTGTGAAATGTCATCCATATTACATCTTGGGAATTGTGATGGTATCAACATCGGCTATGATTATGAACATCAGGAATCTATCTATAGGGTATAAGGTTATTGCGATTGTAACGACCAATTTGCTTTTGGTAGGATTGTCTGTTTGGCAAGATACGAGACAAGACTCGATGATGTTTCCAGTAGGTACATTAGCGTGTTCGTACAGAGCATTACAGGAAATGTTTGGGAACTACATTCTCATTATTCCAAATGCGATCTTTTGTCTTAGTGCCTATCAGACATATAAGATATTGCGCACCTCAAACAATCTGTTTCTCAGACTATTAGGCATAGGATTATCTTTGGTCGTTGTTGCAGAATCACTCTGCGATACATCAAGCGTGTTATCAAATACCTCTACTATCGGTTCACCATATCTGATACTATTTGCAGAACTTGGAATAATTTTGTCATGTATTAAAGCCAATACGTTTTCTATTGCAAAAGAAGAGTAAAGAGTTTTTCAATAAATTACTTGGCTATAAGTGATTGTGCCTGTTGAGTTCAATCCTTACGAAAAACAGTTTTGGGAGAATAAAAAACAGAAGAGGGCATATCATAAGTCGAAAGACTTTTGATACACCCTCTTTTTGCTTGTATCTCTCACAATATCATGGTTCTTGTGCAGTTTCCAATATGAAGTTTATGGAATGTTCCTTATTTTCCCATTCATGCCATTGAGAATAGTTGCATTGGCTAAGAATATCCATACCAATGAGACCAGTATCTGTATGTGAATTACAGATATGCAAAGGCATATCGAATGCATCATCGTCAGAGAAACTAATGGTGCACTCTACAACATAGGCATGAAGATTACTGCCATTTGCCACGACAAAATCCCTTTCCCCGATAACTTCAAGCCCCATATCAGAAACCATTGGCATCGGGAATACAGAAACTACTGCACCTGTGTCGATATTCGCATCAACTGTAATACTCTCGCCAGTTGATGGATTCACCAGGCTTGCACCTATGAAAACCCGGTCGCATGGCTCTTTTAACTTCAATCGGATCATTGTCTTTTGTTTTATTACCGCGTTTGATGACCTTTACCTTTGGGAATCCTTCTGGCAATCTGGCATCACCTGTATAGAAGTCGATACATCCAAGATATGGTATTTTCTTTTTCTTTTCTTCCATAGTGACTTGTTGTTTAAATGATCTATCTGTGTGCAAAAATACGTTTTTTTCTTGTAAATACCAAATATTATTGCACATTTCTGAAAAAGCAATCGATATCACGTAGAAACTTTTTCTGTGATTTCTTTTGGGGAAACAAGAAAAAAGTTATATCTTTGCAAAAAACTATTATACTATGGCAACATTAGAAGAAATAAAGGATTGCATACTCAATGACCTGTCACGGAGAATGACCCAGAGCGGAATCATGTTCCGTATCTTTGGCAGGGCAAAGAGTGTCCGTTCGCTTGAGCATAAGATGCAGATCAAGGGCGACAAGTATCGTGCAGGAGCAAAGATACAGGATATGATAGGCGTGAGGATTGTTCTGTATTTCTCCGAGGATGTGGAGGCAATGGAGATTTTCCTCTGTAATGATGATCTTGTGGATCGTTCGGTGGATAACCTTGATGTCTCTACTTTCCGTCCGCAAAGACTTAATCTTGTGAAGAAGATACCAGAGAAGTATCTGGAGGATTTTCATGCGGCTCTGCCAAAGGAATATGCGCCATATCTTGATGATACGTATGAGATACAGATACGAACTGTGTTCTCTGAGGGCTGGCATGAGGTGGAGCACGACCTGCGATATAAGTGCGAGGAAGACTGGGAGGGATGTGATTTCTTCTCACGTCAGTTGAATGGAGTCATTGCCACCCTTGAGACCGCCCAATGGAGCATGGGCGCTATCTTCCATGAGATGGCGCAGAAGAACCTCGTAAACGGCAATTATCATGCCATGCTTCGCAACAAGCTACTTCTCCGCTTTGCCGATGATGATTTGTCTGAGCCACTAAAGGCTTATCTCGATGCTCATAATGATATTGCCCGACAACTTTACCAAACTGACCGCTTAGTGTTTCTCATGGCTCTTCTTAATCACGATGCTCCGATTCCTCTACGTTATGATAATGCTGTGTTCCTCATTAATAGAATTGATATAATGGATGAAGGGGTAAAGGAGTTAGAAAGCGAGGAGTTTAGGAAAGCGTTTCATCAGTTCATAATTCATAGTTCATAGTGCATAGTTGATTGGCGCACGATAACTATGAATAATGCATTATGCACTATGAACTAAAGAAGACTATGCACTATGAACTATGAATTATGAACTAATTACTGCGCTTTCTCATCCAGATAGCTATCCTTGAAACCGAGGAAGTAGAGAACGCCGTCAAGACCTATGGTGTTGATTGACTGGTCTGCATTTGCCACAACCTTTGGCTTTGCGTGGAAGGCTATACCGAGACCTGCCTCTGAAAGCATTGGGAGGTCGTTGGCACCATCACCTACGGCGATAGTCTGCTGGAGGTCAACCTTCTCTACCTGCGCTATGAGCTTCAGAAGCTCTGCCTTACGACGACCATCTACAATCTCACCTACATAGTTGCCTGTGAGATGACCAGTCTCGTCAATCTCCAGTTCGTTGGCATAGACATAATCTATACCGTATTTCTTCTGGATATACTCTCCGAAGAATGTGAAACCACCAGAGAGAATTGCAATCTTATAGCCGTATTTCTTCAGTACATACATCAGACGGTCAACACCTTCGGTGAATGGCAGGTTCTCTGCAATATCACGCATTACGCTGACATCAAGTCCCTTGAGAAGCTTGCAACGTCTGGTGAATGATTCCTTAAAGTCTATCTCACCACGCATAGCAGAAGCCGTGATTGCAGCCACCTGATCATAAACGCCATGCTTGCGTGCAAGTTCGTCGATAACCTCTGCCTGAATAAGGGTAGAATCCATATCGAAGCAGATAAGGCGACGCATACGACGATACATATTGTCACACTGGAAAGAGCAGTCAATCTCCATTTCTGAAGAGAGACGGAGTAACTGCGCGTGAAGCTCATTCTTGTCTGACGGATTGCCGCGTACAGAGAACTGGATGCAGGCACGGGCATTCTCACGTGGGTGTTCGATGCTTGAACGGCCTGACATTCGGATGATAGCATCAATATTGAGTCCCTGATCTGCAATGAGCTGAGCAACGGCACCAATCTGACGAGCCTCCAGCTTACGACCAAGTACCGTGAGCATGTATCTGTTCTTGCCCTGACGTGAAACCCAGTCCTCATACTGCTCCATAGTGATAGGTATGAAACCAATGTTCACGTTCAATTCCGTTGCCTTGAAGAGCAGTTCCTTCATTACAAAGCCAGAATATTTCTCCTGAACTCGGATAAGAATACCCAGAGACAGGGTAGAGTGAATATCAGCCTGACCGATGTCCTGTACGCTGGCATCGTATTTTGCGAGTATAGCCATGATGCTTGCGGTAAGTCCTGGGCGATCCTCACCAGTGATTCTCAGCAGCATCAGTTCTTCTTGTTGTTGTATTTTTTCCATTCCGTTTATCATATTAAATGAAAAATGAAAAGTGAAAAATGAAAAATACAGATTACCATTTATCGCTAATATTTTTAGCGAAAGGAACTAAAATGTATTTTATGATTTTTCATTATTCATTTTTTTCATTTCTACCTTTTTTCGGCTGCAAAGTTACTAAATAAAATTGAAAAATGAGAACTTTTACGAATTGAAAATATAAAATAGACAATTGAATAACGGAAAACTCCGTATGCGATGCTAATTATTCATTATTCATTATTCATTATTCATTTTTTTTTACTACCTTTGCACCCATGCAAGGTAATAAGATACTTCTGATAAATGATATGTGCGGATATGGCAAGGTGGCTACAGCGGCTATGTTGCCAATCCTTTCGTATATGGGAAACCTCGTGTATAACCTCCCAACGGCTCTTGTGAGTAACACTCTCGACTATGGTAAGTTCAATATTCTTGAGACTACCGACTACATCACAGGGGTGTTCCCTGTTTGGCGTGAACTCGGGTTCTCTTTTGATGCCATCGCAACTGGTTTCATAGCCTCTGAGCGACAGGCTGCCATCGTGGCTAAATATTGTAGTGAAGAAGCGGAGAAAGGTAGTGTGATTCTTGTGGATCCTATCATGGGTGACGAGGGTAAGTTATACAACGGTGTTACGCCTTCTACTATCAATTCCATGCGCCAGATGGTGAGTGTGGCTCATCTCATCTTCCCTAACTATACCGAGGCTTGCTATCTCACAGATACCCCTTATAAGTCAGAGGGCATTACCGAGGAAGAGGTTCTTCAGCTTGTGGAGAAGCTTCGTGCTCTTGGTACAAAGTCGGTGCTTATCACTTCTATACTTCTTGATGACGGCTCTCATGTCGTGGCAGGATATGAAGGTGAGTTCTTCCTTCTTCCATACGATGAGATTCCTGTTCATTTCCCAGGTACAGGCGATATTTTCTCTGCCATCGTTGATGGTCATCTGCTTCGTGGTGACTCTCTCCGTGATTCTGCCCGTATCGCAATGGATACCCTAAGCCATTGGATTGAGGCAAATAAGGATAATAAGGATAAGAACAGAGGTATTCCGTTGGAGAGACATTTGGAGGAACTTTAAGCAGTTCATAGTCCCTTTTAGTTCATAGTTCATAGTGCATAGTGCATAGTTGATTGGCGCACGGTAACTAACTATGAACTATGAATTATGCACTATGAACTATATAAGACTATGACAAACCCTTTCTACTACACCCCTTCCCCTCGCTGCGAGCAAGCTGTTTCTTCGCTTCTCGATGTCATTCATTCTCATCCAGAATGGCAAGAGGAGGTGCGAAATGGCAAGACATTCGGGGTGCTTATAACTGAGAGTGAGACGTTGTTTGCCTATTCGGGGCAGATGCTCGGGCGATATGACATAGAGGGATTCGTACCGCCAGTATTTGATTATCTTGACGAAAAAGGATATTTCAAGATCCATGAAGCTGAAATCGTAAATATTAATAAGGAGATTGAACGTCTCTCTGCTTCCGACGAACTTCACCAAGCGCGTGAGGCTCTATATGAGGCAGAGAAAGCAAAGCCTGTGCTTCCTCCTTCGCGCAATATAGATCCTTCGTCTGATGAATACGAGGCTTATTGCCGTCAGCGACAGTTTGAGAAGGGAGAGTATCGTCGGCAGAAAGCGGTATGGAATGAAAGGGTAGGGAAGTGTCGTGATGCCTTGCAAGCCCTTCAAGATAAGATTACTTCATTAAAGCAAGAACGTAAACGTCTGTCTGATTCTCTTCAGCATTGGCTCTTCGAGCATTTCGTTATGCTTAATGCCAAGGGCGAGAAAAAGAATCTTCTTGATATCTTTTCTGAATGGGCAGAGCGTACTGGTTCAAAATGCGTTATCCCTCCATCTGGTTCAGGCGAATGTTGTGCTCCCAAACTTCTTCAGTATGCTTATATAAAAGGATTGAAGCCGAGGGAGATAGCGGAGGTGACAGTACAGCCCCCCAGCCCCCTAAAGGGGGAGAAACCTACGGAATGCACAATCAATTCCCCCTTTAGGGGGGTAGGGGGCTTCTCTTTCTCTTTCCGCCCCGCCTGCCAAAGTCGTTGCAAGCCTATCCTTGACTGGATGCTGCAAGGTCTTGAGGTTGAGGCTAATCCACTTGAAGAGCCAGAAGAGCGTACTTCCTTGCCGATTATTTTTGAGAACGAAAGCATCATTGTGGTTGATAAGCCTGAAGGAATGCTGAGTGTGCCGGGAAAATCAAAGCGTAAGAGTGCTATTGATATTCTTCGTGAGATGCGTCCTGACTGTCCCGAACTCATCATGGCTCACCGCCTTGATATGCAGACATCGGGTGTACTTGTTGCTGCTAAGACGATGGAGACTTATAAGGAAGTTCAGAAGATGTGGACCCTCCCTTCCACCCTTAAAGGGTGGTGTATGCAGCGGTGCAAGTCCCCCTTTAAGGGGGATTTAGAGGGTCACAAGACCTACTTCGCCCTCCTCGAATCTGTTCTTTCTCTTCCCATTGGTACTAAGGGCGAGATATCACTTCCGCTCTCATCTGACTATCTGAACCGTCCTTGCCAGAAGGTGGATTACGAAAACGGCAAGGATGCCCTCACCATCTACGAGGTAATGGGTATCGTAGAGGTAGAAGGACATCCTTGCACGCTTCTCAGGCTACATCCTGTTACTGGTCGCACACATCAGTTACGAGTGCATTGCGCTCATCCCGACGGTCTCGGTATGCCTATTCTGGGCGATGACCTATACGGCAAGCACGCCAAGCGACTATATCTTCATGCACAAGAGATTCGAATCTTTGATGAAGTGATAAGGGCGCACGTGCCGGAATGGAGCCGCATTTAGTTCGTAGTGCATAATTCATAGTTACCGCGCGTTAGCCAACTATGAACTTTATCTGGTGGTGCTCTCGCAATTAAATGTTTCATACTCAGAGTTTTTAAGAAGTGTATAATTGAATAAAGAGTTTCACTCTTAAATGGAAAATGAAAAGTGAATAATGAAAAATACAAGTTACCATTTATCGCGAACAAGACTAACTTGTATTTTATAATTTTTCATTTTTAATTTTTCATTTGAGAATCATCGTTCCTCCTAAAGAAAGCATAGTCTATGCCGTCACAGGCGATGGAGGTGCATTGTGACTCTATGTCGAAGGTGTCAATATGCTCTGTCTGAGCGAGATCTGCGGCATCATGCTTGTCAACATAAACCTTGACCTTTTTCTCCTTAACCACAGTCTTGGTAATGAGAATAGTATCAAGAATGTCATTCTCAAGGTATATGGTATCACGATTCTGAGCCATAGCACCAGTAACATCCTGACTATTGTTCATCATCGGTAGCGACATACCAAACAGAACGCCCACTACGGCAGCAGCTGGAGTTGCTATCCATCCCCAGTTTATGGTCTTGTGCGAACCGCGAGGATTCTTCGGAACAGCCAACCGCTTGTTCTCCTCCTCCATCATTCGCTTTGCTGAATCCCTAAGTCTATCTTCGAATCTCATATTGCTTCAATTTTTGTTTCAGGTTTCTAACTATGGTGTGCTGACGCGATTTCACCGTGCCTTCGGGAATGTTCATCACCTTGGCAATCTGCGGAACCGTCATATCCTCCTCAAAACGAAGAGAGAACAGCAGTCGGCTATCAGCATCAAGCATCGAAAGTTCCGCTCGCAGAGCCTCGTCAAACAGTTTGTTGTCTATATGAAGCTCCATATCATCATCGTGCTCCTCTGTGGTGGTTCTTGCCACGTGCTCGGCATAATCAGCGGAATACCCCGATCGTCGGTATTCATTCTTAATCAGATTATATGCGATACTGAAAAGCCAAGTTGAGAAATCACTGCCAGAGATATACCTTTCCCTGCTCGACCATACCCTCATGAAAGCATCCTGCATCAAGTCGGCCGCCCTGTCCTCATCACTCAACTGACGCACAAGGAATCCCATCACACGTCGGGCATGACGATTATAAAGCTCATCAAAAGCCCTTTCATCGTCCTTGCTCGACACGCGCAACATCAGATCTTCGTCCGATAGCGAGGCAATATTTCTAAAAAGGAATGGAATTATCATTTATCTCTTGTTACCACCATCTTTGATGATATTGTAATCTCGAAACGGCTCTCATTTCATCTCTTCTAAATACCTTGCCTATGAAATTCTCAAGTCGTTTAGCATCATCCTTATATCCGAATTGGGCAAATTTATCTGCCATTTTCGTTACGCAGAATATAATGTTTCTATCCACATAGTCGGATTCTTGCCAGTTGTCATAGACATAATCAGGTTGTGTAAGATATTCCAATTCATATACATCCTTGAAGTTATGTCGTGCCACACTTATGTTGTCATAGCGTTTGGTACTATATTTCAGCAACAATCCTTCGTTATAGATACTATCTCTATCTAAATACGAATAATAACCTATATTCATTGGCAAATATACAGGTTGATTCCTTTGCCCATATAGGTCTCTAATGAAAAGAGTATTTCTTTGCTCGTCTGTAAGCACCTCATTAGGATCAGTTACGAATGGTTTGATATTCAAACGCTTAGATATGTAATCTCTGAATGCTTTGCTTTTGATGGCAGAACAAGGAATGATTGTAATATCTTTTCGGGCGTTGAAAACTTCTTGCATCAGAATCATCTGCTCATAATCGCGTGAAGTATTGGCAACATAAACGGCACTATCCTTCATTCCCAGCATAAGATTCCATCCGTATGCCATAATGCGCTCTGGGAAATATCGTCGCTCGTATAGTTCACGAAAAGCTCTTGAAAGCAACTCATTGTCATGGTCTATTTCCCATAGCTTATAGGTCAAAGACCTTAGCACTTCAACGTGGATGCTATACATTCCATAATCTAAAGCGTTAATAACAACGTTTTTGTCTATTTCTCCCCACTCTTTTAGCCAAAACAGGCTTGCACAAAGGTTAAAAATATATGTGTTAGGAATAGCTGCTTTCATTTTTCGCATCACCACAGCTGTTTGTGAGCTGTCTTTATGGTTTATAAAATCAAAGTCATGCCAATTATTTGCCTCATAATGATATGATGCAAAGAAGAAATTTCTCCAGGCATTCTCATTCTTAGGGTCAGCTTCCACAACCCTTTGCCAGGCACATGCCTGTTCCGCGTACCAATTATACTTACGCTTCGCTTTATGCAAAGGCATGAAATAGTCATTGTCAATCTCTATATTTACAGTATCAGCATCGTAAAAATCCATAGCATCTTCCCATTGCGCAAATCCCATTGCGCATGAGAGGCATAAAATTGTTATGATGAAAAATCGTTTCATACTCTTGATTTTTTTGTTGTTCTTGTTGAGTGTTTACATTAAAGCATACACACGAAAACGAGAATCGTTCATAGATTTGCGAAAAAAAATCTACCGATATGTGTAAATGTAAGGATTCACGTCTTCGCATCGTGACGCTTTCCTGTACACACATACACAGAATAAACGAGGAAATCCATGTTTTCGTGTTTTCTTCCTTATAACAAATAATATATTAACCCCAACTTTGCACCTCAATTAACTTTTTGACTTGTACGATAAATTAATGCGAAATTAACGTCTTAATTTGTGTCTTAATTAACGTTTCGCCGTAAGGCTTTTTTATAACACGTTAATTAGGACATTAATTAGGACATTAATTGAAACATTAATATTTACCATACATGTTTTTTCAAGAAAAATGAAAAAAAATCGGGATTCTTAAATCTTTTTTCTTATCTTTGCGTCTTTACTTATAGAAACGTTTGATAAATTACAGATAAATGTTATGAGAAAAGTCGTATTTTCCATATTACTAATGATATGCGCAATGAGCTGCAAGGCTCAATATATTGACGCTCCAAGTAGCGAGAAAACTGGTGTTACCGTCTTCAAGGGCAATGTGAAGGGTGTGCCTGACGGTACTGTCGTGAACTTCTGGATGCCCGAGAATGGTGACTATATCGGAGAATCTGTTGCTAAAATCGTAAAGGGTAAGTTCAGCTTTAAGAAGAAGGTAAGTGACAACATTAAGTATCTTATAACCCTGGGCGACGGTAAGGGCGAACTCGTTATACGCACGGTACCTGGAACGACTACGATTACAGGTAATGATTCCGACTGTAGCCATTGGAGGGTGGAGAACGATGATCCTGTGGTTATAGAAGAGAATGCGTATAGCGACCGTAGAAAGCTCATCTGGGCTGAATTTGAGAAAGAACAGAAGCTCAAGGACAAGAAGAAACAGTCTGCTACAAGAGATATATTCGAAGAAGAGCATTTCTATATAAACTCAATGTGCGAGTTTATGAAGAAACGACCTTGCAGTAGGGTGTATATGGATGAGTTGAGAACACTTATGAAAATGTCAACGTCACAATGTGGTGATCCTTTGGGATCTGCCTACAAAATGAAGATTCGCGAACTGTTTGATAAGGTTCCATATAATCAACTTGGCGAGTTTCAAAGCTATTATCTCCTTTACCCCAAGAAGGTGCTGAACGTAGGCGATGACATGGTTGACTTCACGCTTTATGACCATAAAGGTAATAAGCATCAGCTTACGGAGCTTAACGGCAACGGCAAGTATCTGCTGCTTGAGTTCTGTCGCAAGGAAGACAAGGATATGATGAAATCCCGTCCCGAGAGCTATCTCAACGAGCTGTACGACAAATACTCAGAGTATTTCGACATAGTGACCGTGAACTGCGATTCAAAGGATGCGTGGGTTGGTGGTAAGCTGCCATGCGACAGATGGAATGAATGGAACGACTATAAGAGTAGCGTTGCCGTAGTGATGGAGTACTCCACCTTATTCCGTTACGTATTTGTATCGACTAAGGGTAAGATAATGGGTTTCGGAAATCCTGATGATTTCATGGACAAGGCGAAGAAGCATTTTGCGTTTGTGCAGTGATAAGGTTATCAGGTTTTAAGGTTTTTAGGTTTTAAGGTCGGAATGCTTTTGAAAAGTATAAAGTAATAAGTAAAAATTAAAAAGTATGATTACAACGTGCAGCGAAAGGCTGTCGGTGAAGTACAAACCATACTTTTTACTTCTTAATTTTTACTTTTTAATTTCTAACCGATGCTGACCTCATAACCTCATAACCTCCTAACCTTACAAACCTCCTCCCAGAGAGGAAGCCGGAATGTGATACGGGCATATTAATTAATCGTACTTTTATTCTTTTATTCACTCACCCAATATTTGCACCGGTTTCCTCGCTGTGGGGAAAAGAAAAGGGGCCTCTCCCCCTTAATCATTTTAACAGATTAATTTCTTGAAGACGGAACAGAACATAATAGAATTGGAAAGGATTGTCGCGGAGCGGCAAGACTGGCTGTTCCGTTTCGCATATATGCGCATCGGGCGGCGTGAAGATGCCGAGGATCTGGTGCAGGAAGTGCTGCTGAAATTATTCCGGGCAATGCTGAAGTCGGGTGGGGTAGATGATGTAGAGCGGTATCTGATACGAAGCATCAGTAATGCGTGTCAAGACCATTTCCGACGAAAACGGCAGACCACAATTCCGATTGATGATGCCTTGCATCTCATGGTAGATGATAGCGACAGGCAGATTCACGAGGAGTTTATGAGGATTAACAAGATGCTCGACTATCTCCCTCCAGAACAGGCCGAGACCTTACGGCTGAAATGCTACGACGGTCTGACCTTTAAGCAGATAGGAGAGTTACAAGATATACCAGAGGCTACGGTTAAGTCGCGATATAGATATGCGATAACGTCGCTGAAAGAAAAAGTAGAAAAGCAAAAGGAGTAATTAATATGAAAGAGTTTAACGACATAGAAGATCTTGAGCAGTTGCTGAAGCCACAATGTGAGTTTCACGCTTCTGATAAGTTGAAGGATGAGGTCATTGCCAAGGCAAAGGCCGAAGTTCGTCCTCGCAAGGTGCGTCTGTTGCCTTGGCTCGCCGCTGCCTGTGTGGCTGGAATCATAGGATTATTCCTTATGCCTCCAGAGCCGACGGTTAGCGAAGCGCCTGCCGTGGCAATGGTAGAGAAGCAGGTGCCTCAGGCAGAGCATCACGAGAAAGTGACTGCTGAAACCGTAAGGAAAGCGTCTCCAAAGGTTGCCGAAAAGGAAGCAATCCGGAAAGAGACGGACGAAACGGCTTCCCCTTCCGTTGAAGAGCCCGTCGTGGAGCATATTGAGCCAACGCATGAGCCTGCTATGCTTTCCGAAACGGATGTACCTATCACGCGACCAGAGAACCTGATTGATACGCCGGAGGATCTTGCACAGATAGCAAGACACGAGAAGCGTGCTTTCATCAGTAGGATGCGTGAGCAGGTGGAAATCGCCAAGGCAGAGCTTATGAGCGAAAGTGAAACCCAAATAGAAGAGAATTAAAGTTCATATTTTTTACTATTTAGCTATTTATTCGCTAAAGCTCATCAAGCTAAAGCAAGTTCCTATGTACTATTTATGTACTATTTGGGTGATTTACTATTTTCGCCAATCACAAATAGTAAATGCCTACTGCGATATGAAATAGTAAATAAATAGTAAATAGTAAATCTGTAAATAGTAAATAACATGTAACTTCGTACTTAGCCAAAATATATAATTATGAGAAAATACATTTCATTGCTGCTATTCCTTTGCAGCCTAAACATATTTGCAGTAGGACTGCCGCCAGCACCACAGCCCGAAACCTTGCAGGCTGCTATCCGTGCCTTTATCGAGGCTCGCGTTGACAAAAACAAGATGTCAACGATGAGAAAGGGATATTGGATTGGAGAATATGACAAATATTCCGAGGTTATGAACATACCTTTCTGTTGCGATTCAAAAGACAGTTTGATAACGGCTATAATAGACGCTTTTGAAACAGACGAGAAAAACTGCTATCAGTATGTTCACGAAGTTCCGGGATCAGGAATGCTGTATTCTGTAAGTCTTGACAGTAAAAGCAGCCGAAGGGAGATAATCCGCCAGAGCAAGAATCAGGAGTTCTATATGCTTTGTGCAAAGAATGATGACAATCCGCGTTTCAGGGATATGTACACCATCTCTTATGTCAAGAAGAAAGAGGGCAAAAGGGATATGTACGAGGGAAGCCTTTACCACATCTATTCTCCAAGGCCCGACCTAAAGGACGATGAGGAAGAGGAGATGCCTAAAATGCCAAAGTTCATCTTGGTAGGTATGTTAGACAAGCAGCTTGCCGACTCATGCCGGTTCGTAGGGTTAAGGAGCGTGGATAGCAGAGGCGGTTTGGAATATGGTGTACGACGTGAAAAGGTGGTAGATGGCCGCTTCGTGTTTACCAAGCAGCTTGGCAGGGCAGCCGATATTCAGATTGCCTATGCCTATAAGAACGGAAAGAAATCAGAGTGGCAGACTATCAGGGCTACCCCTGGCACAACTCTGTATGCCACCTTCCACAAAGACAACTATGATATTGACCGTCAGGAAACTGACTACACCGATGACGAAAACTCTGAGGATAAACGTAAGATGGCAAGAACTGATGAGGCTCTGAAGAATTACAGCGTAATGCTGAAATCGATTAATGAGCAGATCCGAGAACTCAGAAGCGTGCCAGAATCTGCCCCAGATTATACGGATGTGAAGAAACGTCTTTCTGGTCTTCATAAATCCGCAAAGGATATAACCAACAAGATGCAGGATCTGGTGGAGAAAGTGGCGAAGGAATTGGAGTAAATTTCAATTACGAAGTACTAATTACGAATTACCTAGTTAGTTTTGTCGCTTATATTTTCACGAAAAAAACTAACTAGGTACTTCTTATTTCACGATTTTCCTACCATTATATATGTATATTCCATGTTGCAGCGTAGAACCTGATACTTTTCTACCATTAACATCATATATAGTGTTTTGAGAATCTGAATCCATCTGCTCTGTTATGCCATTGATACCAGTAATGGTATCCTCTTCATCAGCGATGATTGCAGTTCCGAATCCTTTCGTGTTGTTTTCATTATTAAGATCTGATATGTCAACTATCCATCTGCAAGGACGTAACACAGAATCTAAGCTTGGCCTTAATAACTTTCCTTTTGAATAGCCATAGAATGTATGGGAAGCATCTTGCAGAATATCGGGGCCAAGCGTTGTGTATGTTCCCATGATTGTGAATTTCCTTTTTTCTGAATAGAAATCAGTAGAACTACTTACTGCTTCATGAAGATAGGCATCCCTTACTGTGATAGTCTTTTTCCCTGCAGTCTTTGCCTTGTATATATAAGGTGTGTTTGGCTTGATGGTGCCTGAATGTATATATTCGTAATGAATTTGTGCAAAATAGCCTTTGTCGTTTTGCGTCTCGTCAACATCAGAGAAACCTATGACTTCAGCAACATCAAAATCGTCGCATATATCTTCATACGGTATTTCGAATGGCACATAAAGCGCATTCCAACTCGTATGAGCGTAATTACGTGTATATGTAATCTTGCCATACTGTCCTGTTGGAATATCCACAAGTTCCTCACCATCTTCTATATGAAATTCTCCACCCATGAATCTGAATGAAACAGTCTGATCCGCATTCTTTACGATGTTGGTTATAGGAAATGTATTAACCATATCCTCGCCTTCGTAGTTCTTGAATGCTGCAACTGATGTAACATTCTGCAAGCCAGGATATACATCCCCCTTCATACTTTTATTGAAGTCACCACGTGAAACTGATTTATTTGTAATTACTGTTAAGGGTGACAGTATTCTGCCGTCAGCAGGAACGAGGGTTACATTCGGATGCCCATATACATTGTTTGGTGTCATATCCAAACCATCAGGTGAAGATGTGACATGCATTATAAGCATACCATTGCCGTATAGCTTGTTAAGATAATAGTTCCACGCGTCGTAGCCTGTGTGCTCAATAGTATAGCATTCGTATGGATCGGCAGGATTGGTGATTTTGTATGCCTTTCCACCCTTGTTACGTGGAGCGAGTGTTATATTCTGCGCATCTGTTAGTTCCTCGGCATCCTCCCATCCAAGATACTCACGTTCCCAAGCATTATATTGACATGGCCACATTCCGTTATATATATTCTCGCCACCATCCATAAGATCCCAGTCTTCAGGACCGCAATTGTCAAAGTCCGGATTGCCATTAGCATCACGTGGCTTGACATCTTTCAAAGTCCAGTAAAGGTCAGGAAGTCCTAAAGCATGACTCATCTCATGACAGAAGACTCCGATACCTGCGCGTAAATTTTGTCCCATGTAATTATCTGTGGCAAGTTCATTTGAAACACCAATCACCCTAACAGTTTTATGATCATTAGTAACAATATATTGATCAGCCGTACATGCAGGCCATACATCTGATAAGTTACCGCTAAGGTTGGCACCTGTTCCGGCATAGAGTACATAGACGAGATCCACGTTGCCATCGTTGTTGCTGTCATACTTTGAGAAATCGATATCCCTATCTGCTTTTGCCACAGCCTCCGTAACCAAATCATCGCGTCTGGAACCATAATAGTCGTGTTCATGTTTTGTCTCATAAGGTCCGTATAGGTCGAAGACAGGAGTGAACTTACCATTACTTGCGTCAGTGAAATACTGGCTTATAGAGCCATATCCCAGGAATATCGTTGCATCTGTATAAGGAGTTTTTTCAGTTCCGTTGAAATACTCTTCGAACACCTTGTACAGTTCAGCCTTGTCACCGTCACCGAGAACGAACTTCTTGTTGGGATAGTTCATAAGAATGATTGGGATATGAATCTCACCCATGTGAGGACAGAACTCCTTTTTGTCCATCTTGGCTATCGCTTTTCTTCTTGTCTTGACAGAATTGTCAGCCTGCACAAAGAATTTATTCTTGTCTTGGGCGTTAATCAAGTTTTTCTCTTTCTTTGAACGGTCTGAAGCGTCGTGTGCCAAGACTCCTGTGCTTACAAGTGCGCCATTGTTTACTTTTGCAACATAATAGGCCGACTTCTTTCGTACAAGGAGTACGCCATCAGTAGTCTGATACCATGAGAAGTGTTCATCACCAAGAAGCTGAATGGTGACAGATTTTCCATCTGGCTGAAACACCAGCATAGGTGTACCAGCAGACTTTGCAGCCCATAAGTTCAGACTGCAGCACAACATAATCAAAAACAGTAATTTTTTTCTCATCTTTATGAATTTTGTTATCAAAAAAATAGGTTGGGTAAATTCCGTTTATATTTCTCAAAAAAGAAGCTCCCTTTCAATATAGTTACTTTTTACGATGCAAAAGTAATTCTTTAATTTCAATGTAATATATACGCAATCGTATTCTTTATGTTTCTTAGCAACGTTTAACACTAATTAAGAGCAGTAGTTAAATTATAAAATGAAAAAGTGAAAAGTGAGAAATAACTGCCGCTTACAAGTGCTTCTGCCCAGTTCCCAGCAGTGCTTCTGCCCAGTTCCCAGCAGTGCTTCTGCCTAGTTCCCAGCAGTATGTCTGCCCAGTTCCCAGCAGTATGTCTGCTGGGCATACCCAGAAAAAGCCTTGCATCTTTTCTTCAATTTGAAAAGCGTAACCTGTATTTCCCATTTTTCACTTTTTATTTTTTATTTTTCACTTACTTAGAGCGAGTCGTTTCCACCGCCAGAGTTACCTCCGCCATTGTCACCGCCAGCGTTTCCTCCTGTTGAGCCTGTGCTCTCGCCATTAGGCACAAGGAAGCTCTCCACGCTTACACCGAATGAAGATTTAGCGAGGTTATAGGCGAGATCACCCTTATACTCAGCCTCCTTTGAGTTGTTAGCCACGAGACTCTGAGTAGAGACAAGAGTCTTGCCATCCATCTTGCGAGAGTGAACCCATGCAAAGGCGCAATCACCATCATTGCCAGAGTGACCAAGGCATCCATCCTGTGCAGAGAAACCGTTCTTGTTCACGATGTCCCAGAGCTTAGTCTCTGTATCGGCAGAATCAAGCACTACCTTAGAGGCAGAGAATGTGCAGTAAGGAATCTCAGTCTCAGCATTCACTTTTTGCTTGATGAGGAAGAAGGAGATCTGATCACCATACTGATACTGCTCATTGTTAGTTACCACCATACGCGCGAACTGAGCTACGGTAGTTGATGCAGAGATACCATCTGAACCAAGAGAAATATCTGTTGTGATATTCTGACCGCTGCCAGATGTCACGATTGAAGGGAGAGAGCCTTGAGTAATTTGATACGCAGTAGCGATACAAGCACCGCCTGCTATTGACTGCTTCGTGAGGTAGATAGGAGTGCGCTGCATATTCACCTTGACGAACATATTATAGTCCGAGAGATTGCGAGGCTTGTTCTCAAAGCCGTAGTTGAGCAGCGGACGAATACCGCGATACATTGCGATGATGTTGCCCCACTTGGTGCGTTGTCTCATTTGTGCGTCAGTGCGCGGATTAGTCACTGTGTGAGGTTTCTCAGAAACGATTGTGCGATCACCGATGCGCTTGAACACGAGATTACCGGTAGAGCCGGTCAGTTTTGATATAATTCCATTTAATATAGCCATAATACTAATAAAACTTTTTGTTAAAGGTTAGAAAATAATGATCTGAGTATGAATGTCCGATCACCCGTTAGGCGCCAGAACGGTGTAGCATCGGAGTAGTATCTGAATTTCTATATGTTCAAATATAGTAGTTGATTCCGAAATTTCAAAGTGCTGACAGAGAGAAAATTCCGTTTTTCCGAGAAAAATATTTTCCCGAAAATTTTTTGTATTTTTTTCTTTGACTCCTCAAAATTTATATCTATATTTGATATAGAAATTAAGGGATGAAATCAGTGTCGGATTTTCATTCCGACGGTCCCTTAGACAGATCATATTTGATGGTCAAAAATCAGACATCGATAGTAGAGTAGTAGATAAAAGTGAGATTTTGCAGATGACGAAATATTCATTAATAAAATTATTAGTAAAATGAATAAAAAAGTAATTTTAATTAAAAGGAGAACACGCTACCTTAGTGCCGTGAAAGACAATTATGGTAAAAAATTCGAATTACCCCAAGGAGTACTGGCGAAAGGTGCTACGGGATGTGGAGGAACGACGCTTGCGCTGGAGGACGAAAACAGAACGATCATCGCAAGCCCAAGAAAAGCTTTGATTGAATGCAAGGCGAAACAATACAAGGAGGCACTGCTCGTAGAGGGCGGAGTGAGAACAGATGAAGTGACGATGTATATACAGCTCTGCGACGAGAAGGGCATTGTGCCTAAGATTCTCACCACCTACGACTCGCTGTTCAAGGTGGCACGCGCAATAGACGATATGAGCACGTGGCGCGTGGTGGTAGATGAGTTTCAGTGTATGCTCAGCGACAGCACTTTCAAGAGTGATACGGAGATAAAAATGATACAGGAACTGAGACGCTTTCCGTATGTTACGTATATGTCGGCAACACCGATTCTCGATGAGTTCCTTAACGAGATTGACGTGTTCAAGGGCGTGCCGTTCACGCAACTCGTGTGGGAGGATGCCGAGAAGGTTGAGGTGGTAAGACACAAGACCAACAATCCCATTGCTGCTGCCGTGAAGATGGTTCGCGAGTATCAGGAAGGCAGGTTTCCGATGAGAGAGATTGACGGAAGGATGGTGGAGTCGCGCGAGGCTGTGTTCTTCCTCAACTCGGTGCAGAACATCTGCTCCATCGTAAAGAAGTGTGAGCTGAATGCCGAGGATGTGAATATCATAGTTGGAGACAATGACGATAACGACAAGATGCTGCGCAAGCTGGGTGAGGGATTCGAGAACGGCTCGGCTCCGCTCAGGGGCGAGAAACACAAGATGTTCACCTTCTGCACCTCTACCGCGTATATGGGTGTGGATTTCTATTCCACCAACGCAACTACCTTTGTAATAAGCGATTGCAAGCGTGAGAATACTGCCGTGGATATCATTACCGAACTTCCGCAGATAGCAGGCCGACAGCGATTGCAGGAGAATCCGTTTCGCGGTGTCATTCATCTCTTCTTCAACACAAGCGTGGAGGAAGTGGATGAGGAGGCATTCATGGCAAGGCTCAACGATAAGATGGAGCTGTCGGAGAGTATGATTAAGATGTACAACACGGGCGAGGATAAGGCACGCAAACAGGTTGCGAAACGGTTGCAGAGAGATCAGCGGATGATGAAGTATTCGGAAACGTTTGAGTACTATGATGAGAGTCAGGACAGATTTGCCGTAAACCGCATGGCGTATCTCAGTGAGATATTCTCGTTCAAGGTTCAGAAGGAGACGTATCGCAACGGACTGACGGTTAGGAGACTGACTAATTCAACGCCGTTGCTCACGAGCCGTGGGAGTCAGATTTACGAAGTGCTCAATGAGCACGTGGAGAACGTGATAGTGCGCACAAAGTTTGAGGAGAAGATGCGTAAGTATCTTGAATACAGGGCTTTGCCCAGTGCACCGTTCAATCTCCTTATTCCCTACATGGAGCAGCAGAACCCGGAGTTGCGCGATTACTACGATGCACTTGGTGCGAAGCGAATCCATGCGTTGGGATGCAAGGAAGCCAATCTGATGAAGGAGATACACAAGCTCAGGATGACAGAGGAGGTGAAGCGCCGTTTGTGTGATAGGCTGATGACAGGTTGCTTTAAGATGTACACCACCGATGAGCTGAGGGATACACTCAACTCCATATATCGTGAGCTTAACATAAAGGCAAAGGCAACTGTTCCGAAATACGAGGAGAATTATGGTTTCATCTTGAAGCAGCACAAGATAGCGATGCTGAGTGGTAGGAAAGATGTGTATGAGATAGTGAAGAAACCGCTTTGACGCAGTGTTAGCACCTTGAATAATAGATCGAACATCGTGTTTTGATGTGTTTTGCAGGTTGAAACACGGTGTTTTGAGATATTTTATATGGTGAAACATAGTGTTTTTAGATATTTTATATGGTGAAACATAGTGTTTAGATATGTTTTTTATGTAAAAACATGGTTTTTGTGCAATTTTTCTGCAAAATATTTGCACGAATAAGAAATAATTACTATCTTTGCAAACGTTGGCGTTAATGTAAGAAGTTTAAGTAAAGTCTAAAACATTAAAGTTGAATGATCCGACAATAATGTTGATTTTATTTTTTTTCTTATATTTAATTAAAATTTTTCATCAAAATGAAAGAAGAAAATTTAATTATGAACGCCAACGAGCGTTCTATTGAGGCTCAGCCTCAAACAGTTAAGTCAGCTAAGTCTGGCAGGTCATCAACCCGTTCCAACTTCTCTCTCGTTAAGCAGAAGGTAATTGACGCATATCGCAAGGTAGAGTCAGTCGGAATCCTTACTGATGAGAAAGGGAAGAAGGACTGTCTCAAAAAGTGCTTGGAGAAGGCACTTGAGGGAATGAAGACCTACAACGAAGAAGGCTTCAAGAAAGACCTGTCCATGCGAATGGCTCGTCTTATCAATGACAAGCGCTTCGATCGTAGATGCAAGAAGTCTAAGCTATGTCTCTATGTGGAGGCTCAGCGTCTTGCATGGGCTAATGAGAGGACTTTCCAGCAGATGCTCAATGAAGGAGTGGATCAGGTGAAGGGTTTCTACACCCCTAACGTTCTGCTTTATAACATTGAGGATTTAAGGTCTCATATTCTCCTTAACGATGTCGATCTCGATGATCTCGATGATCGTTATTCTGAGGAATGGTTTAAAAAACATCCTAAAGAAAAGGAGAAACAAGGCAAAACTGCTGGGCAAACAAAGTCGAAAGGCAAAGCTGCCTAATCTGTTTTTGGAGCGCGAAACCCACCCTTGACTTCGGTCTCGGGTGGGTTTACTTTATTCGTGAAGGTGATAGGGGAGAGGGGTGTGCATATTGCAAGCATACTGACTGCAATAGCAACAACCCTCGGCGTGGAAAGCTGTTTGGGCATATAATAAAAACAAAAAGTATGGTTGGCATTATACTAACCATACTTTTTGTAATTCTTTATTGCTTTTCGCTTTTGAACAAGATTATGCAAATTCCAAGGCTGGAACAACAACGTTCTCACCAATAGGCATATTTTGCAGATTACTTATATCTATGACGGCACCATACTGAAGAAAATTTTCTTGAAACCCTTCAATGTTGTTACCCCAATAGATCATACAACAAGCCATTGGAGCACCTTTTCCTGTATCTCGTCCGTTTTCGAGGAATCGTAGGCGCGTGTCATATAGGAAACATATTGCATCGGCAACACCAAATACGCATTTCTTCCAATGTGACGTATTTGTTGCAACAGGAACGAGCGCAATTACCTCAGAACCGAACTCACGATGCGTATTAGCACACTTTATCAGCCAATCCTTAATGGTAGTTCCGCGCTCACGATCTGCACCGTATGGAGGATTTACATAGATGGTTGGATAATCCCAACTTTCCATTAATCCATCATGTTCCGGCAAACGGTATTCTACATCAGCATTTACAACCGAATATTCATTAGAACATGGATCAAGGGTTATGTGTCCATTCCAAAAACGTTTTATAGCGTTGACGTACTTATGAGGTGTACACCAGCTTTGGCTAAGCGTATTTACATGTCTTCCTGCTGTCATAGAATCGTCCTCCAGTCTTTGTTCTTGAGTGTCACAAGTATCTGCTTCAGGTCTTTTATCGTTCCATTATTGGGAGATATCACATTGAACCAATTTTCTATTCGTGCAATGTTAGCATCGAAATAGGTGTCTAAAGCAAAATGTGCATTCATTTTTATTTTCTTCTTGGTGAAGACGTTATTGTTCTTATTAGATGAATTTTCTGATAACGAATAACTTTTAATAAAAGCATCTCTGACGGCTTCGTATTCCTTCTGTGGAGAAATTAGCAACTCTGTTATAAACTCAGACAAGCCTTTGTCTGTAAGGAAAAGTAGCCAGTCATAACTTTGAGCAAGGACTTTCATCTCCTTGTTCTTATTATCTGCGGTAAACCAATTTCCATGATTACTTACTACGCCGATCGATAGTGTAAAATTGCGTAGTTGCTGTGGTTTACCATTAAAAACTATTTCCTTCAGCAATTCGTCGTATGGACCCACATATGCCTTACCGTCTATATAATAAATGCCGTCGAGTCCACCTTTGTCGTTGCGTACTTTCTGAAGTGAAGAAGTAGTTTTTGCAACATAAGCGCCTTGCTTCGCTTTCTCAATAGTTTGCGGTCCTTTGGCATCCCCCTCTTTTCCAACCCGCTTACACTCTATCATGGCATAAGGATGCTTATTGAGAGTACATGTGTGCATGGATGTGCCATTAGAAGTGATCTTGTCTGGTGTGGCAATCACCATAGAATGCTCATCTGTAGCAATGATGCAAGCATTTTGTATGAGGTCTTTGTCAATAACCTTATTGCTTGTCAGAGTATATGCGTCAGAGAGTTTAATCTGGCTATCCACTTTCTTAGCGGTGATTGGTGTTGTTGCAGGTATATTGAATATAGGTGATAAATTGTATATTGGATGTAGAGTAAATTCTACGTTATGAGTTATTTCTTCGCAACCGTATTCGGCCAGAGGTCGTTCAATGGCAATGGAATCATTCTCCCCCCATTTTCTCAACAGGTAAAACATTATTATCTCAATGAATGTGCCTAATGCTCTGCCAGCAGCCTTTTTGCAATCCTGCCTATTTCCGAACACCTCTTGGCTCAGAAGATTTTGCAGCTCATCAATTGATTGGTATGCCATATATTATTATGATTTGATTAAACAGCATGCAAAATTATATAAAAAAAACGAATTATGTGCATGGTCTATATGTTTTTTTGTTAATGTACTGTGAAAAACATGAAACTATAATGTATTAAAAGTAAATTTGATGATGTCCGTACATCTGGCAATAGCTTAGAACAGGTAAGTTACTTTTGGAAAAAGAATTGAATGCAAAGAGTATATGTGCTATTACTATAGCCCAAACCAAATAATGTGAGTGAATGTTATCCCTATCTGCGGATCTTCTGCATAGGGATTTCATCTGTGAAAATTGAGTGTTTGTAACACGCATGGTAAAAAAAGGTTTTCTTACAAAAAGTGGTCAAGTAATTTTTTAGTAATACCCAACTAATTATTTGCTAAGGCTTATCAAGCTAAATATGTAATTAGTAATTTGTGATTCGTAATTATTTAAATCGTTTTTTTCCGAGGATAGCAAAAAAGTTATTCTTTCTTTGCTTTTTTCGGGAATATTTTTTTATCTTTGCACTCGTCAAATCAAAGAACGTGCGCCAGCCTTGGGGCTGACACGCACTTTTGACTTCGTGCGAGGTGCTTCGCACGTTGCAACGAAAATAATTACTAAGTACGAATTACAAATTACTTAGTTACTTCTTTCCGTTGAAGGAATTGAGCTATAAAAACTAAATAGGTAATTAGTAACTCGTAATTAGTAATTTGCCATTAACTAACAACTAAAAACTATTATGTCCTAAATATATGCTTGGAACAATTCGAGATATTGTAAATTTCTTTAGCGAGAAAAGGAATCTAATCCCCTCCATTTACGTGAGGGGCATAGGGGCGGGTATTTTACTGCTCTTTGCAATCACTGCTTCCGCCCTCGGCGTGAAGGATTTCACCTTCTTGCATCTTGGCACACAGGACGGATTGTCGAGCCAAAGGGTGTATTCGCTTTATAAGACGAAGGATAATGCCGTGTGGTGGACTACGAAATACGGGGTGGATCGATCTAATGGTGCCGTGGTGCGCAACTATCCCTTGGGCGAGAGAGGTATGTATAGCAGTTTTGCAGGGCGCGTGGTGAGGTTCGCACATTCCATTTGCAACGACGATGAGACATACGTGTTCGACAATACAGGCTGCATATACCATTATGATATTATTCAGGATCGCTTCGACCTCGTAACCAACATATCGAAGACGCTGAACATACCCGTTATGCTGTCGGATGTGCTCGTAACGCCTGAGTGTATGTGGGTGGCCATGAGAGAGGGAGTGTATCAGGTTATGCACAAGGATGGCTATAAGATGAAGGACATAGGCTTTAAGTATTTCTCTAACTATGTGCTGCCTTATGCCGATGGCAAGCTGCTGTTCTGTAGTCATAACGGTGTGTTCGACCAGAACAAGAAGAAATTCTCTGACGATAACTGCATCTGCGGATATTACGACCAGAAAGCCCATAACCTTTGGCTCGGTACGTTTACCCAGGGTGTGAAGGTGATTAGGCATCTGGGTAAGGCGGAGAAGGTGGTTATGCCCGATGTGCCAAAGAATCCAGTTAGAGCCATAACTCCCTACGACGAGAAGACGATACTGATAGGTATCGATGGCTTCGGCGTGTATCAGGCTATGCGTTCGGGTGCCGATGCCAAACCGCTGTTTAGTGCCAACGAGGGTGCTAACGGTGTGCTTCATGGCAACGGTGTGTATGACATCATCCTTGATGGGTGGAATAATATCGTGGTGGCATCATATTCGGGAGGTATCGACGTGGCAAGACCTGTGGGCAGTACTACGGCTATCTTCCGTCATGTCATGAATAATCCGCAGTCAATCATCAACGATCACGTAAACTGCGTGGCAAACTGGAATGGTGATCTTCTGCTGATGGGTACTGACGATGGTATCAGTCTCTATAACATGGCTACCGAGCAGTGGAGGCATACGTCGCGTGGCATGGTGGTGCTTGATGTATGCAAGAAGTCGGATGGCAGACTGCTCATAGCCACCTACGGCAATGGTGTGTGCGAACTGTCTGCTGACGGACAGACGCGGAAACTGTATTCCACGGCCGACGGTACGCTAAAAGATGATCATGTGTATCGTCTGAGCTATGACAAGGCAGGTAATCTGTGGATGGGTACGCTCTTCGGCTCTCTCACCGTGAAGACGGCAGAGGGCAACAAGTACTACGACATTGACAATATCCTTGCCCTTACCCCGCTTGCCGACGGTAGGATGGCTATCGGTTCGGCTCATGGTCTGTATCTTATGAGCGTGAACGATGCTAAGCCTAAGATGGTGGAGTATATGCCGGAGGGTAAGACCGATGCCAACAGATACGTAACGGATGTGTTTCAGAACAAGGATGGCAAGCTGTGGATTGCTACCGATGGTGGTGGCGTGTATATCTACGATCTGAAGACAGCCAAGGTGCTGTATCAGATTTCGAGCGAGAACGGTTTGCCTTCGAACAGCGTGACGAGCATAACGCGCGATCAGACGGGTAGGATATGGTTCGGCACGGAGAAGGGACTCGTATTTGTGAAGCCAGAGAAACCTACCGACATCGTCAACGTGAGCTATTGCTATGGCCTGAACACGGAGTATGTGCAGCACGCGGTAGCCAATCTCCCTAACGGAGATATTATATATGGTACGGTGGATGGTGCTATCATTATCAATCCTAAGAACATCACCCGACTGAACTATCAGGCACGACTCACCATAAAGGGGGTGCGTGTGCATGATGATGGGCAAAAGGCAAAGGAGGAGAATCAGAAGGCGGAGGATGAGTTCAGGCAGAAGATAGCCGATGGCTTGAAAAAGGGCGAGATAAGACTATCGTATAGCGAGCGCAGTTTCGACGTGCTGTTTGAGAGCATCAACTTGCGCAATCATTTTGATGTGGCTTACCAGTATAAGATGGAGGGAATGGAGTGGAGTCCGGTTATAACCCAGCAGTTCCTTGGCTTCGAGAACCTTGAGCCTGGCAAGCATATATTGCATATCAGGAGTATAAGCAGGACGAGCGGCATAGTGCTCGATGAGCGTAAGGTGACGATATACATCGGTCAGCCTTGGTGGAACACTTGGTGGATGTGGTGCATCTATGTTCTGCTTATCTTCCTCATCTTCCAGGGAGCATGGTGGATGTATAATCTTCATACCAAGTATCTGCGCCTGATGAGAGAGAAGGTGGCGCTGCCAGAAGAGAGCACCCTATCTCCACTTCCTCTTGAGAATGGAGAGCCTACCACCGCAGCTACCCCCCCTTCAGGTGGCTTGGGGGCTGAGGCTGATTCCGCAGATGAAGAAGAGGAGGCACCTTCGGCAGGAGGAGAGGCAACCGAGTTTGTGGGTATGGCAACAAAGCTCACGCTCGATAATCTGAAGGATAACGACTTCACCATCGACAACCTATGCCGGGAAATGGGTATGAGTCGCACACTCTTCTATGTGAAGCTGAAGACCTATACGGGTAAGTCGCCGCAGGACTTTGTGCGTACCATTCGTTTGGAGCGTGCCGCCACTCTGCTTCGTCAGGGACGTTCCGTTACCGAGGTATCTATACTCACCGGTTTCGATAATCCAAAGTATTTCAGTACCGTGTTTAAGAAATACTTCGGGGTGTCACCATCAAAGTACGAGTAATAAGACCCCCTAAATTCCCCTTAAAGGGGGACTTACATCGCGAAAGACACCTCCCTTTAAGGGAGGACGGGAGGGTCTTATTTGTATAAATTCTATCAAAAAAGGGTATAAGAACTGACATTTTTCAGTTTTTATACCCTATTTTGTTGGGTATCAAACCACATTTAGAGTACTTGTAGGTACTTTTGCAACGAAAAAAGATCTGAGGAGTTAAATCTTCAATAACGAGGAAATAGAAGTGTTAGCAACCCAACAAAATCTATTATGATAAGGAAATATCTAACAATAGTTTGCCTGTTTTGTTTCATGATAGCAAACAGAACTATGGCTCAGACAACAGCCAAGCAATGGAACAAAGATGTTGTCGGATGGAATCTCGGCAACCAGTTTGAATGTTCCGCTCCCGGACAGGATGGTGAGTCGATGGCAATCGGAGAACCTGACGGTGCGATGAATGCAGAGACATCATGGGGAAACCCAGTTGTTACGAAGAAGCTCATCAAGGCTGTGAAGAAAGCAGGCTTTAATGCTGTTCGTATTCCAGTACGTTGGCAATGCCACATCACTAACCCTACGGCAATGTCGATCAATAAGGATTGGATTGCACGTATAAAGGAAGTTGTAGATTGGTGCTTGGCAGAGGATATGAAGGTTATCATAAACACTCATCACGATAAGTGGCTCGAAGGTCGTCCGTTCTATGCCAACAAGGAAGAGAACTGCCAAAAGCTCGCCCTATTGTGGATGAACATCGCAACAGCCTTCAAGGATTATGACGAGCGTGTTGCCTTTGCAGGAACTAACGAAGTGCACATCAAGGATAACTGGGGAAAGCCAGAGGCAGAGAACCTTGAGGTTCAGAATGCCTATAACCAGACCTTTATTGATATTGTTCGCGTGACAGGTGGCAAGAACGAGAAACGACATCTTATCTGCCAGACATACGTCTGCAACCCTGACTTCGGTATAGATAATGGCGACTTCATTATTCCGAAGGATATTGATGGCAACGGCAACGACTATATGAGTGTGGAGTTCCACTACTACAACCCTTGGGACTATGCCGGACTGTGCAAGTACTACTATTGGGGTGAGCCTTACAAGCAGTATGGTGCTTCAGAGAGTGATGAGAACACCATGCGTAAGTTCTTTGACAAGGCTGTTGACACATGGGCTTCAAAGGGCCTTGGTCTCATCATAGGCGAATGGGGCGTTACCGATCATTTCAAAGGTTCTGAGGCTGACCGCATCCACGAGAACATGACCTATTACTGCGAGACCTTCATCAAGGAGGCACGCAAGAGAGGTATCGCCACCTTCATCTGGGATAACGGTGACTTCGGCAATGGTCAGGAGAAGTTCGGTATCTTCGACCGCAAGAAAGCAAATACTCCAATTAAGGCCACATGGATAATTGATGGAATAACAAAAGGAAGCAAGTTCCAATCTCAATAAAAAATCAACAGAAAATGGTGATTTTACGGAGCTTACGCTCCTTTTTGGGGAAAGCAAATTAGAGATAAATTAAATCAGTAAATTAAATTCAATAAATTAAAATTATAAATTTCCAAGCGACGGATGCCGTTCTGTAATTTACTGGCTATAATTTACTCCCAATTTACTTTCCAAAAATTCAGCACCGCAAGGTGCATTTCACCATTTCTTTGTCTCGAAACTAAACAGGAATCACAAAAACCTAAATTATGAAGAAAAACAGTAAAATGCTACTCACCCTGCTGGGAGCTGGAATGATGTGCAACACATCTGTTGCCCTTGCCGGAAACAATTCGACAAGCAACAAGATTACTGCCACAGCTCAGCAGACACAGGGAATCAAGGGTACTGTAACAGACGGTGCAGGTGAACCCCTTATCGGTGCTACGATCAAGGTCGTAGGCACACAGAACGGAACAGTTACCGATCTCGACGGTAAGTTCTCTATTAACTGTAAAACTGGTGCTACTCTCGAAATCAGTTTCATTGGCTACAAGACCGTTCAGGTGCAGGCTTCAAACGGAATGACCGTGAAGCTCGTAGAGGATGGCGAGGTGTTGCAGGACGTTGTTGTAACTGCCCTCGGCATCAAGCGCGACCGTAAGGCTCTTGGCTATGGACTTACTGAGGTCAAGGGTGAGGAACTAACCAAGGCAAAGGAAACAAACGTAATCAACTCTCTTGCAGGTAAGGTGGCTGGTTTGGTTGTGAACCAGACAGCGAGTGGTGCATCAGGCTCTACCCGTGTTCAGCTTCGTGGTGCTACCGAGATGACGGGCAACAATCAGCCTCTCTATGTGGTTGATGGTGTGCCATTGGATAATACCAACTTCGGAAGTGCGGGCGAACAGGGAGGCTATGACCTCGGCGACGGTATCTCTGCCATCAATCCAGATGATATCGAGACAATGACCGTGCTCAAAGGTCCTGCCGCATCTGCACTATATGGTAGCCGTGCCTCTCACGGTGTTATCCTCATCACCACAAAGAAGGCAGATAAGGATAAGGTTTCAATAGAATACAACGGCTCATTCACGCTCGACTCACAGCTTGCCAAGTGGGATAACATCCAGACCACCTACGGTATGGGTGACAATGGCGAGTATCAGCTTGATGCCTCTTCAGGCACTAACCAGAGCTGGGGAGCAAAGGCTGATGAGATCAACAAGACATATTTCGACGGTTCGGTACATCCATTCTATATGTATGGCAATAATGCTGCCGACTTCTTCCGTACTGGTCTCACGGCACAGAATACCGCCGTACTCTCTGTGAATAGTGGCAAGACAGGCATCCGCTTCTCTATGACAGATATGCGTAACCGCGACATTCTGCCTAACACAGACATGAACCGCGATAACTTCAACCTCCGTGTCAATACAAGCGTTGGTCCAGTGGATTTCGACCTTTCTGCCAACTACACTCACGAGGGTGTGAACAACCGTCCTGCTCTTGGCGACTCTCAGAGCAACGTGGGCAAGAACCTCATGACGCTTGCAAGTACCTATAACCAGAAATGGTTGAAGAACTATCAGAATGCTGACGGTACTTACGCTAACTGGAATGGTAATGACCAGTATAACAAGAACCCTTACTGGGATCTGTACAAGAATCAGAACACAACCGATAAGGATGTGCTACGATTGACAGGTAAGGCAGTATGGAACGTGAACAAGCACCTGAAGTTCCAGGGAACCATTGGTACTGACATCAATAAGATGAACTTCGAGGACTATATCGCACGTTCTACCCCAGGTGTGCTTGCAGGTAAGCTCACACAGCAGATTTTCAATAACAACACCCTGAATGCAGAGCTTCTCGGGCTCTATAACAACTCATGGGGCAAGATTGACTTCAACGCTACATTGGGTGGAAATATATATAAGGTAGATAACAAGACGACGACCATCACTGGTACAGATCAGCAGATGAGTGACATCATCGCCATACTTAACTATGCCGAGCAGAACGTGATGGGTAGTACTTACAAAAAGCAGATCAACTCTATCTACGGTAGTGCAAGTGTAGGTTTCGACCATACATACTATCTCGAAGGTACTCTCCGTGGCGACCGTTCTTCAACCCTTCCTGTAAGCAACAACACATACGTATATCCATCAGTTTCAGGTAGCGTAGTGTTCTCTGAGTTTATCAAGAACAAGAAGGTGATGAACTACGGAAAGTTCCGTGCTTCATGGGCAAAGGTAGGTTCTGATACCGATCCTTATCAGCTCGGACTCACCTACACCACAGGTAAGTATTCATATCCTGGCTACACCATAGCCATGATCAATAACAACACTCAGCCTAACAAGGATCTGAAGCCAACAATGACAAGTTCATACGAACTCGGTTTTGAACTCAAGTTCTTCAACAACCGACTCGGACTTGACCTGACATACTACAACCAGACTTCTAAGGATCAGATCATCGGTCTGGCTTCATCTTCTACCTCTGGCTATACATCACGCTTGATCAATGCAGGTAAGATACAGAACAAGGGTGTGGAGATTGCACTCAACGGTCGTGTGCTTGCCATCAAGAACTTTGCTTGGGATGCAGGTATCAACTTCTCAAAGAACTCAAACAAGGTACTTGAGCTTGTAGAGGGTACTAACTACTTCGAGCTTGCTGATGCCTCTTGGGCTAACGTATCAGTAGGTGCAGAGGTTGGTGAGGACTTCGGTTCAATCAAGGGAACTGACTTCAAGCGTAATGCCAACGGTGACATCCTCATTGATGGCACAACGGGTATGCCTCTCTTCGAGGAGCAGACAAAGACACTCGGAAACGCATCATGGGACTGGACTGGTGGTTTCTATTCTACCTTCACCTATAAGAACTTCCGCCTCTCTGCAGGCTTCGACGTAAAGGTAGGTGCTGATCTCTATTCTATGTCAATGCGTTCAGCTTACCTCACAGGTAAGGCAAAGGAGACTCTGGCAGGACGTGAGGAATGGTATGCTTCAGAAGAGGCTCGTAAGGCTGCGGGCATGAGTGAGGAAGCTTGGCGTGAATCAGGCAAGTGCACAGGCTTTATTGCAGAGGGTGTTATCGACAATGGCGATGGCACATATCGCAAGAACGACATTCCTGTAAATCCACAGAGCTACTGGAAGAGCGTTGTGGCAAAGGCACAGTCACTCTTCGTTTACGACAACTCATACATTAAGTGTCGTGAGATAACCTTCGGCTACACATTCCCAGAGTCTATGCTCGGCAAGTACGTCAAGGCTCTCAGCGTAAGTTTCGTAGCTCGTAACCCATTCATCGTATGGAAGAACATTCCGAACATCGACCCAGACTCAAGCTACAACACCTCTGGTCTCGGTCTTGAGTATGGTTCACTTCCATCACGCAGAAGCTATGGACTGAATGTTAATTTGAAGTTCTAACACCCACCGAAATGACAAAATAATAATTTGCTTTCCCCAAAAGAGCGCACGCTCCCTAAAAGCATATAGAATTATTTGTTAATTATGTTAATTAGACAACAATATGAAAAAATCAATATTAAAACTGTTCACTGCACTTGCGGTTTCCACGGCAATCGTGTCATGTAGCGACAGTTATATGACAGAGATCAATACTGATGACTCAAAGGCTGAGGATATCAATCCTAATGCCGAGCTCACCACAGCATTGCTCCAGACCTACGGCGACTTCCAGGTTATGGATGTATTCCGTTGCTATATCACCGGCTTCACACAGTATTATGCTGGTGGCTGGAACGTGTCAAACTATGCAGGTGCCGTATATCCAGAGAATGCAACAAGCAAGTTGCTCTGGGATCGTTACTATGCTATCGGCATCAAGAATCTCGTTGATGCAATCTCTCGCACGGCAGACAAACCAAACGTGAATGCAGCCCTCCGTATTCACAGGGCTTACATGATGGCTGTCCTCTCCGATGTCTATGGAGATATTCCTTGCACAGAGGCAGGCAAGGGCTATACTGAGAATATCTCATTGCCTAAGTATGATACTCAGGAAGAGGTGTATAACTTCATTTTCTCCGAACTCAAGCAGGCTGTTGCACAGCTCGGCACAGGTTCAGATGAAATCTCTGGCGACTGCACATCCTTGTATCAGGACATAGACGCATGGAAGCGTTATGCCAACTCTCTCCGTATGCGCTATGCAATGCGTATATCTGATGTGGCTCCTGAGAAAGCAAAGACTGAGTTTGAGGCTGCTATGAACGATGCAGCAGGATATATTCAGAATTCAGAGCAGGATGCCTTTGTCTTCCACATGGATTCACCTTTCACTCTCTATGACGGAGCAAGCGACCTTGACTTCCGTGGCAATGCTCTCGGCGAAATGCTCTACGGTCAGGATCCACAGTCTCCTACCTTCGTGAGCAGCACCCTGTTCTATTATCTCAAGAACAACAACGACCCTCGCCTGTATCAGATTTGTCGTAACTATATCTGCACTACACGTAGTCAGACCGATACTTCAGGCAACTATGATGTTACCGATGAGGTTATTGCATGGGGCGAGAATGGTGGTGCTGGTATCGTACCTTGCAATGTAGGTGATGCTTGGTGGAGCGACTGGGTGAATGGTCCAGATAATTCAGCCATCCCAACACTCGAAAAACTCGTGAAGCAGAATCCTGATGCAGGTTACGACAAGAACAACTACCCTGCACGTATGATCCGTCCTTCACTTGCTGTTAACTTCGAAAAGACAAGTTGTCCAGGTATCCTCATGACCTCTGCCGAGATTGAGTTCCTTCTTGCCGAGGCTAAGTCAAAGGGATGGAACGTATCTGGAACAGTGGAGGAGCACTATCATAACGGTATTCGTGCTGCCATGAATATGATGAACAAATACTACGGCACCACGATCTCCGACATCGAGATAGAGAACTATATTCTCAACCATCCTCTCACCGACAATCCACGTGAGTGCATCAACTACGAGGCTTGGATTCTCCACCTCACCAACCCTGCCGAGGGATGGGCTAATCTTCGTCGTTCTGACTATCCAGCATTGGCCGACCGTACCAAGCTCCCTATCCGTGGCGACTTCCCTCACGAGGATCAGAATATGCAGACTCCAACCCGCTTGAAGTACCCTAACATCGAGAACGAGTATAACAAGGTACACTTCAATGAGGCTATCCAGCGTCTCGGTGGCTCTGACGACTGGCACCATCGCAACTGGTGGGATGTCAATGAGCAGAACTTCAAGGAAATAGAGAAGATAAAAACTCCAAACTAAATGGGGCTTGGATGTTTTTAGAAAGGAGCGCACGCTCCCTAAAAAGTAATCATATTTAATTAGACAGCAATTATGAAGAATATATTTAATTATAGGAATATCTGCTTCGTGCTTGGCTTCGCCCTTACTCTTGGGCTTTTCACCTCCTGCTCTGAGGACGACGAGCCATTCATCACGGCAACAGAGGATGACTATCCACGAATCCTGCAACCTTGGTTTGGTCAGTGGGAGGACGGAGAGCCAACAGTATATAAGAGTCTTTCACGCGATGTGACCTACGTTGACTCAGTAACCGTTACACCAGCCCTCTACACCACAGTAGAGTGGTTCCTTGATGGTGAGAAAATCAATGAGGGAACACATATCAGCAAGCAATTCCTTGCTGGCGACTATATCCTGAAGATTGTGGCAACCACAACCAAGGGCAAGGTAACGTCACGCACAGGTAAGCTCATCATCAATGCCCTTGACGGTGATCCAAAGCTCAGCGACAAGAAGACAAAGCGTTGGCTCAATCCAGGCAAGGAAGTATCTATTCCTTGCGAGAATCTCACAGAGGTAAAGGCTGTATGTATCGGTACTACTGCCGTATCAGATGCAAAGGTAGAGAACGGCAACTTGAAATTCACCGTACCATCAATGGCCGACGGCGACTATCAGTTGGTTGTTACTGATGCCTCTGGTACTGAGTTCGGATGCAACAAGTTTACTGTCAGCAAGGATCCATGCCCATACTCTGACGAGGACACCGTTTGGGAAGGCTCGTTCGATGTTACATGGGGTACGCCATTCAACCTCCTTCAGGATGAGATGATAAAGCACGTAAGTGCTGGCACAATAGTTCGTGCATACGTTGCTCCAACAGGTGATAGAGGCCAAGGATCAATGACCACCTCTTGGTGGAATAACATCCTCACCGGTCTTGGCGATCCAGACCGTGGTGACATTGAGATCACCAAGGCAATGGTGCTCGAATACCAACTCACCGACCAGTCTATTGAGCTTCTTAACGCTCAGAACGGCTTCTTCATCGTAGGTGATGGATATACCATTACGAAGGTGACGGTAGGACAATAATACCCACCCAGTCCCCAAAAGGGTAGGTCTTTTAATATATAACAGATGTAGGATATATATAGTTTTTAATTAGTTAGTTTTTCATAAGGGCTTCACCGTCGCGAGACAGGAGGAGCCTTTATTGTTTCAAGGTATCGTCCAACATCGATCTTCGATCTATGATAACGCGAGCTCGACGAATTTCATTAGCTCGTATATTTTTTGAAAAGCACGTGATCTGCGAACCCCGAAGGGGTGGCATCTAATAGCGAAGGGCGTAAGCCCTGGATATATAGACATTATTTAGGGCGTGAGGTCTGAACGTCGAAGAGGTCGGCGGCCGAAGGGAAAGCCAAGGACCGATACCTATCATATTTATTAGGTGTCGCTCTTTCAGAGCTAATTCGTCGAACTCACGTTAAGACACGAAAATTGTAATGTAGAGATAGTGAAAAAGTTTTTCTGAGGCTTTATTTTTCACTTTTCATTTTTCATATACTTCAGGTTCTCCTTCGCTTGTAATTCGCTTCTGCTCCCTTTCATGGAATGGGACTTATAACGGATTTGCAACGGACTTACTACTTGCAAAGACAACAGTCTTCGAATTTTGTTGCTCACTTTTACATAAAGACATTCCTGTGTTTTTGGGGCTGTTCATTCTTCAATGCTTCTCCCTTGCTTATCCTAACCAAACTCGATGAACCTTCGCTCTTTGTTCGCTCTTAGAACGGACTTTCATCGAGTTTGGTTCTGAGGAAAAGCGAAGGAACCGCGGAAGCATATATAAGGCAAAACGAGAAAAAGGCTTTTTTTCTTGGAGAAGAAAGAAAAAGTTTGTATCTTTGCCATCGAAAGGACAAAAGCCAAAAGGCTAAAGATCTTTGTCCTTTGACCTTAGACCTTTGACTTTTGACTTTAGACCTTAGACATTTTAGCATTATGGCAAAATATCTTGACCCGAAAGCGGATTTGACCTTCAAGAAGGTGTTTGGTGAGCATAAGGAATTGCTCATCAGTTTCCTTAATGCCCTTCTGCCTCTGCCAGAAGGCAAGGAGATAGTGACATTGGAATACCTCCCTTCTGAGATGGTTCCTGTTAATCCCGACAAGAAAGATACCATAGTGGATGTGCGTTGCAAGGATAAGGACGGGCGACAGTTTCTCGTGGAGATGCAGATGTACTGGACGGATGCGTTCAGACAGAGAGTGCTTTTGAACACGTGTAAGGCATACTCATTGCCTGCCGATCGTGGTGAGAAGTATTCAGAGTTGAAACCAGTCTATACGCTAAGTCTCGTTAATGATATTGCTTTTCCAGAACTCCAAGATGATTTCTATCATTGCTATATGATGACTCATAGCAAGTACAAGGAATACACCATTGACGATATAGAGATGATCTTTATCGAGTTGCCTAAGTTCAAG
>CACYXI010000002.1 GCA_902778265.1 uncultured Bacteroidales bacterium | reverse complement strand
CTAGTGAAACTATCAGGTCTTAATCCGGTTTTCACCGGGCTATCCCTGAGCAGGGGGAAGGTTGGATACGCGTTACTCACCCGTGCGCCGGTCGCCATCCAGGTTAGCAAGCTAACCTGATGCTGCCCCTCGACTTGCATGTGTTAAGCCTGTAGCTAGCGTTCATCCTGAGCCAGGATCAAACTCTCCATTGTAAAATTTCTTTATAATGTAATCTTCCAATTCCTCGGAAGACCGTATTGTCTTGCTCGGGACGACTATCCTTTATTTATCAAGAAGTCTTTTCTCTTTACCCTCATTGCTGAGGGCGAATTGATCGGTTCGTTTATTACCCAAGTGATTTCTCACTTGCTTCTTGTACTACTACTTTCTGTTTATGTAAATCTTGTCAAAGAACTCTTTTCTTTTGCTATCTTATAAATTTCAGGTTTACAACCTTGTTTTTTTGAAAGCGAGTGCAAAATTACTACTTTTTTCTGAACCTACCAAATTTTTCTTGAATTATTTTCAGAAAACATTTCAAAATTCTATAATAATTGACAAAAATCAAGCTGTCATACTGATAGAGTTAATACTACACCTTATTATATTAATAAAGTACAAGCTTATGCCCATTTCAGACATAAGCTTATACAATATCAATTAAATTAAGTGTTGTACCTTCGGCACTTTTCATCTACCTCTACCCTATTTCCTCTCCATAGGATTCTGCAACTGGAAGTCCTCCTGACGGTCTGGCTTCAGGAATGAGTGCTCAATACTTTCTACAATGATTGAGCGAGGCACAATATAACTGAGCACCGTGTTATAGTCGTAGTGAGAATGATTGCTGACAAACTCCTCCTTAGAAGCAGCCGTGATATGCATCAGATCACTTCGAGAAGGATTCGGAATCTCATTGACCCTGACAATCTCTTCCTCGCCCGTATTCACATCCACACGAACAAGATACTTCCAGCTATCCTTAGGAGCCTTTACTATGTAAGCATGATCAAGACCTGCCTTCTTTGCCTCCTTGAGGAACGTGCTCTTCATTGAAGCCTCTGGAATACACTTGTCTATTGATACATGAATGATACCAGGAGTACATTTTGACACTGGCGAACTGAACTGGAAACGATTGTTGCCCGTAGATTCCATAGCGCCAATAGCAGGATGACGACCTGTAAGAAGAGTCTTCAGAATACCGTTCTCGATGATTGGAAGCGACTTCTTAGGAGCCACACCGTCAACATCCACCTTGTAGTTTGCCAAAAGCTTCTGTCCTTTGTACTCTGGAGTATCAGCCAACTGTGATATGCTCAGTTTGGTATCAATGATACGCTTTCCAAGCATCATACTGCTCGTTGAGCTACCTCTTTGCAAATCACGTGAGGCCATACAACTCGTCTGTACAACCTGATGCGAGATAGCCTCTACAACAGACTCACCCTCAATCATTATCGGACCTACATAGAACTCCTTAACCACAGGAGCATCTGCCTTCTTCACAAGAAGTTCACAGAAATCCCTCGTGCGCTGCTTCAGCTCTTCAAGCGAAGGCAATTCGCTGGTATGCTTTGCAAACACCTCAAACTGATCATACAGACTTGAACCGTCACAGGTCTTGATATTACCGTTTATGTTGAGCTTCACCTCAGGAAGCGCAAAGCGCAGTTTCTGACCTTCAGAAGTAAGACGATAGATATCCTTTGTCTCAGCGTTGAAATTAACATCTGAATTGAAAATGCGAGGATAATCGGCAAAGATAGCCGAAAGTTCAGAAGCATACCTTATCATCAGCGCAGTATCAACTGGAGCTACCGCGCTCTCCTCTATATATTCACATGCAGGAAGCTCAAGCATCTCAGGGATATTGACATCCTCCTCTGGCAGAGGATTGCTCTTCCTCATGTTCACCTTTGCGCCCATGTTGTTGAGAGCCATCTTGTAACTACGATCGCTAAGAATCCAGAAACCACGACGTATCATGTCATAGTCAATCTCATTAGGGAAACCGAAGTTCATGTCAATATTATCCAATGACATACTGCTTGTAGTCATCTTGTCACCAAGCGACAGATTGATAAAGCCCTGACTCTGATTCTTTAAGTGGTTTATGCTATGCACACCACCGAGAGAAGCCGACACATAGGTAATATTGCCGTTGATGTATTTGTAGTCAACGAAATAAGGCAGAGGCAGATTAGCGAAGTGCAGACTATCCTTCGTGCGCTTCATCTCATCCTCCATAGCCTTGAAGATTATCTCTCCTGCATCCTTACCCGAATCCTTACCGTAAGTCTTGGTATATTCTGGAAGACCGAGAGCTGGTGGCACCATCTTCTGGTCTATGCTACGCTGTGTCTCTACCTTCGAAACATAGATACAAGGTGAAGTGGCAGATACCGGAACCCAACCTGACTCTGCGCCACATGAGCCTGTAAACGTAGATGGAGTGTCACCTGCCGCCGTGATGTTAGAGAACATTGCCAGAGGCGTACCAATAAGGTTTACGCCACGTACAAGTTCATCCTTACGTCCGTCAACATAAATTCTGAACACCTCTACAGGAGTCACGTTGAAGGCATTGAGATAATCGGTAAGAGTGAAACCGCTCGTCACGGTACGGAAGTAATAGCCATACTCCTTACCCTGCTTCTTTGCCTCCGCAATAAGCATCTCGCGAAGCTGAGCCTCTGTGTATGGCTGATTGGTCTCAACAACAAGGTTAGACTGTCGTGCTACAGGGTCATTGCCACCAGAAGCTCTTCCATGACCATTACTGCTTGGGAATCCGTCAATAGGAATACGGCAGGTAAGGAAATCCTTCAACACACCATTCTCCACATTCTGTACACGACGCGCCTTAACGCCCTCCTCATCATATAGATACGAGCCATTAAGTGGCTGTTTGCCATAATATCTCTGCGTAGGGTCGCAATACACGCTGAAAGTAGCAGGCAGCACCTTCTGGCCTACCATTCGCTTGAATGTCTCGCCACCCTTCTTCATGCGATGAGTCTCAAGACGATGACCAAAGATTTCATGGAAGAACACACCACTTGCTGAACCCGAAAGAATGGCAGGACCGGCATAAGGATCAGCAAGAGGTGCCTCACGAAGGGCAAGCAGACGCTCCACGAGATTATGTGCTTTTGACACAAGCTCTTCCTCTGAAGGAAGCTCTTCTTCGCTAAAGCCAAAGAAATCCTCATACAGAGGACATTGCATACCATCGGTAGCAAGAATCATACCACGCAGCATGATACGAACACAACGACGATTCTGCACCACAGATGTACCGTCTGAGTTCACGATATAGGTTCTGAGCGTGCCAAACTCAACATTCGCAACACCATCTTCAAGCATACGACATTCCTTGAACACACTACTAACCTTGTTGAGCTTGTTCTTCCAAGCTAAGGTGTCAACGACCCAAGGAGAAAGCACCTCCTCATAGTACGATTCGACAGGAGCATCAGAGAAGCACGGAGCCTTATCCTCGAACTCTGCATCCGTTCTCGACTTAGCCGTAGCCTCCTCATAGCGTCTTACCGCCGTGTTGTAACGGTTCATTGCCGAGTACCATATTTCATCACGATACTGGCGCAACGGTCCTCCCGAGAGGCATACGGCATCGCCACTGGCACCTCTGTTACCAGAATCTGCAATACCCTGATTCTCAAACTTATAGTTATCGAGTTCCTTACTACCAATTCGTATATTTGGCACGATGAAACGATTGTGACTATCATTTACATGTGCTGAACCAAAGACACTGGTAATAGAGAGACTCTGACTGTCTTGCAAACGAAGACTCATAAAATAGGCAGGCACAGGTTTCTGCTTCAGCTGCACCATAGAATAGTTCAGTTCCTCCTTAAGAGTCTGGAGAATGGAGTCTGATTGTGCCGTCTGCGCCTTCATTCCGCTGCTTGCCATAAACAGCAAAACCGAGGATAATAATATTCGCATTTTTAATGATTTAGGTTTTTGATTTCTTAAATTTGATGCAAAGATAATAGATTATTTTCAAATATGCAAAGCATTACATATTTTTTTTCGACATACAATAGAAATATCATATAGAAAAAATAAGCGCTGAATCAAGAAGACTCAACGCTATTTTTGTGAGGTGCGTGGCGGAGTCGAACCGCCTTAGCTGGTTTTGCAGACCAGAGACTAAACCGTTCATCCAACGCACCAAACTTAATCAGAACGGGCATCTTTTTCAAATGCGATGCAAAGGTACGAATTATTTTTCTAACAAAAGAAAGAAAAGCAAAGATTTTTCATTACTTATTATTGATATTGATTTTAATCAAGATATATCCGCAATAAGACAAATTTGACGTAAAAAACGTCAATTCGATGAAATTAAACGCTGCGCTTGGCTACATTAATTATCCATGAATTATCACGAATTTTTCATGAAGGTTTAGCTTGGCGGTCGAAGGGAAAGCCAATTTTTATCTAAAAGAAAAGTTTTAATGATAAATTCGTGGTAATTAATGGGAAATTCATGTAGCTCCACGCAGTGGATAAAAAATTGTGGTAATTCATCGAACTCACGTTAAATTTTAAGCAAATTTCCCGTATTTTGCGTGTTTTCAGCCCAAATTCCTCATATTTTTATAGAAAAATGCCCATAATTTTCGACATAAAAATAAGGGGAAAAAGGGCATTTTCAGGGATATTTTACCATTTTTTTGTGATTCTACACCACAACACACCCTGCACAAAAAAAACACCAACGCACTCAATAGCAATAAGTTACAAACAAGCTGTTGCAGTGTTGCAGTGTTGCAGTTCATTTTCAGATTACATGAAAGTCCGAAATAGACTCTATATTAATATTTATATAAATATATAATATAGAATTATTTTTGGCGCATGGGGAATGGTTCCCGAGAACTGCAACACTGCAACAAAATTTGTGGTTTTGAGATATTTTGACCTGTATGGTTAAAAGCCTTGAAAAGGCGAAATAACATAGGCGTGAGTGCAACCCACGTATCATAGATTCTCATTCCACGAGAGCGCCGTAGGTGCGATATATATTTCATATCACACCGAAAAACATGAAATTATGTTGCCCTTACAGGGCTGACAACTACTATTCCTCAATATGGTAGCGCTCCCACACTACCCTATAATATGCCGTCCCTTCAGGACTTATAAATTTCATCATTGTACAGATTGTAAAAATATTTTGAAAAAAAATTGCCAAAAGATTCGTGAACCGCAATGAGAATGTTGTAACTTTGCAGCAGAAAATTAAATGAAAAGTGAAAAATAAAAAATACAAGTTACGCCTTCGAATCAAAGGCCACGAGCGGAAAAACTAATCTGTATTTTTCATTGTTCACTTTTCATTTAACGCAACTCCGTTGCAAATCCGCACCAAATCCGTTGCAAATCCCATTCCTACATGGGAGACATAAAGGCCTCACCCACCCTCGTAGCGACGAGGAATCAGCGAAAAGAGAAAGAGCCCATCCCAATAGCGATTAGGACAAGCTCTTTGCACAGATATAAAACAAATATTAAGATGGTATTCGGCAGTTATTATTTCTCATCCTCTGGCTGCTGCATATTCTTCTTCGACAGTTGAATCATCTTGCGAGCATAGTTCATAGGATAGCCGGGACGCTCAACAGGCTCGATAAGACCATATTTGGTCTTGAGATACTTACCGTCCTTCATCTTCTTCACCGCCATATCATTATAACGCACAATGAGACGAACGGCGAGATCCTTCCAAGTAGCAAGCATCTGCTGAGCCTGAGTATTGGAATAGTCGTTGAGGAACTTCACGGCATCTGTCTGCGACTGAGCATACATTTCCTTCGCCTTTGCCTCTATTTCGCCCTGCTGCGCAAAATACTTGCTCTCAAGACTATCGCGATAGCTTTTCAGCTCTGGGAAGAGCATTGAATAGCGAGGATAAACCATATTGCTCACCCAGTTGCACACCCAGTAGGCATTCTTATCAGAGAAGGTAACATCATCCGCACCAGGGGTATTGTAGCACTCAGGCAAAACGGTATTGCCACAATAGATCGGGGTATAGGCTATCATATTGCCGTCATCATTACCCCACCACAGACAACCGCCAATCTCGCGAGGCAACCAAGAACGCATCTGCGAAACATAGGTGAAGCCTGTCTGCTGAGTACTTACAGGACGCTCCGTGAAATACTTCTTTCCATCAACCTCGAATGCGAGAGGTGTAGGCTGATAAGGCATTTCCCAGATACCACCGCCAAGAGTGCCTCGCACCTCCAAAGGAGTACCCTCAAAGTGGTCGCGCATAGCCATCTGCAAGTCCTGCACGGTGAGTTTCTTGTTTGGAACAACCCAGAGTGGAAGTGCCTCTGCATTCTTCTCACGCCCCTCAACCCAAGGCAGATACTTATCCATTCCGTCAACGAAGAAACGATAGAACGCCCACACACGGGCATCGCAGTAACGGCGACCTGAGAAGTCAGGAGCAGCGTAGGCAGCATTCCAAGAGAAGTCGGCATCCTTGCCAGTAAACCAACCCTTAGAGCGTGCGTACTTAATGCAGTTCTTTGAGAACATCACGTTCTGCTTGTCCTTTTGGTCAAAAGTAGTGATACGGCTCTGATTAGCATGTGCACAGATAGCATCGTCAGGAATACGCTGGGCAACCCATACTACTCCATGAGCACCTGCGCCCTGCATCTCCATGATCCAAGCCTCGTTAGGGTCGCAGATAGTGAAGGTCTCGCCCTCAGAGTTGTAGCCGTAGATTTCTACAAGATTTGTCATTATCTTGATAGCCTCACGAGCCGTCTTTGAACGCTGAAGTGCAATATAGATGAGTGAACCGTAGTCAATTATGCCAATAGTATCAACCATTTCCTCACGGCCTCCGTATGTGGTTTCGCCGATTGTTACCTGATACTCATTGATATTACCTATTACGTTATAGGTCTCTTCAGCCTGTGGAATCTCACCATGATACTTGTTGGTGTCCCAGTCGTATATCTGAAGCATCTCACCCTTTGGATGCTTTCCTGCTGGAGAATGATACAAAGAGAAGAAAGCACCGTATGAGTCTGCGTTATAGGTACACATCACGCTACCGTCAGCACTCGCTTTCTTGCCAACAATGAAATTAGTACAAGCCATCGCCTGTACGAAACTTACAGCTAAAAATGATAATAAAATACACGTTCTTTTCATGAAAGTCTAAAAAAGATATCTAAAGGGAAATGTTTATGAAAACTCCACTTACGCGGAGATATTTGGGAGAAAGTAAATTATCAGTAAATTATATTCAGTAAATTATTTGGCTGCATACGCAGCCTGGAAATTCCAAATAATAATTTAAAGAATAAAATTTACTGATAATAATTTACTGGTTTAATTTTCTTACAATTTACTTTCCAAGCTCCCACGCAAGTGGGATTTACTTTATTACTAATTTATCCGAACCAGCAGCCTTGAAACTCATGTCGAGTCCCTTCACGCTATGTGTGAGAGCACCGAAAGAGATAAAGTCAACACCTGCCTTTGCGTATGGAATCATTGTGTCAAAAGTGATGCCGCCAGATGATTCTGTCTCGCAACGACCAGCCACAAGCTCAACAGCCTTCTTTGTGTCCTCTGGAGTAAAGTTATCGAACATGATACGGTCGCATCCCTCTGCAAGAGCCTCTTCGAGTTCCTTCCAGTTACGCACCTCACACTCAATCTTCAAGTCCTTACCGTGATCCTTGCAATACTGCTTTGCACGAGAGATAGCATTATGAACACCACCGCAGAAGTCGATGTGGTTATCCTTGAGCAGAATCATATCAAACAGACCGATGCGATGGTTCATACCGCCACCAATCTTCACAGCCTCCTTCTCAAGCATACGCATACCAGGAGTTGTCTTGCGTGTGTCGAGCACGTGAGTCTTAGTACCTGCGTCGATAAGAGCCTGCTGATACTTATGAGTCATTGTCGCAATACCACTCATACGCTGCATGATATTCAGCATAAGGCGCTCAGTCTGGAGCAAGCTCTGTGTCTTACCCTTCACGCTCATCACAATATCGCCTGGCTTAACCTCAGCACCATCATTGATATACACCTCAACCTGAAGTGTTGGATCAAAACGATGGAATACCACCTTTGCCACCTCAACACCTGCTATGATACCAGGCTGCTTAACAAGGAGCTTACTCTCGCCCATAGCATCAGCCGGAATACAACACAAGGTGGTGTGATCACCATCACCGATATCCTCCGCAAAACTCAAGTCAATGAGTCGGTCGGTCAATTCTTCTACACTTAACATTTTTATAATTACGAATTACTAATTGCCTTTTTTACAATTACGAATAACCTGCTTTTAATTACGAATGACTAATTACGAATTACCGATTTACTCAGAATAAGCTAACTTGGTAATTAGTAATTTGTAATTCGTACTTACCTTTAGAAATATACTCCGACTGATACCTTCAAACCAACTGTTGAGTAGTCAGAATGCTTTCTGAGGCTCTGGTCATAATATACGGAAGGCTCTACGGTCAGCTTATCGTTGAGGAAGAAGCAATAGCCCAACTCAATGCCTGGCATCACGTCATTATGGCCTGGAGAGAACAGCAACTTACAGTTTGCTCCGAGGAACAATCCATTATCAAGAACATAATAGCGACCACCTACACCTGCCGTTGTAGTTGCCTTACCGCCCTTGCCTGGATGATGAAGACCAGCCTGAACATCAATGAGCCACTGATCCTCTACGAAATAACCTACCATAGCACCTATATCAAACTTTCCCTGCTGAGTGCCGCTAAAACTCAAGTCCATCCCTGAAAGAGAACCGTTAACGTAAGCCTTACCAGCCTCAAACTGAGCCTTTGCCACCATTGTCATTGTGAGCATGGCGAGCATAATCATAATCTTTTTCATCTACTAATTCCTTATTAGTTATTATTATTGACTTAATGTAATGTATCCGAGATTTTAAATGAAAAATTAAAAATAAAAAATGGAAAATACAAGTTAGATTAATATTTTCCGCGAAAAATGGTAACCTGTATTTTTCATTTTTCACTTTTCATTTATTCATTTTCAGTTTCCTTCTGGCTAACCTTCCACTTAAGGAATACTCCGAGCAATACGACACAGACAACGGCCGCAATGCTAAAGCCGATCTCTGGTGCAAGTCCGAATGCAGTCTTGCTAATCATTATGAATGATGTGCAGACAGCAGTCATGAACAATGCAGGGATGAGAGTAACCCAGAAATATGCAGGACGGTTCTTTGCAAGATAAACCGTCAAAGTCCAGAGGGTAAAGACAGAGAGAGCCTGATTTGCCCATCCGAAGTAGCCCCAAAGCACGTTGAATCCGCTTACGTTCTCCATCTGCCAGATGAGCAAGCCCATCGTAACAAGGAAGATAGGAATACTGATGCTCAGACGCTTTGCAATACTCTTCTGCTCCATGTGAAGCCAATCGGCAACGATAAGACGAGCACTACGAAGAGCTGTATCACCACTTGTGATAGGTGCTGCAACGACACCGAGCATAGCGAGAATACCGCCAAATACTCCGAGCCAATCGTTACAGATAAGGTTCACGACAACAGGAGCACCAGTTGCGTAGCCATCCTTGACACCCTGCATAATCTCATAGCCAGGAGCAGGACTTCCATAGAAGAAATATGAAGCAACTGTTGCCCAGACAAGAGCAACGATGCCCTCTGTGATCATTGAGCCGTAGAAGATAGGACGACCAAGATGCTCGTTCTTCATGCAACGTGCCATCAAAGGGCTCTGCGTAGCGTGGAATCCGCTTATAGCGCCACAGGCGATAGTGATAAAGAGAGCAGGGAACAAATCATCGGTAAATGTCTCTGGATGTGTAAGTTTACCAAGACTCACGATGCCAGTCTCCCAAAGCTCAGGAAGGTCATACCATCTGACGAAGAGCACAACCATCAAGGCAGCTGCCATGAAGAGAAGTGAGAATGCGAAGATTGGGTAGATCTTACCGATAATCTTATCCACAGGCATCATGGTTGCTATGATGTAATATGCGAAGATAAGCACAATCCACAGCATTCCATTGTCAAACATGCTTGTGAGGATATCGGCAGGGCTCTTCACGAACACAGCACCTACAAGCACGAGAAGCAGAACGGTGAAGATGAGCATAACGTTCTTCACGCCGTTGCCAAGATACTTGCCGACAAGCTCTGGCAGTCCCGCACCGTTGTTGCGGATACTGAGCATACCGCTGAGATAGTCGTGAGTTGCACCAGCAAAGATGCAACCAAACACGATCCAGAGGTAGGCGGCAGGACCAAACTTAGCACCCATAATAGCGCCGAAGATAGGACCTGTGCCGGCAATGTTCAGAAACTGAATCATGAAAATCTTCCAAGAAGGAAGAAGAATGTAATCCACACCATCATTGATGCGCAACGCTGGAGTGATACGATCATCAGGTCCGAAGACCTTCTCAACAAACTTACCGTAAAACAGATAGCCGAGTACGAGAAGAACAAGGCTAATACAAAATGTTATCATTTTACCCTAATGTTATTGTATAAATTCTGAAATATTAGCAAATTTCGTGCAAAGATAAGAAAAACATTTGGAAAAACAAACAAATAATGCTAACTTTGCACCCGAAATGAAGAAAATATCTGTTTTTTTGGCATTTTTAGCCTTTTCTCTTGGCTATGCCAAGGCTCAGGCACGCTATTACAACGTATCGCCCGTAACGATTCAATCGCCTGTTGACGTTCCTCTGCATGAGGTTCGTGCCGTATGGCTCACTACCATAGGAGGTCTCGACTGGCCTCACTCCTACGCTCAGTCTGGCTCGGCTATCACTCGCCAGCAGAATGAACTCCGCACCACTCTCGACCGACTACAGAAGGCAGGTATCAATCTTGTCTTCATACAAGCCCGTGTGCGTGGCACCACCATCTTCCCATCAACAATGGAACCTTGGGACGGTTGTCTTTCGGGCAAGCCAGGTACTTCCCCAGGCTATGATGCTCTTGCATTTGCCATCGAAGAGTGCCACAAACGTGGTATGCAGCTCCACGCATGGGTAGTAACCATTCCTGTGGGCAAATGGAACGGTGCAGGTTGTAAGCACCTCCGTCAGACTGTCCCAAACCTTCTCCGAAAAATTGGTGAGGATGGCTACATGAACCCAGAGTTGCCTGGCACAGCCGATTATCTCGCTCGTTTCTGTGGCGACCTAACACGTCGCTATGACATTGACGGCATTCATCTCGACTACATCCGCTACCCTGAAACTTGGGGCAAGATAGCCAACAAGAATCAAGGGCGCCAGTATATCACAAACATTGTCCGCGCCATTCATTCTGCGGTAAAGAGAGAGAAGAAGTGGGTGATGCTAAGTTGCTCTCCTATTGGTAAATACGCAGACCTCCCAAGGCAATGGTCTCATGGTTGGAATGCCCGCGACATCGTTTGCCAGGATGCAGCACAATGGATGCAGACAGGACTCATGGATGGAGTTTTCCCAATGATGTATTTCCGCAACAATGACTTCTATCCATTCGCCATCGACTGGAAGGAAATAAGCAACGGTCGCATCGTGGCTCCAGGTCTCGGAATATACTTTATGTCGCCAAAGGAGAAGAACTGGCCTTTGAGCGATATTTCGCGCGAGTTGCACGTTCTTCGTCAGTATGGACTCGGACATACATATTTCCGCTCTAAGTTCCTTACTGACAACACGAAGGGTATCTACGATTTTGCCGCTAACACGCTCTGCCCCTACCCTTCTCTTATCCCTGCACAAACTTGGTACGGCTACCGCATTCCTGAATCTCCACGCTCAATAAGCGTGAACGAGGCAAAGGACTATCGTCCAACGGCAATACTTTCATGGGAGCCAGGACGCGATAATTCCGATGGTCCTTACCTTACATACAATGTGTATTCTTCCACGCATTTCCCAGTAAACACGCGCGATGCACGTAACATCACCATCGTAGGCACACGTAATCTTTCTGCACTCGTGCCAAAGGGCTTGTACTATGCCGTTACCGCTGTTGACCGCTACGGCAATGAGTCAAAACCTTGTCAGATTGACGGCATACACGAGTTCTACGATGCACCTGTGGAAAGAAAAACCATCACCCATCACCCATCACCCAACACCCAATTTAAGCAGATTGCCAACTGCCCAATGCTTGAGCGTAGCAAGACTATTGAGCTTAAAGACCTCTGCAACACTTTCGAGGTGTTCAGAAAAGAAGGCATCATAGTGATAGAGAACCTTCAGGGCGAAGTGCTCTACTCCTACCCTATTGCCCGCACCCTCAACATCTCACGTTTACCAAAGGGTATGTATGTGGTACGCTTCCTCCACAAGAAGAAGAAAAAAGGCACGCACCGACTCTGCTTCTTGAAGAAAGTATAAGTTTAAATGAAAAGTGAAAAAAGAAAAATTATAAAATACAGATTAGCATTTTCGGCTGCAATTATTGCGCAAGGAAAGTGTGACTTGTAGTTTTCATTTTATACGACAATTTTTCAAACGCAAAGACGCAAAGACACGGAGAAAAAAGAAAACTCTGTGTCTTTGCGTTTTTATTTTAGCATAACCACCAGTAACAAATGCTACAATAAAATTGTAGCCAAATTGTAGCCACTATCTTTTGTAAATTTGTAGATGTTTATGTAATTTTGCAGAAGAAATCACAAATGAACAAGAAACAATTATGATTGAATTGACATTAAGACTTTTAGGTTCGCTAGCTCTGCTCATCTATGGTATGAAGACAATGAGCGATTCACTTCAAAAGATGGCTGGACCAAGCCTGCGACATATATTAGGACGGATGACAAGCAACCGTCTGAGTGGCATACTTACAGGAACAATGGTAACCTGCGCCGTACAGTCATCATCAGCAACAACAGTTATGACGGTTTCATTTGTGAGTGCTGGTCTTCTATCACTTGCACAAGCCATATCCGTCATTATGGGTGCAAATATCGGCACCACACTTACAGCGTGGATTATGTCATTGGGTTACAATGTTGATTTGAGCATAGTAGTGTTTTCGTCATTCCTCATAGGCATGATACTTATATACAAGAAGCATCACCGCGTGGCAGGCGAATTCATCTTTGGATTGGCATTTCTCTTCTGGTCATTAGTAATGCTGAGTAGTGTCGGAAAGGATATGGATCTGGCACATAATGCCAACGTGGTGTCGTTTTTCGCCTCATTCGACACAGGCAATTATATCACCATCCTCGCATTTCTCGGTGCCGGAACAATAATCACTTGTGTGGTACAGTCATCAGCAGCCGTTATGGCTATCACAATCTTGCTCTGCTCTACAGGTGTTCTTCCCATCTACATGGGTATAGCTCTCGTTATGGGCGAAAATATCGGAACTACGGCTACCGCAAATCTCGCAGCATTAGGAGCAGGAATAGAAGCCCGTCGTGCCGCTCTGGCTCATCTCTTATTTAATGTCTTTGGTGTAATATGGGTACTATTGGTATTCTATCCCTTTGTGGATATAGTATGCTCCATTGTAAACTACAATCCTTCAATAGGTGGGCAGACTGGCAAACTGCCCATAGTCCTTGCTATGTTCCACACATGTTTCAATGTTCTCAACACAGCTTTACTCATAGGATTCATCCCACAAATAGAACGTATAGTATGCAAATTACTACCTGAGCAAGGTGAAAAAATCAAAAAGCCTGCCAATCTGCATTTCATCAATAATGGTGTGATGCAAACTCCAGAAATTGCAGTTCTGCAGGCACAAGAGGAGGTTATACATTATGCAGAGCGAATGCAACGTATGTTCGGACTAATACGTGTTCTCGTTGATGAAAAGAATCGCAAGGATTTTAAGCAGCAATATGAACGAATTGAAAAATACGAGAACATTGCCGACAATATGGAGATTGAGATTGCCGAGTATTTGGAGCACGTTAGTAAAGAGCATTTGTCTGATGACACAAAGAATAAAATTCGCATAATGCGACGACAGATTGGTGAATTAGAGTCTGTTGGCGATGCCTGTTTCAAAACTTCACTTACAATACAACGCTTACGCGAAAGTCGCGAGGATTTCACACCTCAGCAATATACACGACTACATGAAATGTTCCGTCTTGTCAACGAGGCTTTAACGCAAATGATGATTGTGGTTAGCGGTCGTAGAAATGATATCACCCTTGATTTCTCACTTGAAATTGAACATGACATCAATACCCTACGTGATGAAATACGTGCAGAAATTATACGTGATGTTAATGCCCATCTGTATTCTTATTCCATCGGAACTTTCTTTGGTGACATCATCGCCAACTGCGAGAAACTGGGCGACTATGTGATGAACATAGTAGAAGCTCGACTTGGAAAAAGATTGATAAGTTATCGTGGACTACAAATGAACCTTGACCGTAAAACCGTTACTATAGACTCTATGCCTATCAGTCTTACTCGCACGGAATTTGATTTATTGAGCCTATTACTGTCCAATCGCGGACAAGTACTCTCTCGTCAGCAACTCATGGACACTGTTTGGGCAGGTGTCATTGTCACCGATCGCACAGTAAATGTCAATATCACTCGCCTCCGCAAGAAACTTGGGCACTATGCCCATAACATCGTCAGCCGTCAAGGCTTTGGATATGTATTCGAACAAAATGAAGATTGAATTTAAATATACAATTTTGAATACTACGTTATACAAAAGTTCATTTTGATTTTTTTACATTTAAAGGTATTAATTCAAACGCAAAGATACAAAGTAAAAAAACTCTGCATCTTTGCGCCTTTGCGTTTAGTCTATATTAGGAAAGAGAAAACTCATTTAGAAAAACGTTTCTCTATCACCTCCCAGTCAATGATCTGCCAAAGGGCTGTGAGATGGTCAGGACGACGATTCTGATAGTCGAGATAGTAAGCGTGCTCCCATACGTCAAATGTAAGCAACGGCTTCAATCCCTTCTGAACAGGATTGGCAGCATTTGTCTCCTGTGTGATGATCAACTTACCTTCCTTATCAGCAGACAGCCATACCCATCCAGAGCCAAACAAAGTAGCACCTTTCTTTTGGAACTCATCCCTGAATGCCTCGAACGAACCAAAGTCGCGAACGATAGCCTCTGCCAACTTACCCACAGGACGGTTGTCAGCCTTTGGCGCACCAAACTGCCCGAAGTACAGATTATGGTTCAGAATCTGCCCCGCATTGTTCAGTATTCCCCCCGTTGACTTACACACAATATCCTCAAGCGGAAGTCCTGCCAACGGACTTTCCGCCAACAATCCATTCAGATTATTCACATATCCGGCAAGATGCTTTCCGTGATGGAACTCCAACGTCTGCCTACTTATCACCGGCTCCAAAGCTTCTGGAGCATACGGCAATGTCATTAATTCAAACTTACTCATAGTACATTTTTTAGTTTAAGTTTATAGTTGATAGGTCTAAAGTCTAAGGTCTAAAGTCAAAAGTAATCGTCTTTATCGCCCTTCTGCCTCCCATTCAAGGGAAGGGATTAGAATGGGATTAGAAGCGAACCTGTGATTAAATGAAAAATGAAAAGTGAAAAATGAAAAATACAAATTAGTATTTTCCTCTCGTGGCCCTTGATTGGAAGACTAAAATGTATTTTATAATTTTTCATTGTTCATTTTTTATTTACCTCTGGGTGCAAAGTTACGATAAAAACTCGAAACACAAAAATAAAACACGAAAAAAATCACAACACATTCTAAAAAACACCCCACTTTCATGTAACGTCATTCCTTCATTCTTGATAGTGGACGCTATTACTAAAAAACATGTGTACTATGTGTACCATAAGAACATTTTGCGACACTTCTCAAGACATTTTTCGTAAAAGTCACATAAACATCTGACATATAATCAGTTGCAAGGCTTCAGCGATTTTTATTGACGAATTCGCGAAAAATATTTGGTCGTAAAAAAATATTTGCTTAACTTTGCACTCGTCAAACCAAAGGACGTGCACCAGCCTTTGGGCTGACACACACATATTCAACATTCAAGCCAATATCATTATGAGCAAGAAAAATCTGATATTTATAGTTGCTTTGGTCTGTGGTTTATCGCAAAATATATTTGCTTTGAATAACCAACAAACAAAGGACGGTAAAAAACATGATTCATCAACTCAGCAAAATGTTGTGGAATTAAATGCTACTCACGTAATGGATTTCGATTTCTCAGAAAAGGCCTTTCAAGAATACAAGGCTAATCCCGAGAATGATGTAGAATATTTTTATTGTACACAAGGACCAGAATGTAGTTTCTATTGCGGATGTAATATTGGCGAGCAAAAAGCAAGCTCCACGCTGAAACAACAAGGCAAGCAAAACTACAAGGCGAGTAATATTCACGACCTCGACTACTCCACCACTTGGGTGGAAGGCGCAGAAGGCTATGGTATTGGCGAATGGGTAGAATACACTCTGCCAGCATCAAATCCTCGCATTACAGATATAAACATAGCAAATGGCTATGTTCGGACAAAGAAGCTATGGACGGAGAACTCTCGCGTGAAAGTCCTTGATGTAGAGGTTAATGGCAAACCATTTGCAAGGATTCATCTTGCAGATATCTATGCGCTACAAAGCGTGAAAGTACCTCATATCGGATATAGTGACAGGGATAATTTCGAGGGCAAAGAGCCTATCCGTATTCGCTTCATCATCCGTGATGTTTATCCTGGAACGAAGTATCAAGACACAGCAATAAGCGAGATTTTCTTTGATGGTATTGATGTTCATTAAACTCGTCAAACCAAAGGAAATGCGCCAGCCCTTGGGCTGACACACACATATTCAACATTCAAGCCGACATCATCATGAACAAGAAAAAAACGAGAATCCAACGCGGCCAATTCAACATTGGGAAGGCTGGGTAAAACAAATGACAAAACTCTTCAACACAAGGTAAGCTTTGAAGGCTTGACATAACATCATCATAGCCAAGGGACTCCATAGTCCTCCCCTATTGATTCTGCAACAAGGTAATTATCAGACGGAAGAATAATCTTTGCTTTGACAAGTCGCTTTAAATAGTCTTCCTTCCTTAAGCAGCTTTCTATCTCTTCTCTTCGAGCTTTGCTCATAGACAAGAATTGCTCTTCCGTTTCTAATCCCAGATATTTTCTGCCTAACAGATTTGCAGCAATACCTGTGGTTGCACTACCGCTAAATGGATCGAGCACCCATGCCCCTAGCTTTGTGCTGGCCTGAATAAGTCTCGCCAAAACTCCAAGAGGCTTTTGAGTTGGATGCTTGCCACAAGATTTCTCCCAAGGCGCAATAGCAGGCAATCGCCAGACATCAGTCATTTGCTTGTTCTCATTCAACAGCTTCATTAGCTCATAATTGAAGTAATGCGCAACCTTATGCGATTTTCTCGCCCAGATAATAAACTCCGTGCTATATGTGAAATAACGACATGAAATATTAGGCGGTGGATTTGTTTTTGCCCAAGTGATTACGTTGAGAATCTTGAAGCCAAGCTTTTGCAGTTGTTGCTGTACGCTAAAAATGTTGTGATGAGTACCCGAAATCCAGATAGTTGCATTATCTTTCATGTGGTCACGTACAGAAGAAAGCCAACGTAAATTAAAAGCATCCATTTCTTCTGGAGTTGTAGGCTTATCCCATTCTCCCTTATCCACGCACACTACCTTTCCGCTTTGGCAACTTATGCCACCAGAAGAAAGAAAGTATGGAGGATCTGCAAACACCATATCAAAGCCAAACTTAAACTTTGATAGTGTTTCTACACAATCACCCTTGATGACTGTGAAATCGTTGTTTGGGGATTTGAAGTAAGAGGGTATTGCCATTTTTCTATCTGATCAACAAAGTCTGAAATGTCCGTGAGATTGTAAATACTTGGAATGTTGTTGTATGCTTCTTGTAGTTTGTTCCTTGCACTCTTCCAACCTATTCCGTCTGTAATCCAAACAAACTCAAATCCAGATACAGAGTTTATCTTAGGAGCTAAATCTGTATAGGCACGAGCAACTTCATTCAGTTTGCTACCACCACTACTATAAAAGTTCACCTCAATAAGATAAGTTTTGCCCGTAGTCTTTACAACAAAGTCAAAACGCTTCTCATCATCGCCTAATACCTTTGTAATTTCAGGCCATTCGCTTGAATATACTTCTTGACGATATTTTATATTGTTGTTGTCGAAAATATGTTTGACAATACCTTCCATAACATGTCCGCTTCTGTTTTTGCGTGCATTAGTGTCAAGACCAGTCTCGATTCCGAAAACATAGTCAACCAAATTCGTGATTCTTCGTGATTGGAAGATTTCTGTTAGACCTGTATCATCAAGGAACTCCATAACACCGTCAACAGACTTAAACATAGAATCCAAGACAACACAATTCCCGATTTTGTCAAGAACGACCTTTTTGCCTTCACTTCTTACGGCAATAAGAATATCCATAACATTGAACGCAGTCTTATCTCTATTCCAGATAGTCTCAACGGCACTTCTCATGTCTTTTGCGCCAATTAGACTATTGAGTATGCAAAGACTAAGTTTTATGTTTTCTACATTCTGCGAGATTTTCTTGAAGTCACAGAAGAAATCTAAAGTCTGGTTAGTCTCTTGTAACTGAGACATGAATCTTTGGAAGTCTTTTGCCATATTTCTTAAGTTAGGTGTTATTTGATGTAGTTACGAACTAAAATCTCTGTCAACTTTCCACGTTTATCAGGATTTGCGTTGATACTTCGTGAAGCCCAGACTCTTTCTATATGATATTTTCCATAAAGGACATCAAAGAAATTATCTTCTTCATTCTTTCCTTTGCAATCAGAATTACTCAGCATAAAATTAAATCCTGCTTTGTCTATTTTGTCACAATATTCTTTCAAACGAATTTGAGCATCATCATTAAAAGCCTCTTTTGCATAGTCGTTAAAACTTGAAGTGTCACTAAGTGGACGATAAGGAGGGTCGAAGTAGAAAAACGTATTACCTTTGGCATAATGGAATGTTTCCTCAAAGTCACCCGTCAGTATTTCAACTCGTTTCAATAATTCGCTATCTGCACGGATTGTGATTTCATCGCATATCTGAGGATTAGAGTATTTTCCGAAAGGTACATTGAAAAGTCCTTTCTTGTTTACTCTATAAAGACCATTGAAGCAAGTACGATTAAGGAATATGAGTTTTGACGTATTCTCTATTGCATCAAGGTTTTTCTCATTATATCTGTCTCTTACCGCAAGATAGAACTCCTTTCGGGCTTCTTCCGTTTGCATAGCATAATATGCTTCTTGTATTTCACGGAGAGAATTTATAAGTTCTTCTGCATTATCCCTTATTGTACGATAACACGTTATTAAATCTGAGTTTATATCATTTATAACTGCATGGTGAATGTTTGGGTATTGCTGCAACATATAGAAAAGCATAGCTCCTCCACCTACAAAAGGCTCAATATAGGTTACATCTTCCAATTTGTCAAAATCAGTAGGAAGTTGCTCTTCCAGTTGCGATATAAGACCTCTTTTTCCACCAGCCCATTTTACAAATGGTCTTGCATTTGTCGTTTTATTTTGATTTACGCTTTTAGGAATGTTCATTATTTTTGTTATCTAAAAGCGTGGAGGCTACCGCACAATCAAACGCTCTGCGCCGGATTGCAAACATAAGACAATGCAATAACCATCCACGCTGCGTTAATATTCACAACGAAGATTTTAATGCATCATACTTCTTATGTTTACATTTGAGTTTCCGGCTCAGAGCGTTAAAAGAATGATGACTTTATGTTATTTTGTTGGTTCTATGCCAACGACCTATGAATACATAAAAAAAAACGTAGATATAGCTTTTACTCGTCTTTGATTCGTGGCCTACCACAGCCATAAACAGCAGACAAGCAGAGTTCTATACCTACGTTGAATGCATATAATACGCCCAAAAGTGTGCGAGAGGACAAAATGCCCTCAGCACACTCCGGGAGTTGAATATACAAACCCGTAGCGTACACATCCTGCATTGTTCATTGCTGTTTAAATTCTATTGTGGTAGTTTCGAATCAAACAAGAACAAAGATTCTATGACGCCTTATATTATGTTATGCTATGCGTATTTAGCACAGCATTTGCAAAATTACGAAATCTTTCTATAAGATCCAAATTTTAGTCTCTTTATTTTCTTTTTGATCTAATCTTTACTTATTCTTCTTTCAGAAAAAAAGTTTTTTCACATCACTCTGCAACTCATCACCCTCAACGCCGCAAGTTACTGTGGCTCTTATCATTACAGCGGTGATTCATTTCAAAGCACTCGTCACCCACTCATCACCCAAATCTTTGTATTTTATTGAGTATCTGCACAATACAAGGGTAATTCACTCATCACCCACTCGTCACCTTTTTTGGGGTGACGAGTGAATCAAAGCTGCAAATCATTCTGTATCAGAACGATATACCATATGAGGGTGACGAGTGGGTGACGAGTGCTTTGAAATAAATCACCGCTGCAACAACCTGATACATAAAGCCTTACAACGCTATGGGTGACGAGTTGCAGAGTGGTGTAAAAATTCTTTTTTTGTTCTGTAAAAGTGAGTACGTATTTCAAAGGTTATGATGCCTTCGTTTATCCTTCGCTCTTCCTTCGCTTCTAATCCGCTTCAAGTCCGTTCCTAAGAATGGGCGAAAAATGGGAGTTGCAAGGGAATTACAAGGGAGTTGCATAGGAAGAGGAAGGTACTTGGAACATAACTGAGAAAAAAGGAAGCGGATTTATCAGAAATTAATCGCCCCAATATTACAGCACCAACTATCAGATAAATCATATAAATCCGTTTCCCTTTTTCATCGAATTAACGTTACTGTTAGCTACCCAGACTATCTTCCGAGAAAGCAAACGGCAACAAGTCTTTTATGCTATTGAATATGAAGATTCCATTTTGACCGACCAACAAGATGCGAATAGGTTGGTTGAAACGCATTTCCTGTTCGAGAATGACCTGACGGCAAGAGCCGCAAGGTGAGACTGGTACGGTAACAAACTTGCCCTCCGTGTTTCGGGCAGAGATGGCAAGCGACAGGATCTTAGTATTAGGATATTGCGCCTGAGACGAGAAGACTGCCACACGCTCGGCACACAGTCCGACAGGATAGACGGCATTCTCCTGATTGCATCCACCTACGACCACACCGTTTTCGAGCCTTACTGCTGCACCTACGTGGAAGTTACTGTAAGGTGCATACGATGCCTCTGTCATCTGCATAGCCTTATCCACGAGCTCACGATCATCGGGGGTGAGTTCTAAATACTCGTACATGGAGTAATTTATTGTAAAAGAACGGTCTCTCCCCTCGCCCTCCCCCGTAGGGAGGGAGCCGGAAGTCTGTATTTTCTGTTGTGTAGTCATATAGAATAACGGATTACTTATTTACTATTCATTTTAAACGCTAAGACACAGAGTTATAATTTTACGAACACAGATCGCACAGATCAAAGGGATTTTCTTGCTTACGCCCGTGATTAACATCCCTAAAATCCCGAATATCTGTGGTTTCTTTTACGAACACAGATTGCACAGACCAAATGGATTTTCTTGCTTACGCTCGTGATTGACATCCCTAAAATCCCGGATATCTGTGGTCTTTTCTGAACACAAAAAACACGAAAAGAACGAAGTTTTCGTTTATTCTGTGTATTTCGTGTTCAAATAAAATCTTTGCGACTTAGCGACTTTGCGTTTAATTTTTCAATTTTCAATTCTCAATTTTCAATTTTCAATTAGCACGTGCTTTGCCGTGCTTAATAGCACCCCATATCCAGTTTCTTCTCATCTCTTGGAAGTCCCTCTCTATTAAGAGGAAGCATCCATCGAGCATCAGCCGAACCATTTGCCTTAGAATCGGGAGATAAATGAAAATCAAACCGATAATTGTCTTCGTTTATCTTCTTGAAATTCTTATGAGCATAGCAAAGAGTCGTATCTTCCACAACATCCCAGATAATACCATCGAAATACTTGGTATAGGCAGTATCCTTAACCTCAGGTGTGCGAAGAAGGGAATTATAGAAGTGATAGTTTAATGCTACTGAATCCTTCTTATTCAGCATCACCACATTATTAGAATCGCCTGTCACGATACAGTTTTTCACTTCAAGTTTAGTAAGCGGATAAGCATTCATTCCGTCGGTATTGCCAAAACGAAGCGCGACCCCACATGCAGCAAATGGATAGAACTGCGCTATTGTATTATGAATCAGCGACAATTCTCCACCAAATACAGCAACACAATCTTCCTCGACATTACTTATCTGCGTATTAGTAACATTCACATTGGAATTGGTGAGAGCAAGTCCGTAGCCCTTGAAATTATGTATTGTAGAAGAATTGATGGTGAGCTTGTTGCGAGTAACGTCGCTTGAATCGCATACAATGGCATCCTTTCCACCATGTATGTCTGTGTATTCAAGAATGTTATCGTAGGAGTCAGTTGCAAAATGTATTCCTTGCCATCTTCCAGAAAGAATATCGTATGGAATATCATTGAGAATTTCATCAAGTCGGTCTCCACTAAGCGTGATGTTCTTCTCTGCCGTACCCTTACACAGCAGTTTTCCATTCACGTTTATTCCGGCATCATCGTGGAAGAAGATCGTAGTACCTGGAGCTATTGTGAGAATGGCAGGCGAATCGACCGTTATACCACCATAAACAACAAGAGCCTTACCAGAAACGGTTGTATCAATAGTGGTGTCTTTCTTTATTTCGAGATTACGCACGATATCAGCATTCCAGGCACAGGCATTGAGATTAAGAGTCTGCTCTACCCCACTCTCCAAACGGAAGATGAGTTTATCGTCAATCTCCTTGTAAAGAGCCGAACCGTTATCGGGCGACGTGAGTTCCACAAACACTCGGATGCTATCACCATTTCTCACCTCAATATCATTTGATTGGTAGCCTGCTTGCTCTCCTAGCCAAATACCATCCACATTAACGCGGAATCCTGATTGATTGCCTTTCTGAAGTCTTACGTTTGAGCATCGCAATCCATCCCCAGAATAATTGTATATCCATATTTTCTGGGATGCTACAGGGATATTGGCAAACACGGTATCCATCTTCACCGTATCTACAGGAATGTACAGACGATTCGAGCGAGATGTGGTGAAGGTGTCATCGTCGTTGCAGGACACCCCAAAAAGAAGGAGAAAGCCCCCCAGCCCCCCAAGGGGGAGTATTTTAGATAGTAATTTCGCGATATTCATCATTACAAATATATTCGATACAAGCCTAAGATCCACCCCATTTGCCAACAAGTACTATCTACACCCCCTTGGAGGGGGTGAGGGGGGGCAGCCTTCCCTTGGGGAAGGACGGGTTAGGTATTAATAATAACGCACAACAAGCGCGTTTATTGTGCCTGACGTGATGCAGCAACGGGCATCTGGTCGCTCTCCTATAAGCCACAGTACATTACCGTCGGCATCGAGCATCACAAGTTGGTTCTGCTTCTCAAAGGCATTCTTCTTACGGTCTGTGAGATAATCGCTTATGAGCTTAGAACCTTTCATGCCAAATGGGATAAAGCGGTCGCCAGTCTCTACACGACGAATTGTCAAGGGGAAACGCGCCTTATCAGCATCAAGCGTAACAGTATCACGCTCCTTGCTGATCTTGAATGTGTCATCCACCACGATGCTCTTTATCGAGATACGTTCCGTCCTGTCTTTCGTCTCATGGATAACGTATGTACCCGTCTCGGGAATACGGAACGGACGACGACCTTCTACTGTTTTTTGGCGAAGAAGAAGAGCCTTCCTATCCACAACCAACTGATGTGTGGAACTCTCCCACGTCTTGCCAGATTGGATATAATCAGAAAGGGCAATCTCTTCTATCTGACTTGGAGAAAAATGATATGGAGAGAGGATGGTATGAAGCGTGTATTCCTTAGAAGAAGCAGCATTAAGTTTTTCTTTATCTATTACAACGAAATAGTCTGTACTTCCAGCAGTTACATCACTTACAGTCTCATTCATTGCAGTATCAAATACTTTTCCAGCCTCAACCATTCGCAAGGCTGTCTGCGCAATATTTTCAGATGCAGCAGGATTGATCTGTTCAAGAAGAGGAATGATATTAAGGCGCAGTTTGTTTCTCGTAACGTCATCCTCAAGATTCGTACTGTCTGTTACATAATCCTGTCCTATCTCATGAAGCCATTCAACTATATCCTTACGGCTAACGCAAAGAAGCGGACGAATGATACGACCATTACGAGGCTTAATTCCTTGAAGTCCGTGGATTCCCGTACCTCGGATGAGATTCACAAGTAACGTTTCCACAGCATCATTCTTATGGTGTGCCACGAGTATAGCCTCTGCATCGATAGCCTTACGCAACTGCTCGAAATAACCGTATCTCAGTTCTCGTGCCGCCATCTCTATACTCACCTTATGGAGCTCTGCGTATGTCTTGGTATCAAAGTGAACTGTATGGAAAGGTATCTGCTCACGTTCACACAATTGCTTGCAAAATTCCTCATCCCTATCCGATTCAGCTCCACGAAGATGAAAGTTACAATGGATAGCCTCTACACGATAGCCCAAACGCTTCATAGCAAGAAGAAGGCATACGGAATCAGCGCCACCGGAGAGGGCGACGAGAAAAAGGGGAACGTCACAACCATCCTGCCCTTCCAGACTCACCCCCTGCCCCTCCCATAAAGGGAGGGGAGTAGATAGACAATGATTCCCTAATGAAACCTCTACAGGAGTCATCAGGGAATTATCCTTTATAAACTTTCTTATTTTATCTAAGAATTGCATTTGCACAAAACTTCATGATTGATATATAGTATCTACTCCCCTCCCTTTATGGGAGGGGCAAGGGGGTGGGTCTTCTTACTCTACATACAGCACCAATCCCTTCAGATACTCACCCTCAGGATGATAGATATTGATTGGGTGGTCGGCAGGCTGATGAAGCTGATGAAGGATGCGAACCTTACGACCAGACTGAGCAGCAGCCGTGAAGACTGCGTTACGGAAATTATCCTTAGTAACGACCTGAGAGCAACTGAAGGTAAACAAAATGCCACCCGGCTTGATGTGCTCGAATGCCTTCACGTTCAATCGGGTATATCCCTTCAAGGCATTATGAAGAGCACCACGATGTTTTGCGAATGCAGGAGGGTCAAGGATTATAAGATCATACTTATCTCCCTCTGCATCAAGGTATTTGAAAGCATCCTCGCAGAAAGCCTTATGACGAGGATCATTAGGGAAGTTAAGCTCTACGTTCGCATTCGTAAGTTCTATAGCCTTTGCTGAAGAGTCAACAGAATGAACGAGCTTGGCATCACCTCTCATAGCATAGAAAGAGAAGCCGCCTGTGTAGCAGAACATATTTAGAACGCTCTTACCCTTCGCATAATGCTCAAGAAGTGAACGATTCTCACGCTGGTCAACGAAGAAACCTGTTTTCTGACCACGAAGCCAATCCACATGGAATTTCAAGCCGTTCTCAAGTGCAACGTTCTCGTCAGTTCCGCCGAAAAGGAAACCATTCTCCTGTCCGAGATCAGCCTTATATGGAAGTGTCGTCTCACTCTTGTAATACACATTCTCAATACGCTCTCCCATCACCTCCATAAGTTGCTTGGCAACAGCCATACGACTCTCATGCATTCCCACACTATGAGCCTGAACAACGGCAGTCTTGCCATAGCAGTCGATTACGAGTCCTGGGAGATTATCACCTTCTCCATGCACAAGTCGATAGGTGTTGTTCTGTGGATTGTCGGCAATACCGATGCTGATACGCATATGAAGAGCTACTTCAAGTCTTTTGTACCAGAACGAATCATCAATAAGTTCATCATCAAAGGTAAGGATTCTGACTGCGATACTACCGATCTGATAGTGTCCGCGACCAATATACTCTCCATAAGAAGCAATCACATTAACCACCTCGCCCTCTGCTATGCCCTCATCCATGTGATGAACGGCACCAGAGAAAACCCACGGATGGAAGCGCTTCATGCTCTCTTCCTTACCTTTTTTCAGATATATGTTCTTATACATTTACTCTTCTTCGTTTTCGTTTTTTGTTTCTTTTTGTACTGTTGCAGCATCCTCGCTAACACTCTTATTCTGAGCATCATCCTTCTTCACTCTTGGCTTACGCTTTGTGAAGGTCTTTTTGCGCTTGTTCTGCTTCTTCTTCGGCTTCTCCTCTGTTTCCTTATTCTCTTCAGTTGAAACAGGAGTTGCCGTAGGATCAGGATCTGGAACATATTCAAGGAAATAGTCGTTAGTTTCCTTGAGACGTACATACTCCTCATAAAGTTTGATGCAAGCCCAGGCATCGGTTGCTGCATATAGCTTCTGCTTGTCGGTTAGCACGTCAGATTCCCAGTTGCTCAGTTGCTCACGCTTGCTGATACGCTGATGGAACAGGTTGGCATAGAGTTTCGCCAAACTCATGTCCTTGATTCCAAGTTCAATCATGTGATCCTGAAGGTCGATGAAACCGTGTGGTTCGAACTCACCCCTATCGTGCAGGCTACGAATATCGTCATGCCACGAGAGACCGACCTTCAACGGCCCGTCAGACTCAAGGAGGCGCACTATGGCAGGAGCAAGACCAATGGAGTTGAGTCGGAAGAGAAAGCATATCTCCCTGTTGCTCACCTGAAGTAGCGCCACTTTGTTGCGCTTTCCCTTGGTGAAGCATGGACGTGTCTCGGTATCAAATCCGAGAATATCGCTCTTCAAAAGGAAATCGACCGCTTTCTCCGCCTCACCCGCAGAAAGGATTGTCACAATCCTTCCGGGAAACGTTACCCGAGGGAGATCTGCAATTTTTGTTTTGTCGAACCTACTATAAATTATTTTGTTCATATTATCATGTACCATTTACCATGTACAATGTACTATGTACGGTTTACTATTTATAATGTACAATTTTCTATGTACAATGTACAATCTACCATGAAATACAGAAGGATATCCTATACAGTAAAGTAACCGAATTGTACTTGTTTTGGCTCACTTTTTTATAATAACAAGTGCAAAATTAGAAAAAAAAGATGAAAAAACCACAACTTTTCTAATATTCTCTCGCATTTTCGGCAAATATTTAAGATTTTTCCATTAATTTTGCAGTAAAAATATAAAATAAGCGTTGAAATCACTTCGAACGCGAAGACTTAAACTCGCAAAAAGTTAAATTGTAAATTGTACATGAAAAATTGTACATGAAACTATGGCAAAAAAGAAAGAAACTGCAAAAAAGAAGACATCATTCAGCGATGCTATCGGTATTCCTTCATTCGTGAACAGCGAAAAGACCAACTTCACCGTCGGCATTCTGCTTCTATTCATATCAGTCATAATGGTCATATCTTTCATCTCATTCTTCTCTACGGGGCAGAATGACCAGAGCATCATTCAGCATCCGCTTTCTGGTGATCTGCGAAATGAGAGTATGGCTTTCTCCAACACCTGTGGCTCAATAGGTGCATATCTGTCATATTTCTTCATTACGTGCTGCTTCGGATTCCCGGCATTCTTTCTTCCAACCTTCCTCATCTTCACCTCGCTCCGACTTATGGGCGCATACAAGATGGATCTCGTAAAATGGTTCTTTGGCAGTATGCTGGCAATGATATGGAGTAGCGTAGCCTGTGCCAAGTTCATCAACCCATTGCTGTCTGGTCAGGTGTTCAATGCAGGAGGCGGACACGGAGCATACGTTAGTCGCTATCTGGAATCTGTTGTAGGCACACCTGGACTCGCAGGAATCCTCATAGTTACAGCGATAATCTTCTTTACATTCGTATCTTCCGAGACAATCACATTCGTAAGAAAGGCGATGAATCCGATAGGATATCTCTCAAGAAAGGTAAAGTTCAACGTGAATGAGCACAACACCGTAGAACAAGCAACTAGCAACATCGTTGCACCTGCAACTCCTATCGTTACGGCTCAGCCTCTTATGGACGAACCAATAGGCACACAGGAAACCAACAATGAAGCTGGCGATGATGAACCATCCAACGCTATCGACCTCACAAATGAGGACGTAAGCGTCGCTGAAAACGATAAGGCAACTCCTGCCAATCCTAACGATGACCCAGACTTTACCGTTGTACAAGGTGTGGAAGAGGAAAAGGCTACTGGCACTGACCTTTCGGCAGAAGAGATTCTCTCTACTCCTATCAATCCTCGTGAGCCATACACCAAATATACGTTCCCTGGATTGGATCTGCTGAAGAAATACGACGACAACAAGGACTACACCACCAAGGAGGAACTTCTTGCCAACAAGAAGCGTATCATTGAGGTACTCAACTCATTCGGCGTACAGATTCGCGAGATAACGGCAACCGTAGGTCCAACAATCACACTTTACGAGATAACTCCTGCGGAGGGTGTGCGTATCTCTAAGATTCGTAACCTTGAGGATGATATTGCCCTCTCACTCTCAGCTCTCGGCATCCGTATCATCGCTCCTATCCCTGGTAAGGGTACTATCGGTATTGAGGTGCCAAATGCTCATGCCTCAATCGTGAGCATGGAGTCAATACTCAACTCACGCAAGTTCCAAGAGACAAAAATGGATCTCCCACTAGCCTTGGGTAAGACCATCACCAACGAAGTGTTCATGGTTGACCTCGCAAAGATTCCTCACCTTCTCGTGGCAGGTGCTACAGGTCAGGGTAAGTCTGTTGGCTTGAATGCTATGATTGCTTCATTGCTCTTCAAGAAACATCCTAACGAACTGAAGATTGTGCTTGTCGATCCAAAGAAGGTTGAGTTCTCAATCTACAACCCTATCGCCAATGCCTTCATGGCTCAGGTGCCAGATGTAGATGAAGAGCCAATCATTACCGACGTAACTAAGGTGGTACGCACTCTGAAGGGTCTCTGTACATTGATGGATCATCGCTATGACCTGCTCAAACTTGCAGGTGTGCGTAACATCAAGGAATACAACGAGAAGTTTGTGAACCATCGTCTGCGTTCCGTAGATGAAGACGGCAATACTCTACACGAATATATGCCATACATTGTGGTAATCATCGATGAGTTTGGTGATCTTATCATGACGGCAGGTAAGGAGGTTGAGCTTCCTATCGCACGTATCGCCCAGCTAGCCCGTGCCGTAGGTATTCACATGATTATCGCTACCCAGCGTCCTACAACGAATATCATTACTGGTACTATCAAGGCGAACTTCCCTGGTCGTGTGGCATTCCGCGTTGGTTCTATGATCGACTCACGCACCATCCTCGACCGTCCTGGTGCAAATCAACTTATCGGTAAGGGTGATATGCTGTATCTCAACGGCAACGAGCCTGTACGTGTTCAGTGTGCATTCCTCGACACCCCAGAGGTGGAGGCTATCGCAACGCATATCAACGAACAGGAGAAGGCTGGTCTCACACCTCAGTATCCAATGGATCTTCCTGAGCCAATGGAAGAAGGTGGTGAAGGAGGTGACGGTGGAGCTGTTGATACAGGCTCATGGGATCCTCTCTTTGTTCAAGCTGCACATGCCATCGTGAACACCCAGATCGGCTCTACATCTATGATTCAGCGTCAGTTCTCTATCGGCTACAACCGTGCCGGCCGACTTATGGATCAGTTGGAGAAAGCGGGAGTTGTAGGTCCTGCTCATGGTTCAAAGCCTCGTGAGGTACTCTTTGCTGATGAACAGGCTCTAGATAATAGAATATCTTCACTTAGAGGAGGAACCCGATAACAATTGAAAATTGATAATTGATAATTGAAAATTGACAATTGGGAAGGTTCATTCTTCTTTAGGAAAATATAAAAAAATTAAAACTGCCCAATAAGGAATTAAACTCTCCCCAATGTGGTACGTTATAAATTTATATAAAACATAAAAGCAATGAAAAAGTTCTTTACAATCATTGTCCTGATGGCTGTAGCAGTCATCACCTCAACAGCAGCAAACAATTCGTCTGCGGCCGCCAAGAAGACTCTTGACAAGGCAGCAGCGAAATTCAACATCAAGAGCGGAACAACCGCAAACTTTACCGTTACTGGCGACAAGATTAAGCAGAGCGGAACTATCTCTATCAAGAAGAATATGTTCCATGCCACTACCCCAAACGCAATAGTTTGGTACAACGGAAAGACTCAATGGACCTACGTCAAGAAGAACGAAGAGGTCAACGTTTCTAATCCTAATGCCGCAAAGCAGGCAAGCATGAATCCTTACACATTCCTCACCTTATATAAGAAGGGATATGACATGGAGTTGCAGAAGACTGCGAGCGGAGATCAGGTGCATCTGAAGGCTAAGAATCAGAAGTCAGGCATAAAGGAAGCCTATATTCTTGTTGATGCCAACTCCAACATCAAGGAGGTAAAGATGCGTCAGTCTTCTGGTTGGGTAACAATAACGATATCAAACGTCAAGTCTTCTAACCTGTCAGATGCCATTTTCACATTTAACGCCAAGGATTATCCCAAAGCAGAAGTGATAGATTTGAGGTAAAAAAATTATAAAATGAAAAATGAAAAATAATAAAATACAGATTACCTTTTAAGGTTTCAAATGTAACTTGTATTTTTCATTTTTCACTTTTCATTTTTCATTTATTCCCGCCATAAAACTAAAAACACGAAAGTATGAAAAGAACAACCCAAAATACTATAAAGAAATACTCCCCCTTGGGGGGCTGGGGGGCTTTTTTCCTCCTCCTTTCCCTCCCTCTCTCTGCTCAGGTTTCTAACATCAGCATTGACGCAAAGGGACATCTGTGCGCTACCGACGGAGGCACCATCTGGCTTGCCAACGATGCTACCTCTTCATGGGTATCAACTCCACCACCTGTGGGATGCCAATGCACATGGATTGACTATATCGCACCTAAGACTATCGCTGCCTGTATGAACAAGGATGGCGAAGGGCGCGTGTATCTCTCCACCAACAACGGAAAGGCATGGAAGATAAAGAAAATAGCCTCACAGCCTTGCACCGCTGCTTTCCATTCAGACGAGAGCGGACTATGGCTTTCATTCTCCAACATGGATCTGCTAAACTCTATGGACGAGGGGCGCACATGGAAAACATTCCACGCACCAGCACTTGAATCGGCACATATCACGGACATCTGCATGATGAGCCCGAAGGAAGGCCTGTTCGGTGTGTCAGCCAATAAGATTCTGCACACCACCGACGGAGGTAAGACATTCCAGACAATCCCTACCCCATTGGATAAGGCACAGCGTGGCGACCGCAACTTCGGCGATGGATCCGTTACGCAGGTCATGCGTATTGGACGCTTCTATGTGGTGAGACAGGGCGACTACTTCGTTACGAGCTACGATAACATCAACTGGCAACGCATACCCGACGTGACGTATGCCACCATAACCAATGCCGGTACACTCATGACCGTCACCACCTCAAATGAGGTACAGGAGTATGACGACAAGCTAAACCGTTCATGGAAGAAGAGTCTAACTGACGACCGCAAACCTCACTACATCAATTCCATCTGCGTAGATCTCAACTATGCCTACGTCAGTTACGACGATAGAATATGGCGCACGGATGGCGACTCCGCATCATTCATAACGCACAATATTCCATGCACCATTTCTGAGCCGAAAAAAATAGAGAATGAAGTTACAAGCGACATTGCATCTTCGCATCCGAACAAAAAACGTAGCGAGGAATGTGAGAAGGCGGTAAACCTGTTTCTTAATGAGGACTACACCGCCGCATTCCCATTGCTTGAAGCTCAGTCAACAAAGAGCGACGACAACGAGATACTTGAGAACCTTGCCTACTGCTATGAGGAAGGTAAGGGAACTCAACAGGACTACGGCAAGGCGGCACAGATGCTTGCACGTGCAGCCAACAACGGTTCAGACTATGCCCTGCTCAACCTCGGTCACTATTATATGAACGGATGGGGAGTGGCGAAAGATACCGTCCGCGCCCTTGCCCTTTGGGATCGCGCCGCCGACCACGGATATGAGTTTGCCAATCAGGATCTCGCCAACCACTACGTCTATGAAGGCGACTTTGAGAAGGCAGCCAAGTACATAGGCAAGTCGGTTGCCCTCGGCAATAAGGATGCAATGTACAAGTATGCTACGTTTATGATGGAGGGCATGGGCATGAAGAAAGACTCTATACAGGGAATGGCATATCTCCATAAGGCTGCCGACCTCGGTGTGGCAGAGGCAATGACCTACATCGGCGATTCGTATCTCTCAGGTCGCATACTGCCCAAGAACCTGCTCCTCGGAGTGGCATATATTGAAAAGGCGATCGAGAGTGGCGATGTATATGCCAAGAAATTCCTTGCACGCTGCTACATCAAGGGCGAGGGAACAGATCGCGACAACAAGACTGGTTTCCGATTGCTCAAAGAGGCTGCCGATGCTGGCGATGCAGAGGCTTACAACGGCGTTGCATCATGCTTCATTGAGGGTGTCGGTACCCTACCCGACCCAGACATGGCAATTCACTATCTGAAACTTGCGGAAGCCTCTGGCGATGCCACAGCCACAGCCAAGATCAAGGAGGTACAAAACATCGTGGCACGAACAAAGAAAGATTAGCCTTCACCTCCCCTACGATATTTTGTGAATACACTTCGCATGATTATTCTCAGATGAATCCCTTGTAACTCCCCTTATTCGTACTTCCGGATAGGGAATTACAAGGGATTTTCTATGGAATATAGTCGAGTAAAGATTTTGAGTTAGAAACATTCAGCATTTACTCTGCGTCTTTGCATCTTTGCGTTTTATATGGATTTACATGAAAAATTTGGATATTCCGATTATTCTTTGTACCTTTGTAATCAAATTCTAAACTTGTTTTCACTGACATCTAACAAAGACAATATATGCACAACAGAATTGACTTTTTCTTTGACTCCGATGATGCCGTAGCCGTCCTTCCTCTGGTCGGTGGAATGGCTTCTTCTGAGACTATTTCCAAGATAAGTGCTCTCGCCACAGCCGATTATGTGCTCCTTTCACAAAAGGAAACGCCAGTAAGCATAGAGCCTGATGCGCTACGCAGACTTGTTTCCGCTGCCGATAACACAGGAGCGGCTATGGTGTATGCCGATCATTATACCGTTACCGAGGGTAAGACGGAGAAACACCCCGCAATCGACTATTTCATCGGTTCTATACGCGATGATTTCGACTTCGGACAGCTTCTTCTCGTCCGTACCGCCTTACTCCATGAGTTCATTGCCACAGCCAAGACGGAATACAAGTTCGCGGCTCTCTATGCCCTCCGCCTGTTCCTATCGCGCAAGGGCGAGATATTCCATCTGAACGAGTATCTGTATCGTGAGGAGGAACTTGACACCCGAAAGAGTGGTGAGAAGCAGTTTGACTATGTGAACCCACGCAACCGTGAGGTGCAGATAGAGATGGAACGTGCTGCAACCGAGCATCTGGAGGCTATCGGTGCAAAGATAGATACCTCAAAGCGCATCATCCCCGACTTTTACGAGCAGGAGTTTGAGACTGAGGCTTCGGTCATCATTCCTGTATTCAACCGTGCAAAGACGGTGGCAGATGCCGTGAAGAGTGCATTGTCGCAGACAACAAAGTTCAAGTATAACGTGATCGTGGTTGACAACCATTCAACCGATGGAACCACGGAGATTTTGAGCGAACTGGCTGCAAATCCACAGCTCGTGCATATCATTCCTGAGCGTACAGACCTCGGAATTGGCGGATGCTGGAACCTTGCCGTGAACGATGAAAGATGCGGACGATTTGCCGTGCAACTCGATTCCGATGACCTGTATTCAAGTCCTAACACTCTCCAGAAGGTTGTGGATTCCTTCTATCAGCAACAGGCAGCAATGGTTATAGGTGCATATCGTATGTGCGATTTCGACCTTAACACCTTGCCTCCAGGCATTATCGACCATAAGGAATGGACCGATGAAAACGGCCCAAACAACGCTTTGCGTATCAACGGATTAGGTGCGCCTCGTGCATTCTTTACTCCAATACTCCGTCATATCGGATTCCCTAACACAAGCTACGGTGAAGACTATGCCCTTGGACTGGCTTTCTCTCGTAACTATCGAATTGGTCGCATCTATGATGAGCTTTACCTCTGCCGCCGCTGGGGAGGGAACTCTGATGCAGCCCTTTCCATCGACAGGATCAACGCAAACAACCTCTACAAGGACAGATTGCGCACTATGGAGCTTGTTGCCCGTCAGGCAATGAATCAAGGTAAGGTGGCAGATGCCGACAGCGCATTGAACCGTTTCTTTGAGCGTCAGCTTATTGTTTGGAGCGATGCAGAAAAGCGCTATAACGACCTGAAGAACGTGAAGGTGAAGGCATTGGGCGATGTAAAGGTGCAGTTCAACCCTGCGAGAATGGTTTCAACGGGGGCAAAGATTGACAAGGCATCGCTCGAAAAGCGTCCTTGCTTCCTGTGCCGTGAGAATCGTCCAAAACAACAGATGATACACACGATAAGGAACTCACAGGGCGTTCCCGTGCTTGAACTGCTCGTAAATCCGTTCCCTATCCTTCCGCAGCATTTCACCCTTCCAAGCCTTGAGCACGAGCCACAGGCAATAATTGCGCGCTATGGTGAGATACACCGCGTATTGACCAAATATCCTGAACTGATGGTGTTCTATAACGGTCCTAAGTGCGGTGCTTCTGCTCCTGATCATCTGCATCTTCAGGCAGGAACATCGGGCATCGTACCATTGCAGACTCAATGGAAGCGCATCTCGCATAACCTCACGCTCGTTCAGCAGTTCTCAGAAACTGACAGCATCAGCCTTGTGACGGACTATGTTTGTCCGGCTTTCGTAATAAGAAGCCAGAGCGTGGAGGGCGACAAGAAACTATTCAAGCGTTTCTATAAGGCATTCGCATATATTTCTCAGAATCAAGAGGGTGAAGAGCCTATGATGAACATACTCTCTTGGCGTGAAGACAAGGATTATGTATCGGTCATCATACCTCGTGCAAAGCATCGTCCTGACTGCTATACGGCTGAGGGCGACGCTCAGTTCATCGTTTCGCCAGGCGCTTTAGATATGGCAGGACTCATCATTACTCCACGACAGGAGGACTTCGACCGTATGACACAGGATATTGCCTACGGCATTCTTCAGGAAGTCGGTGTAACGGACGATTTCGCAAAGAAGCTTGCCGATGAAATCGCATCTCCTGACAATTCCCATCATCAAACACCTAACACCCAACAGCCCGAAGTAAAGGTAGGCATCATAAGTGCTTCGAAGATAGAGTTCACGCTCAACACCCCTTATACGGCAAAGGGCAAGGAAATAACGGGACCGCAGGTTGTGGAGTTCTCGGAAGGTGGAATCCTTTGGAACGGAAATCAATATCAGCATCTTACCTTCCGTCCAACACCAAACAACCCAACGCCAAATTTCTCCATTTCCGACGTAATCATCGGTGTGAACTTCCATTGGGAACGCAAGCAGACACAGATATTCGTGGGTACTCTGCGACTTGTTGTAGAAGAGGATAAGATATGCGCTATCAACGTATTGCCAGTTGAGCGATACCTTGAAAGCGTTATTTCAAGCGAGATGTCGGCTACTTCAAGTCTTGAACTGCTAAAGGCTCATGCCGTTATCTCACGTTCTTGGCTTCTTGCACAGATAGAGAAGCGCAACCGACTCCAGAAGTCAGCCAACTCTTTCTTCTCATTTACAAAGAAGGAGGATATGCTGATACGCTGGTACGACCGTGAGGATCACACAATCTTCGATGTTTGTGCCGACGACCATTGTCAGCGTTATCAGGGCATTACCCACGCTGCTAATCCGCACGTCATAGAGGCTGTGAAGGCTACTCGCGGACAGATTCTAACATACGGTGGCGAGATTTGCGATGCACGCTTCTCAAAGTGTTGTGGCGGTATTACGGAGGAATATCAGTATTGCTGGGAAGATACTCCACTACCTTATCTCAAGTCGGTAAAAGATCCATATTGCAACACTCAGGATGCGCACATCATTTCTCAGGTGCTCAATGACTACGATCAGGAGACGCACGATTTCTACACATGGAGAGTGGAATACTCGCAGAAGGAAATCGCCCAACTCATCGCAGATAAGACAAAGATGGATTTCGGTGAAATCGTCAATTTGAAGGCTATTGAGCGTGGGCCGAGTGGCAGAATATCTCTGCTGAAAATCGTGGGTACGCAGCGTACGTTCTCTATTGGTAAGGAACTTGAGATCCGCAAGACCCTGTCTAAGTCTCATCTGTATAGTTCTGCATTTACCCTCATGCGCCTTGATGCTGACGGCAATCAGATTCCTGATACCGATAGTACCACCATTCCATCGCGCTTCATCCTTGATGGTCGCGGTTGGGGACATGGTGTAGGTCTCTGCCAGATAGGTGCCGCCGTTATGGGTGAGCAAGGCTTCAAGTACAACGACATCCTCCTGCATTACTATCAGAATGCGGAGATAAAGAAAGCGTACTAATAATAAATCAGACCCTCTCCCCGCTCCCCCTTAAAGGGGGAGAGCCGGTTCGCGGTAGGAAGTCTCCCTTTAAGGGAGATTTAGAGGGTCCTAATTTTGATAAGCTATGAAAAATCCTTGGTCTTGGATTCCTTCCCTCTATTTCGCTGAGGGACTACCATACGTAGCAGTGATGACAATATCGCTCATCCTCTACAAGCAGCTCGGCCTTTCTAATGCCGACATAACATTCTATACCTCATGGCTTTACCTTCCTTGGGTTATAAAGCCACTTTGGAGTCCGTTTATCGACATCGTAAAGACAAAACGCTGGTGGATTACGGCTATGCAGTTGCTCATTGGTGCTGCCTTCGGTGGCATCGCCTTCACCATTCCGTCAAGCTTCTGGTTGCAAGGCACACTTTGCTTCTTTTGGCTCATGGCATTCGCAAGTGCCACCCACGACATTGCAGCCGACGGCTTCTATATGCTCGGACTTGACCAGCACGATCAGGCTTGGTTTGTAGGCATCAGAAGCACGTTCTATCGCCTTGCCACGATCTTCGGACAAGGTGTCCTCGTGATGATAGCCGGCAACCTTCAGGTCGTTTTCCGCAATTCCATCGCCTTCTCATGGAGCCTTATGTTCTATGGCGTGGCAGGACTTTTCATCGCCCTCTGGCTGTGGCATTCATACGTTTTGCCGCATCCATCGGAGGATGAGGAGAATACCCATGTTGAGGGTGAGGTTAAGACAGTATCATCAAATAGCATTCTAAACGACCTGAAATCCACGATAAAGACATTCTTCCAAAAAGAACAGGTCATTGCGGGCATCCTCTTCATGCTCTTCTATCGTATGCCGGAAGGACTATTGGCAAAGGTTTCATCGCTTTTCCTTATTGACAACGTGCATAACGGAGGTCTCGGACTCTCACCACAGGAATACGGTCTTGTGCAAGGCACCGTAGGCGTTGTAGGTCTCACTCTCGGCGGTATTCTCGGTGGGATGTGCGCAGGTAAGGACGGACTCAGGAAATGGCTATGGCCTATGGTATGCGCCATCACATTGCCCGACCTTGTGTATGTATATCTCGCCTACGACCTTCCTTCTACCTTCCTTATTGTCAATATCTGCGTATTCATCGAGCAGTTCGGCTATGGCTTCGGTTTCACCGCATATATGCTTTATCTCATATACTATAGCCGCGGCAATTACAAAACATCCCATTACGCACTTTGTACGGCATTCATGGCACTCTCAATGATGATTCCGGGACTCTTTGCCGGGGCATTGCAGGAAGCCGTTGGTTACCAATCGTTCTTCCTCATCGTCATCGCCTTCTGTAGTGTCACCTTTGCCGTTACCTCCCTTCTGAAGATAGATCCGGCATTCGGAAAAAAGACCCTCTAAATCTCCCTTAAAGGGAGACTTTCTACCGCGAACAGGCTCTCCCCCTTTAAGGGGGAGCGGGGAGAGGGTCTGGTATTTTTCATTTTATAATTTTTCATTTTTCACTTAAAAATATGCTCACCCAATCCACCATTTGCGCCATAGCAACAGCACAGGGCGGTGCCATCGGCATTATCCGTGTATCTGGTCCAGACTCCATATCAATCGTCGATAGCATCTTCCGTGGTCGTCGTTCCCTTATTGATGCCCCGGCTTATTCGCTCCATTACGGCTCAATAGTAAACGCGGATGCCATTGTCGATCAGGTACTTCTCTCCCTCTTCCGCGCCCCACATTCCTATACAGGCGAAGATAGCGTAGAGATCAGCGCCCACGGCTCTCCGTATATTCTCCAGACTATCTGCTCACTCCTGATTCAGAAAGGATGTCAGCCGGCAGCACCGGGAGAATACACTCAACGCGCCTTTCTCAACGGTAAACTCGACCTTACGCAGGCAGAGGCTGTTGCAGATCTTATAGCCTCTCAGAATGCTTCTCAGCATCGCGTGGCTATGCAGCAGATGCGTGGTGGTATCTCCGCAAAATTAGTTGAGTTACGTACTCAACTTCTAAAACTCACCTCTCTTCTCGAACTTGAACTCGATTTCTCCGAGGAAGACGTTGAGTTCGCATCACGCGAGGCCCTTATCAGCATAGCGCGAGAAGTACGCTATGAAATCACACGCTTATCATCATCATTCTCCGCAGGAAATGCCATTAAAAATGGTATTCCTGTCGCAATCATCGGTGCGCCAAACGTGGGAAAATCCACTCTTCTCAATGCCCTTCTCCACGAAGACAAAGCCATCGTTTCTGATATTCAAGGTACTACGCGCGACACTATCGAGGACTGCATTAATATCTCAGGTTCCCTCTTTCGCATCATTGACACCGCTGGCATCCGTCACACCGATGATGTCATTGAGAAAATGGGCATAGAGCGCTCACGCAAGGCTGCCGAACGTGCGCAGATCATCATCCTGATGCGCGATAATGATACTGACTACCCTACCCTCGACCTGCGTGATGACCAGACCGTTATCAAGGTTCACAACAAGTCTGAACATTTCCAGGCACTCACAGGCAAGGGCATGGATTGGCTTGAGCAGCAACTCCTCAACAGCGTTCCTACCGCCAACGATGATGAAGTCCTCATTACCAACATCCGTCATAAGCAAGCTCTTGACATCTCCATCCTCGACATTCAGCGCACCCTCGATGCCCTTGAGCAGAATCTCCCCGGCGACCTCATAGCCGAAGACCTTCGCCAATGCCTCCACCACCTTGCCGAGATAACAGGTGGCGAAATCGACACAGAGGAAGTCCTCGGAAACATCTTTAGCCACTTTTGCGTGGGGAAATAAAGTTTAGCCCCATCTCTTCCCGATTTTTCATACACGGATCTAATATACAATTTACCTTGAAAAGGTATATAATGTTACCCAAAGGGTTGTAGCGCTACAACCTTTTGGGCAATATTGTTAGTTAGAACTTTTACCTTTAACTTTTTACTTTTTCATTTATAGGGGGGTATTACTATTTTTTTGAGTGTCTGATTCGTTGCGCCTTCTTTTCATCCTTACGGATAAGGTAAGGTGATTCTGGAAGTTCTGGCATAAGGTCATCTAACGCATTGACCTGACCAATAACATTCAAAAGCAGGATGAATGTTGACTGTGAGAGATTGCAAGCATTACCACTCTTAAACTTATGAATCGTAGTCAATCCAATTCCAGAACGTTCTGCAACCTCTTTCTGAGTGAGATTGCAACGCATTCTATATTCTTTGAAGCGTTCACCAAGCAACCGTACAAGTTCTGGCGTAGAATACTCATAAAAGTATGCCATAATTTTACGTTTTATATATCAGTAAAGTGATATTTATATAATATTATTCACATTTATCTTCACTTTACTGCTATTTAACGAAGCAAAAACACCGCAAAATTTTCAATCACCCCCAAATAAGGTTCAATGCCCTTAAAATTGCCAATGTGGCATAAAAAAAATGATTATCAAAAACAAAGGAGTTTTATAGAGTTCACTTGTAACTCCTATGCACCTCCCTTGCAAAGCCGTACCAAAGTCGGTGCAAGTCCCATTTTTAGCCTATTCATAGGAACGGATTTACAACGGACTTAGAACGGCTTAGAAGCGAATTAGTAGCGAAGGACAAGCGAAGGAGAAATAAACGGAAAATGAAAAGTGAAAAATGAAAAATACAATCCTCAGAAAAAACTTTTTCGCAATAATCCTACATACCTACACAGCCACCCGTGCAATTTATTGACACACAAAAGCTTGCAGCGCTTTCAAATATATGCCAAACCTACACTAATCCTACACTAAACCTACACTCAAACCTGAATTTTTCAGAAATTCAGGTTAATTACTTCCCTATGGTCAGTGGGTCTTCGACAAATCTGATAATTTATAATGGATAATTGACAATTTAGATTGTAATGAGCGTTTTAGATACTAATCAAATTATTCACTATTCATTATTAATTATTAATTTTCTGCATTAAAATGCAGAAATAGTGTAGGTTTAGTGTAGGATTAGTGTAGGTTTGGCGTATATTTGAAATCCGTGTAACGCTCTAAAGCTATGAGAGTTACAAAGGTCGCTGTGTAGGTATGTAGGATTATTGCAAAAAAGTTTTTTCTGAACCTAAATACCAACGAGCAATTTTGTTTTCTTGCTCAATTTTACATTCTCGTAAAGAGATGTCAATGAACTATCTGGAGAGATGAAGCCAAAGGTGATGTCGTGAGATTGTTCACAAACATATCTGTTTGCCAATAGTGCTGATTCTCGGTTTATTCTGTTATGGTTAGTAACAGAAACAATGAGGAGTCGATTATTGTCAAAAGCAGTTTGTAACTTTGGGGGAATCCTTTTATATTGATTTCTTCCAAGCACAAGGATTATAGGGCATATCCCTTTTAGCAGAATATCCAATACGGCTTCTTCTATCTCGCTATGGAAAGTGCTTATTACAGGAATTGTCCCCTTACTATATTCCACAGCCCAATCGAGGCATGGAAGAATCACACTACTCTTTGTGCATCTTGAGCAGAGGAAACCATGCTTCGGTTGGTCAAGTAGAGATATGTTGCCCAATAATTCCATTAATCTTCGTTCAATTCATCTCCCATACGATACTTAATATCATAGTTTATGATGAAATCAAGTTCTTCTTCTGTAAAGCCATAGTGGTCGGCAAGAACTTTGTCGATTTCGTCGATGATTGGTTTTGATTTTGCAGGATAATACTCCTCGTAATAAACAACTCCACTAGGATAAAAACGATTTTTGATCGTCTTGTTAGTTGTGTATGATATTTGAAGTCTTGCTCCAATATCAGAAAAATCCATTTCATCTAAGTTTCCAATCGGGAATGGAAGAATCTCACGTGAAGCATAATCTCTACAATTACTTATGTTTTTGAAGAACCAGTAATATGTAGAACTATTAAGCACACAAGCAATAGCATGAGAATCCGAGCAGGCCAAACTTTTATAGTGAGATGACTCTTTCATGTTTTTTCCATTATTGGGTTTGAATGCCATTGCTCTTATAAAATAAGTTGGTGCATTATGGTAAAAACATCGTTCATTACCACTTAAAAAAGAAATGAGTTTTTCTCTTTGCCCATTCTCACTATTGTACATTTTTGTACAGATATTTTCTTCTCTTGTAGAACCTATTTTATATAGAGATAAATCTTTATCCCATTTCTTATTAATGTGGAAGGAAATTTTGTTAAATAGATTTTTCCTTTCTTCTACATACCAGTGTTGATACTTCGATGCATAATAACCTTTTGGAGTTTCTTTCCTTTGGCTTAGTATGATTGTTAATCTCTGTTCTACATTGTCAAAAAGTTTGCCTGGTCTGTTGGAAAAGCTAGAATACCACGAAAGAGTATCTTTTAAGAATAAACGCTGTAATGGAACGAATTTGTCATTTGAAACACTAGAAATTGGAATGATATAACCATTTCTACTGTTAGTTGACATTATTTGAATGCAACGTTCCAAAATGAATGCATATAAATTGCCACATGAATATGTTTTGTAGCTCATGGGAACTGTATATACATAGTTCTGCTCACGATATACGACATATGGTGGATTACCAATAATCACATCAAAGCCACCATTACCTTGAATGATCTGGTAAAACTCTGCAAGCCAATGGAATGGTTGATGAGATTTCAGCCATTCTTTATAGTCGTAAGAACATGCAATACTATTATGCATGTGACGATTAAGCAAGTCATTAAGTTCAACAAGCCTTTTCTTTAGCTCGTCTTTCGTCGCTTTTATACTTGCATTATCATCATACACTTTCAACTGCTCTGAACGGAACAATTCGTATGCCTTTGATACTTGCAGCATAAGAGTATTAATCTTACCCTTGAACTCTTGCATTGCAAAAATATCTCCATAAGAAAGCGCATTGTTTAGTTCCTCTTCTGTGGCATATCCAACAAGCGTATTGCCACACTTGATATTGAAATCAATATCAGGCAATGGGTCAAGTCCCATATTGTCCTTGTGCCTGTCAACCTCAACAACAGCAACCATTTTCAGGAACAGTCGCAACTTGGCTATCTCAGTAGCCTCTACCATAATGTCAACTCCATAGAGATTGCGAAGGATGATGCTCTTGAAGATGAAATATTGACGGTTACTGCTATACTTTGCGTCAATCTCTTCAAGTTGTGCCTTGAAAAGATTACCGTTCTGCTTGTTGAAATCCTCCATTCTGTCAATACAAGCCTCATAGAGAGGTTCAAGGATATTCATAGCAGCAAACAGGAAAGCACCAGAGCCGCAGGTAGGGTCGAGAATAGTGACATTCTGCAATGCCTCATAGAAATGAAGCACAAGAAGGTGGTCTTGGGTATTGCGGATTACATCCTCCACGAAAAGACGAATGTCGAGATTGTATGTTATGAAGTCATTAATCTGCGTAATCTCCCCATTATTGATTTTTGCCGAGAGGGAATCGCATCTTTGAAGTCGCTCGATAGTTTCACGCCATATCTCCGTAGGAAGAGCAAATTCTTCATTCGTTTTCTCATTCCAACGTGAACGGCGTTCAAGAAGGTTCTTCTGCTCAGGCAATAGGGGTATTCCCTGTTGGATATAGTCAGGAATACGTTCTTGCCAGTCAGGGGAGTAGCCTTTCTTCACAGCATCATAGATATATTTATCTCCGCTTTCTTTGAGCAAAGTCCAGATATATCCATTAGCCTTGAATGCCTGTGGCGACTTCTCTGCGGTCTTATCCATAAGGAATGGCAGAATGCAGTTCTTGCCTATATATTCGGTGATGTCTTCCTTTGTGTAATATGCACCCATAGCAGCACGATCATTGATGTACTGCTCAAAGATATAGCCAAGAACATCAGGATTGATATCCTTGCCACTTGCCGTAAGACGAGTGTCAAGATGCCATTCCCACTTGTCGAAGAAACTGAAAAGGTTTTCAAAGGCTTCATCCTCAATATCTATGTCCTTATATTCACGTTCTATCTCATGCTCGTCGAACATACCACCATTGAGATATGGTATGCAACCATATTTCTTATGGAAATCCTCCTGATGGCGAGGCGAATTAAGTCCGTCATGGAATAAAGCACACAGAAAACCACGATAGAAAGAGTTATAGAACGAATCATCCTCCTTGGTCTTTATGTGCTCTTTCAATTTATTGTGAAGATAGTTTACATCTCCATTCAGGAATCCTTTTTTCTGAACGAAGTAGCAGAACATCAGACGATTAAGCATAACGCTTGTGTACCAGTCCTTCTTCCTGTTCTTTTTCTTTCCCTTGGCATCTTCCTGAATGTCATCATCAATACCCGTGATAAAGTTAAAGAAACGATCATGCTCCTGCTTAAATTCTCGGAAGAAATCCTTTGTTATCTTCTCTGAGTTTACGGCAAACGATGCTTGTATTTTCTCCTTGATGTCTTGGATTGTAACGGTTTCATTATCAGCAATGTTTAGTGTGCTGAGTTTTCCATATAGGAAGTCTGCCTTTGCTGCATCATTATATTCTATGGTGACAATATCCCTTTTGTCGGTATTCCTTACAGGGATTATCCACTTATGATGCTTTGTGCCTTTCTCTGTGATGATCAGAATGTATTCCTGAGAGTGAGGACGTAGTTTGTTATCAATGCGCTTGCACATGGCAGTGCCCGGAATTGATAGCATTTCACAAGTGAACACCATAAATCCACGCATCTCCGCTATGTAGCGGAAATTATATTCTTGCTCGTCTATATCCTCGTATAGGTCTTTGGCCTTAGGCCTGTTCCAGTTGAGTTCAAGAAAGAGGTCTCTAAAGTTATTGTCTGCTATACATTGGTTAAAGAATTGTCTGTTCATAGTCATTCTGTTTTTAGATCAACGTGAGTTTGAAGAAAAGCGCCGAAGATGCGATACCTAATAAATATAATAGGTGTCGGTCCTTCAGACCTCAAATTACTGAGTGTTCGTAATATAACGGCTCTTACGAACCGTCCTATTAGGTATCGCTCTTTCAGAGCTTCTTCAACCGCCTGTTTTACTGAAATATACAAATTTCAAACTTACGTTAGATTAGTCTTGTTTACGAATACCCATAGAGCAGATTATGCTTGGAGTATTGCTTTGCAATTGGTCTTCTTCCACCTTGCAAAGGTTGCCAGTACGAAGGAGTTCAAGTACATAATCCACAATCTCGTCATTGCTTACACGACTACGCATCATTCTTCCGAGCATGAACTTGGTTTGCTCAAGAAGTTGCCCGTTGAAGATCGTGTCAATCGCAATTTTGAGTTGCTGACGCTTATCCTCCGTAAAGAATAGATCTGCCTCTTTGGTATTGTAATAGTTGTCAAGCAGGTCGTATATCTTGAAACGTGTAGAGAAACGGTTTCCGAGAGTTCCAGAAACTTGGCTTACAGATGTTTCCTGTATGTTTTTTATCGCATCCTTGATGAGTTCGTAATGATTTTCGTGATGTGGAATAGAAGGTGTATTTGCAGCACACGACATGGCTCTCAGAATTCTCTTTTGGGAATTGCTGACAACCTTTCCTTCCTTATCCACCCACGAGAGCACATCATATCCGCTCTTGGTTCTGGCATAGGTAACGACACCTTCTTCCATAGCATCAGAGGTTTCCTTTGTAGAATCTACCATATTGCCCAGTTTCAATATCCTTGACTTTAGTTCTGGGTTAGCCTTGGTTGCCTCTGTCCAAATCTGATATGCATACGATGTAAGGTCAACATCTGTATCTTCCTCATCGTCAAGAACACCACTCTTCTCATTGTAGATGTCACGAAGATTCTGTTCGTTTCCTTCAAAGAAAAGCTCGTCGCTACCCATCACGTTTGCATTCTCGTTGATTCGCTGATTCAGACGGTTACGCAAATTGATGATGTTCTCAACACCCTCGGCAGGGAAGAATGAATAGCAGTCAATGTTCTCGGCTTCCTGACCTATTCGGTCAACACGTCCTGCTCTCTGAATGAGTCGGATGATAGCCCAAGGAAGGTCGAAATTAACAACGATATGCGCATCCTGAAGGTTTTGACCTTCGGAAAGAACATCGGTTGCTATCAAAACCCGAAGTTCATTGTCGGCAACTATCGGAGCATTATTGCTGACAGGCGAAAAGCGATTTACCAATTCTACCTGATTGTCGGAATTGCCTGTAACGCATTCAATGGATTTAATGCCACGTTCTTTCAGTTGATGGTATATGTAGTTAGCCGTGTCACTATATTGGGTAAAGACCACGACTTTCTCATTCCTATGCGTCTTATTGAGAAGGATTTCCAACTGATTGAGTTTCTGGTCTTCTTCAGGTTTCCATTTGCCACAGAGTTCTATCATCTTGAGGATCTGCGAACTATCAGCCTTTAGCTTTTGCTTCAATGTGCGCTTGAATAGTTTTGAGCTTATCCAAGTGACATTATTCTTCTTTGTGATGTAATCATAATAGCGATGAGCTTTTTCCTCATAGTCCTTCAACTGAACAGGTATATCGAAAATGATTGATTTCCTTGTGTCGCTATCATTGATGAAATCCTCATTGCTATCGGCATCTTCCGTCAAATCATCAGGAAGGGCATTCTCGTCTCCAACAGGCAAAGGCAGACCGTTTTCGATGGCATATATATAGACATAGTTTCGCAGAACGTGCCTATACAACGTAAGAAGAAAGGCATATCCGCTTGAATCAATGCGCTTGAAGAAGGTACTTTTGCAGAAGCCCATCATCCTTGCACCTGCACGAGACAGTTTGTCGGCTACATCTTTTTCACGCTTTGTAGCCTCGCTGAGCTTGTTCTTGTCAATATATTTCTCCAGACCATATCTTGGCAATTGAAGATCAGACATGAGGTCTATCATTTCAGTTGAATACAAACGAGAATATTGATTGCCCTCGATAGTTGGGAAAACAACTGAGCGTGGTGTTCTTGTAGGGAAATAAGAACGCTTGTCGCTTCCCGGATATGTAAGATAGTATCTTCCATTCTTTGGGTCTTCCTTTGAGAAATACTTTTTTACGAAGGTTCTTGTACGACGGACAAGGAATAGTTTCATCAACTCACTCCAGTCGTCACTATATGGACTTTGCTCAAAAGCTGCTATTGAACGAATGCCAACATCAGGATGCTTTCGCTGGAATTTATGGTCATCACCACATTCTTCTATATATTGCTCTGGACGAATACCAAGATCTTGGTCGGCATTAAGGAATAGACGTAGCTGTGAACTAAGGTCACGATAGTCTTTATTGTATGGTGTGGCTGTAAGCAATAGCACCTTACAATCCTGTTTGCTTATGAGTTCCTGAATGTTACGATAACGTGAACCTTGTGGATTTCGCAGGTTATGGCTTTCATCTACGATGATCAGACGATAGTATCTTGAATTATCAACATCGATAGGCTTCGCCATTGACATTACATCCGCCTTCAGGTCATATTCATTCACATACTTCTTCCACATTTCCTGAAGATTGGCAGGACAGATGATCAATGTACTTGACGCATAGGTGTATTCCCACATTTTGGCTATGGCACATGCCGTTATGGTCTTGCCCAGACCAACGACATCACCAATCATAGCACCACCACGCTTATCATTGTTCAGATGCTTGGCTGCAATCTTTACCGCATTCTCCTGAAACTCAAACAGCTTACCTCTGAATTCCGTAGGAATGACAAATTCCTTGATGCCTGACCGTGCTTCTTCAGAAAGATGATATGCGGTTTTCAGGTATATGTCGTATGGGGTAACTTCCTGTGTTGCCCAGCTACCTTCAAGAACATCAATGAGTTCCTTAGTTATGTCAATACACGCACGATGATTCCAAAGGTTCTCGAACCATTGGATAAGTTCCTGATTTTGATTTGTGTCTTGTAGTTCTATGTTCAGTTCTCCTTTTCTTGTGAGACCTGAGTAGGTAAGGTTGGAACTGCCCATAAGACTATATACGGCAGAACGTGTACTGTCGTAATGGGCAATATAAAGTTTGGCATGAACAGGAACCTCGGTATAGAGTTTCACGCATACTTTCTCGTCTCTCAATTGGTTTGCAAGTCGGGTGATGGTAAACTTGTCTTTCTTTGTGGGTAAGCCTATCAGAAGTTGTTTCTTGAATTCTTGGGCGATTTGTACTCTGCATTTTGTCTTATAGTCATTATCTACGCAGAAGTCATCATCCACGCCATAATACCTTTCGAGTAAGTCCCTGTCGGGTTGGTGCATACCAATGAGAAGACGGCAATATCTGCGCTTTCGCTCATAGCCTTCTTCGATGTCTTCGCCTGCAAGTTGGTCAACCTGATCCATAATCATATCCCAACCACGAAGGTTGAAATAGCCAACGCAGAAATCAACTCTCTTAACAGGATGCTCGAAAAGTCTTTCATTAAGAGCACGGGTAAAGGAATGCTCTTCGTCCCTATTGTCAAAGATTAGTGCCATATAATTTACGCAATAGTTTAGGCTAGCGATGGCTATCTTATAGGAGTAATACGGGCAAATACAACTAAGACCTCAGACAAAGAAAAGCGTGAATGACGCTTATCTTTATCGTGAGGCCGTAGGAATTTGCCCATATAACCAGATAAGTTCCACCCACGCTATTGCGCAGGCGTCACTATTATCTTCGGTTATATGTTATCAGAGAAATTTCCTACGTTTCACGATAATCCGAAAATAGCTAACGCTATAATTTTACTAATATGTCTTGTGAAGTTTCATCTATTCAGATTCACTCCACACTTGCAAAAGTATAGAAAATATTCGTATAAAGCAAGAAAACACCCCGTTTTTTTGCTGATTTCTATCATTTTCCATAATAGATGGATGAAAAAGGATGGTTCTGGTGTTCATTTTTCGTTTCAGTCGGATAATTCCGTATTCAAATAAAAGCATATTACCTAACACTTTGTGTTTTGAAAACAAGAAAGATTTTTTAGAAAAAGATAAAAATCAAGGAACAAACTGTTTTTCAGGAAAAATGTTTGTTATAACAAAGCTAAAAAAATGTTATTTATCCCAATAACCCTCAATTTCGGTCCTTTTATGTTCAAAATTGGTGAACAAAGCTTGTTTATTGAACAAAAAATTTGGGAATATGAGAAATGTTCACTAATTTTGCCGTATTCAAAATAAATGAACACGAACAAATTAATGAACAAGCGAGATGAATATGAAGAAGATAGCATTGATTACAGGTGCCACCAGTGGCATTGGAGAGGCTTGTGCAAGAAAGTTTGCAGAGGGTGGCTACAACCTTATCCTAACAGCCAGACGTGAGGATAAACTTGCTCAGATAAAGCAAGAGTTGGAATCATTTTGCACAGAGGTCAAGATTCTGGTGTTTGACATTCGTGACGCAGAGGCTTGCAAGAATGCAATGAATAGTCTCGATGAGAACTGGAGTAAAATTGACGTTCTAATAAACAATGCTGGTCTTGCCCTCGGTCTTGAAAAGGAGTATGAGGGTGATCTGGAGGAATGGAGCACGATGATAGACACGAACATTAAGGGATTGCTGACAATGACTCGCCTCGTAGTACCGGGAATGGTGAAGCGTAATGATGGTCACGTAATCAACATAGGCAGTGTGGCAGGTGATGCAGCCTACGCTGGCGGTAATGTATATTGTGCTACTAAGGCGGCGGTCAAGGCTATCACGGATGGGCTTCGCATTGACGTGGCAGAAACGGCAGTTCGTGTGACCAACCTAAAGCCAGGTCTTGTAGAGACGAATTTCAGCAATGTACGTTTCCGTGGTGACAATAAGCGTGCAGACAATGTGTATAAGGGAATAAAGCCATTGACAGGTGCCGACATTGCTGATGTGGCATTCTATGCAGCCTCAGCACCAAAGCACGTTCAGATAGCCGAGGTGCTAATCCTTGCCACCCATCAGGCAAGCGGTTCGGTTATTCATAGAGAGAAGTAAGATTTATGAAAACAAGACAGATAACAGCTACCAATGCAGATGAAAGGATAAAGCGACTCTATGAATCGGCTTTTCCCGAAGGAGAGCAGATTCCATGGAATGATCTTATGCGACTCGTTGGGGAAATGCCATTGGACTTTACTGCATATTATGATGGCGAAGAGTTCATTGGCTTTACCATAGTTTATCCGCGTAGGTCATTCAACTGGTACTGGTACTTCGCGGTTAGGGAAGAATTACGCGGAAATGAATATGGTCAGAGGATTCTTACTCAGCTGATAGAACATTATAAAGGACAGACTTGTGTACTGGACATGGAAAGTCCGACACAAGAGTGTGATAACATAGATCAGCGCAAACGTCGTCACGCTTTCTACCTGCGCAACGGTTTTAGGGACACAAACATTTATCGTACTTACAACGACATCACCATGACCATTATGATGATGGGCGAAGGCACGTTCACCATGCAGGATTGGGATGACATAGTCCATGAACTGCAACAGTTCTGGTGGCCTGATGACATTAAGTGATGATAAAATAATAACTTGGGACGATTTGTTATGTATATTTATTTGGACATGACTCATCTTTTTGGCTGTTTTGAATTCTCTCATCAGTCATGATGCCCGCATCACTCCTTCTTCGTGAATCCAAAACATCTCAAAAATCTAAGGCGAAATCGTCCCAATTTATTTTTTCATCATCACTAAGGAAGGATAACAAGAATATCCCCACGCCACCAAGGAGTCACGAGGGATTTGTTGGGGGTGTGGGGAGATTATATAATATTCAATTTCTAAGTAAATGTACAGTATTATTTTTAAGTAATTGGTCAAATTCATTTTTATAATCAAGAATTAGAGAATTAGAGATTTTTCTTTTGATTTTTTGCGAATTTGAGAAATGTCGCTTACGCTCCTGTTAATCACGGCAATTCTCAATGCTACGTAAGTAGTAAAATTCTCTCTTTCGCATTAATTCAAAAATCTCTAATTCTCTAATTCTTGATAATGATTATAAAATTTAATTTGACCACTTACTTAAGTATCGTGAGGCAATTCCGAACTTACTATACCTGAATCAATATTCAAAACGGAGGACGAGGGGGAGATGGTCGCTGAAACCATTGTAATTGTATTTGTAGCCTCTGTATGTTCTCGCGGGACGGACACCTCCGAACTTCGGTTCTTCTTCCGTAAGGAATGGTAGATCGTGAATACAACAATAGTCAATCTTGCTGTTATTCAGAAATGACTGAGAGAAGAAGATATGATCGAGACTCCCCCACTCTCCCTTATACCGGTAAGTTCCCAATGCGCCATTAGTGCCCTTTGCATCCTTTGAAACCTCTACCATAGAATGCTCTGCCAACATAAGGAGGGAGCGATTATCTGAGTAATCGTTGAAATCTCCCGTAATAAAGATATTGGCATCTGGGGAGATAGCACGAATGGAGTCTATGCTTGAACAAAGTCGGGAAGCGACCTCAAGACGATAAGGCTCAGAAGCCTTCTCGCCCTTTCGCCTACTGGGAGCGTGAACGACAAAGATATGCAGCTCGTCACTCTTGGACTTAGCATCAGGAGCTATACTATCAGGATATGAAGTCCCCAACATTCTTCCACGAACATAGAGTACATCACGGGTTGGCCCAAATCCTTCTGGTGGAGTGATGCGAAGGCTGTATGATGTATCAGGAGCAAAGCTATAAGGATGATAAAGCAAGGCGACATCTATGCCTCGCTGATCTGGTGAGTTAGTAACGAAATACTTATAGCCAACAGTACGGAGAAGTGAACGCTGGGTAAGGTCGAAAAGAACTGAATCATTCTCTACCTCTACAAGTGCGACAAGATCTGGAGCCTGCCAGTTCTGCCACTCACCACCAGTAGAGACTATTTCCTTACCGATATTATTCAACTTACGCCAATAGCGCTTGGAGTCCCAATGATAGGCACCACCTGCACAATATTCCATATCGTTCTTCAAGGAATCGTGACGGGTATCGAATAGGTTTTCACAGTTGAATTCAACAAAAGTGAAGATTGTTAGAAGAAGGGAAAGCATAGACGAAAATAAATTACGAATTACGAATTACAAATTACGAATTACCTATATAGTGAGTTCGACAAGTTCAAGATAAACGCATCTCCGATGCTGAACTGACAATAATTACCAATCTTACCAATCTTTTCCCAATAATATTCTATTTGATATTATTTTTATTGGTTGAAGATTGGTAAGATTGGTAATTATTGTCAGTAAAAAGCTGCTTACAGCTTGCTATAATAGAATTTGCCAAACTCATGTTAATTACTAATTTACAAATTATCATTTGACAAGTGCGACCTTTGAGCCTTTGATTATTAGTCGGCCTTCAGCCCTTAATTGCTCAAGAGCACTTTCAAGCTGATGCTTGGTCAATGGCAAGCCCTGAATCTGGGCTATAGGCAAAGAACCATCGGCTTCATTTATGGCATCAACAATAACATGAACAGCATCCACAGCAGAAGAAGCAGACTTGGCGCTTCTGTTCCTCTCAACACAGACATCGCAACATCCGCAATCCTTTTCTGCCTTTTCTCCGAAATATCGAAGAAGAATGGTTGAACGACATTCATCATCCGACTCTGCATATTCAAGAACAGCATTCACACGAACAACCATCTGTTCCTGAAGTTCCTCGTAAATCTCTCTTGAGAAAACAAGATGCGAGGATTCTATTCGCTGCTGGGTATAATATATAATAGGTACATGCCTTCGAGGGATATACTTGATGATACGACGATTGGCAAGCGACTTCAGTACCAAGCGAACAACATCGACTGGCAGATGCGAATAATCGGCAATCATACTCTCCTCTATATAAACAAGGTCGGAGAACAATCCGCAATATACTCTCAGCAATGCCATGAGGACAGAATCCTCATTAGCCGAAAGTCCGTGAAGCTGATAAAGTCCATCACGCGGAAGCAAGAACTGACATCGCGGATGATTGTCGGGATCTGTATCATATTCTATATACCCCGCACGCTGAAGAACAGCTAAAGCCCCAGAAAGACGAGTCGGGAAATGCTTGAACACCTGACAGAACCGCTCTATGTTAAATTCATATCGAGCACCTTCCCCATCATATAGGGCAAGCTGGAAGAAATATGAAAGATCATCATACACCTTTCTTATATATTCCTTCTCAGGAAAGGCACTCTGAACACGAGTTAGGAGATTACGCCTATCATTCTTGCTATATAGCAAAACTGCATACGACCTGTTGCCGTCACGACCTCCACGACCTGCCTCCTGAAAGTAAGCCTCAAGGGAGTCGGGACAATCCATGTGAACGACAATACGCACATCAGGCTTGTCGATACCCATACCAAAGGCATTTGTTGCCACCATCACACGAACCTCATCATTCTGCCAATCCTGCTGTCGCTGATCCTTTACGGCGAAATCAAGTCCGGCATGATAGAACGTGGCCGAAATATCATTAGAAGAGAGAATCTTTGCAATATCCTTTGTTCCCTGACGAGAACGGGTATAGACAATGGCCGAACCAGGAACAGAACGAAGGATATGAATAAGTTCGGCTTCCTTATTGTCAGTAGGTCGAACCACATACACGAGATTATCACGTTTGAAAGACATCCTCACTACCCTCTTCTCCGAAAAGGCAAGGCGTTCCTGAATATCATCAACAACCTTTGGAGTTGCAGTTGCCGTAAGGGCAAGAACAGGAATGGTATATTTAGGATGATCAGCCGTTTCGTCCTGTGGTTCAAGGATATTTCTGATATTAGCTATCTGAAGATATGAAGGACGGAAATCATAGCCCCATTGCGAGATACAATGTGCCTCATCCACCGTGATGAAGCAGATACGCATCTGTTGAATCTTAGTTATAAAAAGAGGAGAGGACAAGCGTTCGGGCGAAACATACAAGAACTTCACGCCACCATAGACGGCATTATCCAGAACGCGAAGAATCTCAGCATGACTCATGCCCGAATAGATAGCCGCAGCAAGGATTCCCCTATCACGAAGATGCTGCACCTGATCTTTCATCAGGGCTATAAGCGGAGTAATTACAAGGCACACCCCTTCCATTGCAAGAGCTGGAACCTGAAACGTGATACTCTTACCGCCACCCGTAGGCATCAATCCAAGAGTATCATGACCGGATCCTATGCTCTCAACAATCTCTTTCTGAATCCCTCTGAAAGCGGGGAAACCGAAATATTGATGAAGAACGGAAAGGTAGTCCATAGGAGCCTAAGGTTAAATGAAAAATGAAAAATTATAAAATGAAAAATACAGATTAGTACTTCAGCGAAAAGCGTAATTTGTATTTTGTATTTTTCATTTTTCACTTTTCATTTTTAATTTTCTTTTAATCCTCATTCGGTTTAATATCCTCTATCTGAAGCTGAACATTGCCACGCTTATAGATATTCTCCTCAAGGGTGTAAACGATGTCGAAGGAACGACGGGATTTGATATACCTTGCGGAAGCAGACTGACCAAAGGCAATACCATTCATGACGGTATTGGAATTTGAATCAACAAGTTCGAGCTTGATGTGCTCCTGTTCACGACCAACGACCTTTGAAGTACCGAAATCATACACATTACGAGTGCAGAACGTTGGTTTTACGTTTCCTGGTCCGAATGGCGCAAAGCGTTTCAAATCGTGATAGAGACGACGAGAGATATCCCTAAAGTCAATAACAGCATCTACCGTGAGAGTTGCCTCTGTCTGGGTTGGCTCGATATGCTCTTCCACGTATGCATAGAAACGCTTGCTGAACTCTGGCACATCCTCCCAACGGATAGTCAAGCCACAAGCGTAGGTATGACCGCCAAAGTTAATCAGCAGATCACGACAACTCTTTATGGCTGAATAGACATCAAAGCCGGCAACGGAACGAGCACTACCAGTAGCAAACTGTCCGTCACGAGTAAGAACTACCGTTGGACGGAAATAGATCTCCGTCAACCTTGAAGCCACTATGCCGATAACACCTTTTTTCCAGTTCTCATCATAGAGCACTATGCTTGAGCGATGTCTCTGACTCTCAAGTTTTTCCACGATACCATTGGCTTCATCGGTCATCTGCTTGTCTATGTCACGACGCTGTTCATTATAGGCATCAATATGCTTGGCAGCCTGAATAGCGTTGTTATACTCCTTTTCCACAAGAAGATCAACCGACAACTTACCATTCTCCATACGTCCCGAAGCGTTGATACGAGGACCTATCTTAAAGACGATATCCGACATCGAGATCTCTCTACCCGACAATCCGCAGATATCAATAATAGACTTCAATCCGACGGAAGGATTTTGGTTCAACTGCTTCAATCCATGATAGGCAAGTACACGATTCTCGTCTGTTACCTCCACCAAATCAGCCGCAATACTAACGGCACAGAGATCCAACAAAGGAATGAGACGAGAGAACGGAATACCGTTGTTCTTGGCAAATGCCTGCATTAGCTTAAAGCCCACACCACATCCGCACAAATGCTTGAATGGATATGAATCATCAGGACGCTTAGGATTCAGGATAGCTACGGCAGGTGGAAGTACGTCATCTGGCACATGGTGGTCGCAGATGATGAAGTCAATGCCCAATGACTTGGCATACTCAATCTCATCGTGCGCCTTGATACCGCAATCAAGAATGATAATCAGCTTCACGCCATTCTCATTCGCCATGTCAATAGCCTTACGACTCACTCCATATCCCTCCTCATAACGGTCAGGGATATAGTATTCAATGTTGGAATAGTAAAGACGCAGGAACTTATAGACGAGGGCTACAGCCGTACAGCCATCCACATCATAGTCACCATATACCATGATACGTTCCTTACGTCCCATGGCATCATTGAGTCTATCCACCGCAATATCCATATCCTTCATGAGGAACGGATTGATGAGGTCACTTAGCTGAGGACGGAAAAAGCGCTTTGCCGCTGACTCCGTCGTTATTCCACGCTCTATCAGGAGACGACAAAGCACAGGAGCGATATTGAGCTTCTCGCTCAATTCGCTCGCCTGTCGCATCAACGTTGGCGATGGTGTATTATATATCCACTTGAAATGCACTTTTTCCTTCTAATTACGAATTATTAATTACCTGTTTTCAATATTTACGAATTACGAGTTTATTCGCTGAAGCTCATCAAGCTAAAGCAAGTTCCTATGTACTATTTAACGTGAACTCGACAAATTACGTCAACTCGTATCTTATTGAAAAACATGTTGTTGGATTAGCTCTGAAAGAGCGACACCTAATAGCGAAGGGCGTAAGCCCTGGAATATACGGATATTTTTAGGGTGTGAGGTCTGAAGGACCGACATCTATTATATTAGGTGTCGCACCTACGGCGCTCAATAAAAAATATCGTCATAGTAACAGCCCTTACGGACTGCCCTGTTAGGTGTCGCACCTTCGGCGCTTTTCGTCGAACTCACGTTATTTATTTACTATTTGGTTAATTTACTATTTTCGCCCCATCACAAATAGTCAATGCCCACCGCGATAAGAAATAGTACATAAATAGTACATAGTAAATAGTTAAATAGTAAAAAACTAACTGGTAATTTGTAATTTGCACTAATTTTGCGATAGTCGTTTCATATTCAGTCCCGATATCTTGCCGTCAGCACTTACCGTGGCAGAGATCTGGTATCTGTTATATGTAGGCTGAGAGGCATCCGTGCGGGAAATGTTCTGCTCGGCAGTAAACTGCACGACATAATCCGCAGCGCCCTTAGTCCCAGCCTTCTTCTCTATCTTATAGTCGTCGATGATATGCCAATTCATATTGGTGATATCCGACTTGTAAAGTTTCTTCAGAAATGTTGCGACATCTGCCTTACCAGCACTCGACTGTCCGAGGAAGTTAGTCAACTGATCAGCTACCGTTGCAAGCATTCCGCCCTCGTTGCGTGAGTTCACCGACTGGAAGAACTTCTTGAACAGAGCCTTTACCATCTTCGTTTCCTCTGGCTGAAGCTGAGTCATCTTGATAGCATCAATGGCTGCTTGAGCATCATTCACGAAACGACCATTCGGATGCTGCTTCACATACTGTGCGAAAGCGTCCATCGTCTTGTCTTTCATAACATGGGCATAGTCCATAGAATCAACCTTGTCAATAGCCTCTGCCTTGTGAGGAGAGTCGGGATGAGTCTTGGCATAATGCTCCAACTGATCACGAGAGCCACTTATAATCACATCATTCCATTCCTTGTCTATCTCCTGAATCCTTGCAAATCGTGCCTGAAGCGAGTCACGATGCTCTGGATTCTTATCCTTGTACTTATTCAGATATTCCTCTATCACCAAAGGATCATTGCTCTGGGCAGCCAACTCGTAATCAGATTCCTCCTGACGACTTGAATCGTTATACCAGTATGCCACTACCCCACACAAGGCAAGTGCAATCACAAGACTCACCACGAGCTTGGAATATGATTTTCTCTCTGGCTCAGGTTCCGGCTTTGCCTTTTGCTGAACCACAGGAGTTATCGGTTCTTTATGACGAACAGGCACAGGACGCTGCGTAGGAGTAGATGTCGTAGGGCGATGACAATTAGGACACATCATCTGATTGCGGAAATATATCTCCCCACAATCAGGGCATTTCACCACCTTACCCGCGATCTCAACGCCGCATCCTGGGCAGGTAGGAGCCATATCACTAACTTGATGTCCACATTCGGGACAGTTAATTATTGCCATAAAGCCTAACCAAGCCTTTTCTCCCCTATGGTCGAAGGGTCTTACGACAAATCTCCCAAAGGGAAGGATGTTTTAATGTATTTATCGTTTAATAATTTCGAACACAAATAGCCAAGTTATTGTTTGAACACGGAAATCACAGAATTAACGAAAACTCCGTTTTATTACCGTTCCTCCTCCGTGCGCTTTCCGGCTCCCTCCCTATGGGGGAGGGCGGGGAGAGAGGCCTTTCTCTGCCTAAACCTCAACTCACGCAGAGTATGGTTGCCCATGAATCGGGACTTATCCACATGACCATTGATGCCCTCCAGACGACCTCTACCTGTGTATTGCCACAAGGTAATGTCACGGCCATCAGCCAGTACAGGCTCTTTCTCAGTATATTGGGCTATCATGATTAGATACCTGTCAAGCTTCTCCTGAAGATACTTATCGTAAAAGTTTGCACCAGTATAGATGAGTGGCTTCTGCCTATAAGCATGCTCCACCAGTTCCAGGAACTTGAACAACGAATCGCAGAACTCCTCTGGATCGAGCTTGGCTGTTGTCTCCACGTCAATCATCGGAATGAGATCCTGCTCCTCCGGACGGCATTGTGTCAGGAAGTTCTGCAACTGCATCTCCTGATCAGCTTTCGGACGATAGAAATGATACGACCCTACCTTTATTCCATGCTGACGAGCCATCTGTATATTCTGCTCGTACATGTGATCTATTCTGTCACCACCCTCTGTGGCCTTAATATAGACGTATGCCATCTTTGTGTTGCCCACAGCCTCCCAGAACACATCACGCTGATAGTGCGAGATGTCTATTCCATGGATATGCTGACAAGTATCCTCACACTCCACCTGTGCATTGGCACAGAGCGAAAAGACAGACATTAAGGCTGAAAGAAATATATATTTATATTTGTTATCAAAATTCATAGACTGCAAAGTTACTAAAAAAATATGAATTCTTTACAAAGTAAAGGCAGAAATTCACATATTTTTAGAAATCAGCGCGAGTTCTTCGAAAGAAGGAACTTGACATTTAACCCTATCAGTTAAAAAATCCTATCCACAAGAGCATTAAAAAAGGAAGGAAACGACTTCCTTCCTTTTCAAATTTTATCTCACAAATTTCTTTCCATTCTTGATGTAGATGCCTTTATGAGTATCATATCCGTCGATACGCAGACCATTCAAATTATATGTCTTTTCATCCCAAGACTGTCCTTTTACGATATCACCAATACTTGTAGATTCCTTCTCTTCTATCGGCAATATGTTTTCCCATTCATTCCATCCATTAGCATTCTGGTATGCAGAAACAGAAGAGGCAGGTACATTGAGAATGCTTGAATCAAATGGAACTCCCACAAACACCTCATCACCTATTGCTGGAGGAGTCGCAGCATAACAATTTACTTTTGAGAGTGATACACACCCCTTAAAAACAGAGTTATCAAGACTCGCAATAGAACTTGGAATTGTTACTGACGAAAGAGCCTTACACCATGCGAAAGCCCAAATTCCAATACTTGTAACAGAATTCGGAATAACGATAGAAGTAAGTTCTTCACATCCCCAAAATGCAGATTCTTCTATTCTATTGATAGAATTTGGAATTACTGTATTCTTGCATCCATAAACCAAATTGTTAGTTCTGGTTTCTACGATTGCATTACAATCATTTCTACTATCATATTTTACATTTCCTTCCTCAACGATTATTGAAGAGAGACCTGAGCAACCTTGAAAAGCACCATCTCCTATTATCCTAACAGATTTTGGAATTGTAATTGAGACAAGAGATGAACATCCGCAAAATGCTGCTAATCCAATAATACTTACGGAGTTAGGTATTGTTATTGAAGTGAGGCTTGAACACTCATCAAATGCCCAATCCCAAATACGAGTAACAGAGTTTGGAATAATAGTATTTTGGCATCCTTGCAGCAATCCGTTATATTTTTTGTCGATGATAGCATTACAATTATCTCTACTATCATAATTCTTATTTCCTTCTTCTACTGTTATTGAGATTAGATTTGGACAATGCGAAGCGATTCCAAAATCAATATACGAAACAGATTTCGGGATTGTGATAGAGGTGAGGCTTGTGCAATATGAAAAAACTGATTCTCCAATGCTTGTAACAGAATTGGGAATTGTAATAGAGCTAAGACTCTCACATCCTATGAATGCTGCATTTCCAATATTCACCACAGTATTAGGGATTGAGACAGATGTTAGGTTACGACAATCAGAGAATGCGTAAACTCCAATGTTAGTAATGCCCTCTTCCAACACAACTTTTTTTATCTTATCTAAATGAAAATGCCAAGGAGATTCATTATATTTATAGTCATCCATCTTAGTTCCATAAATGGTCAATGTACCGTCATCTGATATTTTCCACGTAACATCAGCATAAATAGCACCATAGGTGAACAGACTCATAAAGAGTAATAAAAATATCTTTTTCATCGTTTAGGATAAATGTTCATGGCAGACTTCCCCTTATGCCACATTACTTGTTTTATGATCTTTAGTTTACATCATCTCACAAATTGAAAACAGGGAAGATAACCACATACCGTCTTTTCAAATTATATGCAGGTTTACGTCTTCAAAAATGCAAGAGTACAGTTGTCTTTTACGATAGCGAGTGCAAATATATACATTTTTTTCCAATTACAAACATTCGATACTGAGTTTTTTTCATCTAATTCACGTTATTTTCACTTTGAGGCTCTCCAACAACATTTCTCACGTCAAACTATCGCAATACCTTCGCTATTAGTCCATCGATTGTCCATCGTTTCTCCATAGATACTCCATCAAAACTATGGAGTATGTATGGAGTATCTTCGGACTTAGAAGGGAATTACTACGGACTTACTCGCAAAGCAAAAACGCCTTATTTTTATCAAAAAACGGCAAGAAGAAGGCATTAAAAATCCCACACAACCAAGGAATTTGCTTAGGAGTGTGGGAGAATATCATAGTGAAATTAATTTTCTATACCAATTTCTTTTTCTTACAAGAACTGGCTTACTATAAAAATAGTACAAAGTATCATTTGATAGCAACAAAGTATCCTTGATAAGAAAATCTTTGCGGTCTTTTTCTTTAGAATGTGCTTCAAAATATGGTATAATTCGAATTAATAGATATCTGTTATTATCTATTTTCTGATAATTCCCATATTCAGTAAATTTAGAAGAAGTGTCACTTACTGGATTAATGTGAAAATAATTTTTGTATCGGCTATCCCAAAAATGTTCTTTAAAATATTTATCGCCATGCAATATTAATTCATGTTGATAATCCTTATAATCAATTTCATATTCGACATCATCACTTGTCAATTTATTATATACTTTTTCACAATAATCACCAATGAAGAATACTAAGAAAAACAAAAAAGGAATTATCAGGACATTAACAAGCAAAGCATATCCAGTATCTCTGTCTTCCTCAGAAAACAGAAATGCAAGTCCCACAATACCAGATATACACATCACAAAAAATGTAACAAACACAAATGCAAGTTCTTGAAAACATCCAAGAACACATAAAATAATTCCAAGAACGAGATCGATGCCGATGATGTATTTCCATTTATATTCGTCCATAAATATTTCAAGTTAAATAAAACGATATTTATTAATACAAATCAATTCGAACAAACGTCCTGTCATCAAAGGACTTATAGTCTCTCATCACTCCTTTAGTGGCTTTGTAAAGGTCTATGCAGAGAGGATCATTTTTAATAATCCTCTCTAATTCCCTTTCACTTTCTTCTAAGGTTCTTTTCAGGACAGGATAGCCGTCGGATGCAAGCACTATCTCCCTGGCATCTGTAACAGAAATGACGTGGACGAGGTTTGGGGGAATATCCATTCCGTTAATAACGGCATAGTCGCGATTCTGTCTCTCACAACAGCTTCGCAACTCGTTTTTGATACTATCACGACCTATATCCTTTACTCGCAGTTCCTCAACCGTCGCCCTACCCTCTTTCAACAGTTCGTGAATATATCGGGAACGCTTCTCTGCATTCACGACCTCCTCTGGCTTGGGGTATTCATAGAGTATGCCATCCACAAGACAAAGGCAGTCGCCAACAAACCATACCTCACGTTTCCTTACGTTTAGCACTACGGCACTTGCAGCCATAAGATTATTGTCCGCCTTTGTTGGTTTCTGAGGATAATATTCAGAAACAGCCTCGGCAGTCAACCGACAAAAGTCGGTTATCGTAGAGTCGGGAGTGAGTCTTTCTGATATGACGCGAGAGACGATTTCCATGCACAATCGCCCGTTGCTGACATCAAGAGAGTATCTGACATCAGCCTTTGAGGTACTGCCATCAATAACAGCCACGAAATCATCTGTCACGACGATTCCGTCCTCGCACGTCTCCTGACTTCGCTTTCCTATTATCTGGCTTTCTACGATTCTCATTCTGGAAATTTGGGTTGTAGGATTTCTTTGGTGTGTGGCCTCTCCCCCCGCCCTCCCCCGTAGGGAGGGAGCCGGAAGGTGACGACCACCTGTTTTTATCATTATATGCCTTGTACTTTCTTGCGCGCTCCGGCTCCCTCCCTACAGGGGAGGGCGGGGGGAGAGGCTGGTTCCCCAGCAACTCCTTAATCAAATCCGCCCTACCGATACGGCGAAGAGATTGCTCTATGCTGCGTCGCTCCTCTGGCTTATACCAGAAGAAGAAATGACGCTGGGCAAGCTTATCCTTCGGAGTCTTGGCTGAGAAGACTGGTTCAAGGGTGTAAGGGTCGTAACCGGAATACCACGTCTCGGTACTGACGGTCATGGGAGTGGGAGTAAAGTCCTGCACCTGTTCGAGCTGGAAATCCAGTCGCTTGGTCTTTATGGCAAGGTCAGCCATATCCTCCTCATGACATCCGGGATGCGAAGAAATGAAATAAGGAATGAGTTGCTGACGCAATCCCTCTTCTTTGTTTATCTTGTCAAAGACACGCTTAAACTCCTCGAATAGCTTGAAGGAGGGCTTTCGCATCAGCTTCAGAACGGCATCGGAGGTATGCTCTGGTGCAACCTTCAACCTGCCACTAACGTGATTGCAGATAAGCTCACGGGTATATTCCCTTGCCGACTGGTTGGCTTTCTCATCCTTACTGTGATGAAGTAGCAGGTCGTATCTCACGCCAGAGCCTATGAAGCTCTTCTTTATCTCAGGCAGGGCATCGACAGAGCGGTAGATGTCGAGCAAGGCAGAATGGTCGGTGTCAAGGTTGGGGCAGATCTCAGGATTGATGCACGACGGACGCTTGCACTTGGCACAAGCCTTGAGGTTGCGGCCGTGCATTCCGTACATATTGGCAGAAGGTCCGCCAAGGTCGGAGAGATAGCCCTTGAAATCGGGTAGCTTCACAACCTCCTTAACCTCCTTCATGATACTCTCCTTTGAACGGCACGCTATGAACTTTCCCTGATGGGCAGAGATGGTGCAGAAAGCACAACCGCCAAAGCATCCTCGGTGCATATTGACCGAGAACTTAATCATGTCGTAGGCAGGTATTCTCTTACCCTTGTACTTAGGGTGAGGAACACGCATATAGGGCAGGTCGAAGGAGGCATCAATCTCCTCGGTTGTCATTGGCGGATAAGGAGGATTGACCACCACGAAGCGTCCGTCAACGCCTTGGATAAGTCGCTGGGCATGAACCTTGTTGCTCTCTTCCTCTATATGCCTAAAGTTATCAGCCTCTGCCCTCTTGTCACGAAGACATTCCTCGTGGCTATGCAGCACTATATCATCATCGGTAATGCCACCGGGTATATCTTCCTTACGGCAAAGGAAGACGGTCTGAGGGAGTTCGGTGATATCAGAGATCTTCCGTCCCCTATCCAGTTCCGCAGCAATGGCGAGAATGGTTTTCTCGCCCATTCCGTAGGAGATGATATCGCCAGCACTATCGCAAAGGATGCACTTACGAAGACGGTCTTCCCAGTAGTCATAATGTGTTAGTCTTCGCAAGGAAGCCTCGATGCCGCCCAACACGATAGGGACATCGGGGAACAACTGACGGAGAATCTTGGAATAGACGATTGTGGGGTACTCAGGACGACAGTCATGACGGCCGTCGGGCGAATAGGCATCCTCGGAGCGCAGACGCTTGTTGGCCGTATATTTATTGACCATAGAGTCCATACAGCCAGGTGAGATGCCGAAGAAGAGTCGTGGTCGTCCGAGTTTCTTGAAATCACGGAAATCGCCGTGCCAGTCAGGTTGCGGCACGATAGCCACGCGATAGCCGGCAGCCTCAAGGGTACGACCTATGACGGCAGCGCCAAATGATGGATGGTCCACATAGGCGTCGCCGGAAAAGAGTATCACGTCAAGTTCATCCCACCCTCTCAGCTCACACTCTTTCTTTGTTGTTGGCAGGAAATCTGTCAGTTGCATTAAAAAGCCTAACCAAGCCTTCCCAAAGGGAAGGATGTTTTATACATTCTTTCGCTAAAAGAAGGCTTGGCTTATAAAATTTTTATTAATTAATTAAATGTTTAACTTACTATCTAACGTGGGGGTACCTCCCCTACGGTCAGTGGGTCTGCGACAAATCTCGACGAATTTTTCAAGACTGCGAGGGCTGAAAGCCCGACACCTAATAGGGCAGTCCGTAAGGGCTGTTATTCGATAGATGCGTGATTAAAGGAGCGCTGTAAGTGCGAC